>JAUYJH010000081.1 GCA_030688705.1 Deltaproteobacteria bacterium
CTTGGGGGGGTGCACGCGGCTCACCTTGTGCATCGAAAAAATAACCTGCTGCGAATTATTTTCCTCATTTGCCATAAGAGCGCCTCTTTAGAGAAGATGCGCGACGAATGCAATGGAATTTTTGGTTGTCGAAAAATAAAAGGCCGTGTAAGCCGTTTGTTTATGTCCATCATTCAGGCGATAATTTTGGCGGTGATTGAAGGGATCACCGAATTTCTTCCCGTTTCATCGACGGGGCATATGATCATCGGCTCTTCGGCGATGGGGATTGCCGAACAGGAATTCACGAAATTTTTCACGGTGGCGATCCAGTTTGGGGCGATCCTTTCGGTGGTGGTTCTTTATCGAAAACGCTTTGTCCAATCATGGAATTTTTATCTGAAACTGTTGGTCGGATTTTTGCCCGCGGCCGTTTTGGGGAAGCTTTTTGGCGATCAGATCGATGCGCTTTTGGAGAATGTCCTTGTTGTGGCCGTTTCCCTTTTGGCCGGGGGGGTGATTCTTCTTTTTGTCGACAGGTGGTTCCGGAAAACCGAAACAAGGGGAGAGTCCGACGTCACTTTTCCGGCGGCGTTTAAAATCGGAATTTTTCAGACGATCGCGATGATCCCCGGCGTGTCGCGGTCCGCGGCGACGATCATCGGGGGGCTTACTCAAAAACTGACGCGCCAAGCGGCGGCGGAATTTTCTTTTTTTCTCGCGGTGCCGACCATGCTCGCCGCAACGCTTTACAAGTTGCACCAATTTTATCAGAACGGAAATGGATTGGGGGCTCATGAAATCGGCCTGCTGGCGATCGGCAATCTTGTGGCCTTTGTTGTTGCCATGCTCGCCATCAAATCGTTCATCGCCTATTTAAGCCGGCATGGGTTTAGGATGTTCGGGGTTTACCGGATTGTGATCGGATTGGTGATCTTGCTGCTCCATTTTTTCGGGGTTGAATTGCAAATTCTCTAAAAGCGCTTCTATCTCCCATATTTTCCCATCGTTGTTACAGCCGGCAAATCATAGATCAGCCAGTGGACCCATGTCCCGGGCGGAGCATCGGGATCATCCATAATTAAAGCAAAACTTTTTGTCCCTGCCGGAGCCTCTTTCCATTGCAGCGCAGGAGAGAGATATTCCCCATCGCAGGTGAATTTTTTTGGGATCACCGACTCATTTTGAAAAGCGGGACTTGCGAGTAAAAAGGCCATGATGACGGTAACTCCTACTGTCATTCCCTGACTCTTTTATATTTTTGAGAGAATTTGTCTATCAAAGACTAAAAGAGGGGAACGATCGTTCCCCTCTTTTTATGAACATCTTTGATTCTTTGTTTACTGTGGAATTAAGAGCTCAATGCGTCTATTTTCGGCTCTTCCTTCAGGATTATCTTTGCCATTAATGGTATTGGGCGCCACTGGATCGGCTTCTCCCTTTCCTTCAGCAATGAGGCGGTTGCCATCTATCCCTTGGCTCATAAAATAATCTCTAACCGCAGTGGCCCGTCTTTCAGAGAGCTTTTGATTATACTCATCGCTCCCTTTCGAATCGGTATGACCGACGATGCGGATCGTTTTGTTTTTTTGCGATTCTTCTTTTAAGTTATCGATGTCTTTTTGCAAAATCGGAATCGATTCGGCTTTGATATTTGATTTGTCAAAGTCAAATTGGATACCGCGGTATACAATTTTTTTATAGACAACCTGTTTAGCCGCTTTTTGCACACCATACCAACGCCCCCGCACTTCACGGTTTGCGGTGGCTGATTGCCAAGCATCCGGATTTGACAGTTCAGTCAGATAATACCACCGACCACAAGGTTCGGTTTCCTGAGAGCCACCTTGGCAGGCATCAGGACTTTCTGATTGCGGCCATTCCTCCGCATTTGTCTTGCCGCTCATCCCCATGCAAAATAGGGCGGCTAAAAACAGATAGCCAATTTTTTTGTATAACATAAAATCCCCTTTCTCTAGTTACGATTAAATATCGTTATTGATATTTAAATTTTTGAAATTTTAAAACTTCCAAAATCGATCCCAATATTAACGCCTTTTCCCGAACCTGTCAAAGCGAGTGAGACATCGCCTTTTGTTAAAGCTTGAGAAGCTCCAGAATCACCGGCTCCACCATGGGTTTCTGCTGTCGCATAAGAACCAAACAGGTCTTTGATGTCTGCGGTTTTCGAGAATGTCCCGTGACCATCCAAGGTTTTATCTTTACCAAAAGTCAGACCTCCACCATGCATTCGAAGACGTACTTTGGCATTCTGACCATTATCACAAGTAATGGTTCCACTCCCTTTGCCCGACTTGTAAAAGACGGACCAGCTTTTCATTACGAAATTCATTTTGCATTGTGTCTCCGCAGCTCTTGCTGAACCGCTACCAATGGAGAAAATGAAAAGTGAAAGACCCGCAAGAACTGCTAATTTTGAAATGCTTAAATGTTTATTCATATAATGAGCCTTTCTTTTTTGAGCTATTGACTGGTTCAATCCTACAACGAAATGAGTGGAGCAACAATCGGGGGAAACAGGATTTTTAACTAGGGGATTTCCCTATTGCTCTGAACAATCCATTGTCTTTATGAATACGGTCATTAAAGTCGCCGGAGATTTTGCACGGCTCAAAGCGAGCACCGTGCTTTTGTGACTTTCTTTTGGAATAGAATATATCTGACTCTGGGCTCCCACCTTCATCAACCATTTAGAAAGATCTTGTGATGAATGTTTTATCTCTTTCTGATCTCTTGCCGCATAAAGGATGAGAAAGGGGGGAGAGGATCGTTTTGCAAAGAAGATCGGAGATAATTTTTTTCTAAAACTCTTCGAGAGCCCATCTTTGCTAAAGAGGGTTTGATAGACACCCTCGTCTATTCCAAGCTGATATGCCTCTTCATTCAAAAAATTATAACCGACCCCGCTAATAGCAATCACCCCACAAACAAGGCGAGGGGATAAGCCTATGATACTGAGCATGCTGGAATCTAGAGCAACCCGGCTGGC
>JAUYJH010000087.1 GCA_030688705.1 Deltaproteobacteria bacterium
CGTATCCATCCCCCCCTGGCCGGTGCTCACAGAAAAAGTCAGCAAAGCCTGCGCGGCCACCGGTTTGTGAGCCGCACCGCCACCCATGCCAAACTGCTGCATCATGGGCCCCATCGCCGCCATCTGTTGTTTCATTGCCACCTCGGAATACTTGAGTGATTCTTGTGGTGTGAGTTCCTGCCCCGCCTCCTGCTTGGCCTGCATTTTTGCCATGAATTCGGCGTCGGCATCCTGCACACCCGCCTCTTTGGCCGATTCAACAACAACGGCGGCATAGTGTCCCGTTTTCTCAAGCTGTTTTTTGACTTTATCCTGTAAAAGCGTGCTCAAACCCGTTGGATTGTCGTTTTGAAAAGAAAGCATCCCCGCGTTGACCGCGCCGACGGCGATCACTTTTTTAAGCCCCTCCTCTTTTTTCTTTTTCGCCCAAACGGGACTCACGATCATCAGTCCCATTAAAATCCAGACTATTTTCTTCATTTTAAACCTCCTAAATTTTGGCTTTTGGTCCTCGGTCTTCGGTCCGATGGATTATACATTATCCCTTAATCACCCCCAAGGGGCAAAATGTGGCAGTCCTAAACAGCAACAATGACCTGCACTTCGTAGCGATCCTTTTTCTTTTCGACTTTCATTTCATGAAAAGTGACCGCCTTGATTTGTGTTTTTAGAGGCTGTTTTTCGGGGTCCCATGGAATGCCGTGGATCGTCGCCTTAAAATCTTTCATCTGGCACTGCGCGACGGTGAATCCAAGCCCCAACAGGCCGTCGGTTTCAAAATGATATAAAACTTCGGAGAGCCATTGAACGAGGAGTTCTTCGAGCGAGTCGGCCTTGAGTTGGACAAAAATAGTTTGGGTCGGGATGCCGTCATCGATCTGGACCATACAGTCGGTCATCGCCCGCGCGGCATTGGAAAATAATTCTTCCAACGTATTCCCCCACACCTTAAAACCGATATCCGCGGTGTGCGAGATGGGCTGGTAGAACATAAAATTACAATTTTAATTTCTTAACCTTAGTTCCCTCTCCCCTTGTGGGAGAGGGTTAGGGTGAGGGGAGCGACTCCTTTTTCACCGATTTTTTTGTTTTAAATATTTGCTTTTTATTTAAATCCAACCAGCTTTTAAGCGAACCTCCGAGAAACATCCATCCTTTGGATGCTTCTTTCAAAAAATCGCTGTCGGCCCGATTGAGATTAGCAATGTCAATTTTATAAGGCAAAGACTCTTCGTAATCGCTCTTTATTTGATGCATCTTTCTATAAATATCGTGGGGAATATCTTTTTCATCATAAACACCGATATCCCAATCGGAATATTTTTGTGATTTTTGGCGAGCCCTCGAGCCGAACAAAACAAAAGCAGTAGTAGGATATTCGGCCTGCAACTGACTGATAAGGGTAGATATCGCCTCTAAAGAAGCCAAATGGGAATCTTCGGTTTGGATCAAAATTTCATCGGGTCTTAATCGAAGTCGGGAAAGAAGCTTCTCAAAGGCCTCCGGGAAAACGCCATGACCTGAAAGATAGTAGTGGACGGTGTTGCGATGAACCCCCAAATCCTTGGCCAAGGCCCCGATGGTGGCATAGCCCTGTTCTTCCAGAGCCCTTTCAAACCGCTTTAAATCGACAATATACACAATAATATTGTATATTGCATAATTATATTGTCAATTTCATTTTGTCTTACCACAATCCGTCAGTTTATTTTTTTATATTATTCCCCCGCCCTTGATGGGCGGGGGTTAGGGGGCGGGTGACCGCGAAGGTGTCTTCACCCAACAGGTGCTTATCACCCTCTCCCTAACCCTCTCCCCCTCAAGGGAGAGAGAATTTTTGGTGACGGATTGTGGCTTACCTTCGTGGCAACTTTTGGTGCCAGTTTGCCGATAACTATAATGAGGGAAAAATGGTTCAAAAAGTGACACAAACGATTCAGGTTTATGGGGCGAACTTTCAGGTGGAGAGTGAAGAGCCTATTTCTGAAAAACAAAAACCAATATTGAAATGTTTGCAAATGCCATAGCAGCCGGGGCAGACAATCTTTATCCCAATTTAGAGGCCTTTATTGACAACTATCCCCACATCGAAGGGATTGACACGCGCGAACAATTTCAGACAAACGACTTGCCGCCGTTGTTGGAGTCGGTGCCGGAGTCGAAAAAGAAACGGTGGTAGAGAGAGATTGCTTCGCTGCGCTCGCAATGATATACGCAACAGCCTCGCAATGACAATTTCTTAAATCCACTCGTAATGCATCAGATCTCCGGACTCGAAGAAGTAGCCGATTTCTGAACGGGCGGTGTCTGCGGCGTCGCTTCCGTGAGTCACATTGCGTTCGATGTTGGTTCCGAAATCTTTGCGGATGGTCCCTTCGGCCGCCTTTTCCGGATCGGTCGCCCCCATCGTGTCGCGCCAACGCTTGATCGCATTTTCTCCTTCAAGACACATCACCACGCAAGGGCCGCTCGACATATATTTTACAAGGGCGGCAAAAAACGGTTTTCCCTGATGAACGGCGTAAAACCCCTCCGCCTTTTTAGGGGTCAGTTGCATCATTTTCATCCCGACAATTTTAAGGCCCGCGTCTTCAACCCGCTTGCAGAGCTCCCCGATGATTCCTTTTTCCAGCGCGTCCGGCTTGATGATCGCCAGCGTTTTTTCCAGTGCCATGTTATTCTCCTTTATCCGCCGGCGTTATGGCGGCGATTTCTTCTTCCTCTTTTTCGGCAAGGCGCGCCACGGATGTGACCCGCTCACCCTCTTCCACATTGATAAGCCGCACCCCTTGTGTGGCTCTTCCCTGAATTGAAATGCCAGACGCTCTTGTACGTATGATTTTCCCCTTGTCGGTGACGAGCATGATGTCTTCACCCTCGGTCACCTGCATCACACCCACAACAGGGCCGTTTTTCTCGGTAATCTTGCAGGTGAAAATTCCGGTGCCGCCGCGCGACTGCACGCGGTATTCTTTCGCTTCGGTCCGTTTTCCGTAACCTTTTTCGGTAACGGTGAGCAACATCACCTGATCGCCGTTCAAAACCTCCATGCTCACAACCTCATCCCCCTTGGCAAGATGAATGCCGCGCACGCCGCCCGCCTGCCGCCCCATGCTCCGCACATCCTCTTCATGAAAATGAATCGCCTTTCCCTGCCTTGTGGAAAGAACGATTTCCTGCTTGCCGTTGGTCAGCTTGGCGCCGACTACTTCATCCCCCGCATCCAGACCGATCGCGATAATGCCGCTGGCGCGGGGATTGTTAAAGGCGGTCAGCTCCGTTTTTTTGATGGTTCCGTTTTTGGTCACCAACACCACATGATTCCCCTCTACAAACTCTTTTACCACCATGATGGCCGCCAGCTTTTCATCCGAGGCCATCATGACCAGATTATTGATCGCCTTTCCTTTGGTGGCGCGCCCCGCCTGCGGAATTTCATGGACTTTAAGCCAATAGACTTTTCCTTTGGATGAAAAAACCAGCACGTAACTCTTGGTGGAGGCGATGAAAAGATCTTCGACAAAATCCTCCTCACGGGTGGTCATGCCGGTTTTTCCGCGCCCGCCGCGGCGCTGGGCCCGATAAAGGCTGACCGGATTCCGCTTGATGTAACCGCCATGGCTGATGGTGACCACCATCTCTTCTTCCTGAATTAAATCGTCTTCTTTGATTTCCGTCGCGGCCCCCTGAATTTCGGTGCGGCGCTCATCACCGAATTTTTCTTTGATCACTTTAAGCTCATCGGTGATGATTTTCAGAATTCTGCGCTCATCGGCCAAAATGGCTTTCAATTCCTTGATGATCTTCTGCAACTCTTCATATTCTTCGATAATCTTGGCCCGCTCCAGACCAGTGAGCCTCTGCAGGCGCATATCCAAAATGGCCTGCGCCTGAATATCACTCAATTTATATTTCAGCCGCAGGGCCTCTTTGGCCGCCTGCGGTTCTTTCGATTTTTTGATGAGGGCGATGATTTCGTCGATATGCTCCAGCGCGATTTTCAGGCCCTCCAGAATGTGGGCCCTCTCTTCAGCCTTGCGTAAATCATAGGCTGTGCGGCGGGTCACGACCTCTTTACGATGCTCCACGAAAAAATAGAGCATCTCTTTCAAATTAACGACCTTCGGCTGTTGGTTGATGATGGCCAGCATGATGATGCCGAAGGACTCTTCCATCGGCGTGTGTTTGTAGAGCTGATTCAAAACAATGCCGGCCACCACGCCCCTTTTAAGCTCCACCACGACGCGCATGCCGTCACGGTCCGACTCATCGCGAATATCGGAAATTCCCTCCAGCTTGTCGTCGTTCACCAAGGCGGCGATTCTTTCAACAAGACGGGCCTTGTTCACCTGATACGGAATTTCGGTGATGACAATCGCCTCGCGATCCCCCTTGGCGATCGGCTCGATCATCGCCTTGGCGCGAATAATCAACTTGCCGCGACCGGTGTTGTAGGCGTTTTTGATTCCTTCGCGGCCGCAAAGCGCCGCTCCCGTTGGAAAATCGGGGCCTGGAATATGTTTCATCAATTCCGGTATCGTGATTTTCGGGTTTTCAATCATGGCAACAAGGCCGTTGACCAATTCTTTCAAATTATGAGGCGGAATTTTGGTCGCCATGCCGACGGCAATGCCGTCGGAGCCGTTGAGCAGAAGATTGGGAATTTTGGAAGGGAGCACCACCGGCTCCACGGTGGAGCCGTCGAAATTGGGGACGAAATCGACCGTATCTTTGTCGATATCTTCCAATATCTCTTCTGCAATTTTGGTCAATCGTGCTTCCGTATAACGGTAGGCTGCTGCACTGTCACCGTCTATGGAGTTGTGGACAAACACGCCAGAGGCCAGAGCAAAATTATGGGTCCCATCAACGGTTAAATCATAAACATCGGCACTGCCTGCAGGTTTAACAGATAGAACTTTATGATTTAAATGTGCGGTATTTTCCGTGCAAAGTTCACTACCTTTGCGCAATTTTTCAATCTCGCTGATTTGATCGTTGGGCATCTCTAAAAAGCCCATGCTTGTCATTCCGGCGAAAGCCGGAATCCAGTGTTTGTATGATTTTCTGGACCCCGGCTTTCGCCGGGGTGACATTTTTAGGGATGCCATATTGCAGGCATCGGCAAGGCGATGAGCAAATACCCACTTGTTATCGTGAGGATTGTAGACCTCTTCATAGCCTTTCAAGTCTTTATCCTCTCCAGCGTAAAGTCGGCTGTATAAAGGCATCAACGAACTGCCCGATTGTAAAAATTGGGCTTCGCAATAGGTTCCATCGCGCAACATAAAGCGATGGTCGGGTGTACATGTAATCTGTTCCCCACTATCAAGCGTGACACGGACAATGGGTGCATTTGATTTTGTAAGCCTTGGCGCTCGAATGGGGGCCATTTTGATACTGCCGTCTGAAGTGATGGTGTAAGTAAAGTGGGTTTTGCCTTGGGCATTGTCTTGCACCAGATCGAGAAAGGATTTGGTTGATCCATCCGCCAATCGAACTTTCGTATCTCCTGTAAAGCATCCAAAATTCCCCTGCCCGTCGATCAAGGGATAGCGCATGTTCCAGTCTTGGGCCATGCGAACCAAAGTATCGTAGACCGCGGCATCGCCGTGGGGATGGTATTTTTTCAAAACCTCGCCGACGACACCGGCGCACTTGGAATAACGCTTGCTGGAGAGAAGCCCCTCGCGAAACATGGCGTAGAGAATGCGGCGATGGGCCGGTTTTAAGCCATCCCGGATGTCGGGAAGGGCTCTACCGATGATCACGCTCATCGCGTAGCTCAAGTAAGAGCTCTTCATCTCTTCTTCAATGTTGACCGAAATCAATTCCGCAGATTTGACCATAATGGCAGGGGATTATGCAAACAGCATGCCACAATGTCAACCCCGATCTCTGCTTTTTTCATTCTCGGTTTGCAGTCTGCATGGTCATTTTTTTCACGTCACGCTTGAGTTTATGGTTGACGCTCTCTTTAACACTGCGCTAGGTTGGCCTTGCGATCATGTCGACAACAAAAATCGGCAAATCTAAATCGCCTTAAGGGGGTGACTATCATGACAAAAGCAGAACTCGTTTCCTACATTGCCAAGGACTGCAAATGCTCCAAAGCTCTGGCGGAAAAAGTACTCAACGCAACGACGCACAACGTGGCAAAGTGTCTTCGCAAAAATGACAAGATCACTTTGACCGGCTTTGGCACATTTTATGCCGCCAAAAGAAAAGGCCGCATCGGCCGCAACCCTCAAACGGGCGCGCAAATCAACATTAAACCGCGCCGCGTTCCCCGTTTCAAAGCGGGCAAGCAGCTTAAGGATTGGGTTGTATAAGGAAGGTGACAGGGAGTTTAAAAAAAGCCTTTTGAGAATGCACATCGCGCTCAAAAGGCTTTTTTGTTTTTGGGGGTCATGGGGCCAAAACCGTCTTTGCCCAAGCATCCCCTTTTTTTTCGTAGAGATACCGCTCATTCAGCCGGCTCTTTTTTTGGTGCAAAAATTCCACTTCATAAGGATGAAAAACGTAACCGATATAAAATTTGGCGCGGGGGATGTTCTTTTCCCCTTTCCACTTTCCCTGCATCTCCTTGAATTTACCGACAAGAAATTGGTAAGAGGGAAGGACCACCGACTGGTGAAAACCGAGATGGTACATGATTTTCGCGTCTCTCGCCCTCAAGCTCCAAAGAAGATCGAGAAGCCCCTCGTCCATTTCTTCCACCGTGCACCGCATCCGCACCTGCAGAAAAAGGGTGGGCCAAAAATTTGAAAATTCAACGTCGTTGCAATGGGCAAGATGGGCGTTTTTTTTGCCGCCGGCCCGGGTGACAAAACCGATCTCTCCATGGCGAAACGTCTTGAGAAAAACAGTCCGGACATGGGGTTTGCCGCCGGCATCCACGGTGGCCAGACTAATGGTGTCGGCGACGGGATCGTTTTTTTCCACCGCTTGCTTCCAATAATGATGGAATAGCTTCAGGGGATCATTTTTCATAAAAACAGTTTTTTTGCATTTTCCGATGTCTTTGCCGCTATCTCTTCTTTGGGCAAATTCCGGATTTCCGCGATTTTTTCCCCGACAAGGGCCACAAAGGCCGGCTCGTTTCTTTTGCCCCGATTGGGAACCGGCGCCAGAAAAGGGGCGTCGGTTTCGATCAGCAGGCAATCCAGGGGCATTTGTGCCACCACTTCCGCCAAATTCTGCGATTTTTTGAAGGTCACGATGCCCGAAATCGAAATGTAAAATCCCAAATCGACAACTTCTTTCGCCTCGGCCAGGGTGCCGCCAAAACAGTGAAAAACGCCCCCTTTTTTGAGAGGCAAAAATTCTTTTACGATGCGAACAGTGTCTATCCAGGCCTCGCGGCTGTGTATGGAAACCGGCAAATCAAGTTCTTTGGCCAGCGCCAGTTGTTCTCTAAAGCGTTTCTGCTGCACGTCGCGGGGGCTGTGATCGTAGTGGTAATCAAGACCAATCTCGCCGATCGCCACCACTTTTTCATGGCGCGTCCAGTCTTTGAGTTTGTCCAGATAAGCGCCGGCATCATCCACTTTGGAGGCATCGTGCGGATGTATGCCAACGACGGCGAAAGCATCCGGATGCTGATCGGCCACCTTCAGCGCGAAGGCATTTTTTTCAAGGCCGTCTCCGGCGCCGATCACAATAAACGCCTCGACCCCCGCCTCACGCCCCCGTTGAAAAACGGCATCGCGATCGGCATCGTATTCTGCGCCCGCCAAATGACAATGGGTATCGATCCACATTTTTAGTACACTGGTAGCTGGTACGACAGTACGACGGTACGACGGTTATTCCTGTTCAAACGCATTTAGCATTTTTTGAAAAGAGTCGGTGAAGGACTCCTCTTTTCTCCCTTTGGCAAAGGTCAAGGCCTTATTCATAAACCGGAAGCAGGCGTCCTCGCCCCAGTCTCTTTTGAGAAGCATTTCAACCAGAGTAAAATCGATATTTTTTGATGTGACAAAACCCTCAAAATCATTTCCCCATGATTTTTCCAGCATCGCCGCCGCCTTCTTTTTTTCTCCTTTCAAACAATGCGCCAAACCCATTGTAATATAGGCTTGGTGCGTAAAAACCGGATTGTTCGGAAGGATTTCCAACACTTTTTTGGCTTTTTTGATCGCCTGATCGTATTCGGCAAACTGTTCGATCAAAAAACGGGCCGAAATAATTTTTAACGCCGGATCTTTTGGAAGCAGTTTTTCCGCCCGCGTATAGTGGCGCCACGCGGTTTTGGGGTCTCCCCTCACTTTATAAAGGACTCCCAAAACGGAGTGATACAGGGCGTCGGCCGCCGAGTCCTGCGTTCTGGACATCATCCCCAAAAGCAATTTTTCGGCATCCTCAAACTGTTTTAATTTGATCAATTCAAAGGCGCGATAACAGACATCGCTTGGATTAACGGCAGGGTCCGGTTTCTGATTTGGGTCGATCATAATATTATCCAGTCATTGCAACTGTGTCATTGCGAGGAGCCGAAGGCGACGTGGCAATCTGCAAAAATACCGGGAGATTGCTTCGCTGCGCTCGCAATGACACACGTCTCACTTCTCATGATGACAACCTAAAATCTCCAGCATCTCCTCATGTATCAAACCGTTGCTCGCCACGATTTCATCGCCGAAAATATCGAGCGGTTTGCCGTCGAACAGGGAGAGTTGGCCTCCGGCTTCTTTTATAATCACCGCCCCCGCGGCAATGTCCCACGGCTTCAAAAAAAGTTCCCAAAAGCCGTCATAGCGCCCGCAGGCAATGTAACACATATCGACCGAGGCGACCCCGTCGCGGCGGATGGCATGGCATTTTTTTATGAAATCATTGAAATGGTTGATATTGTTAAGGCGTGTTTCATTCACATTATAGGCAAAACCGGTGGAGATCATGGAACCCTCAATCGTCTTGTTTTGGGTGACGCGGATCGGTTTGTCGTTCAGCATCGCCCCGCCCCCGTGTTCGGCGACAAACATTTCGTTGCGGTTCGGCTCATAAACCACCCCGACCACCGGCTTGCTTTTGTGGAGAAGACCGATCGAAACGGAAAAAAGGGGATAGCCGTGGGCGTAATTGACAGTGCCATCCAGCGGATCGACAATCCAGAGCCATTCTGAATCTTTTTTAATATCAGTCCCTTCTTCGGCCAGAATGTCGTGGGACGGAAATTTGTCTTTGAGAAAATTGACAATCAGCTTTTCGCAAGCCTTGTCGACTTGCGTGACAATATTGAAACGGTTCCCCTTATATTCAATTTTTTTGGCTTTATTGAGGCCGTCAAGTTGCAACTCCCCCGCTTCTCTCGCAATCTCCACCGCGGCATTGAGATAATCTCTTATCATGAGTTTGGCAAACCTATCACAATGCTCTCGCGAGGGTCAACACTGCGACGGTTTTGGCCTTGGCATTTTTGAGCACCTTGGCGCATTCGTTGGCGGTGGAACCGGTGGTCAGGACATCATCGATTAAAAGAAGGTTTTTTCCGTTAATTTGCCGAAGAGCGTTTTTTGAAAGACCAAAAACATCTTTAATGTTTTGCAGTCTTTCTTCCCCGTCCATCTTCGCCTGCGGCTTTGTATGTTTTGTCTTTTTTAAGGCATGCACTAGGGCAAGCCCCGTTTTTTTGGTGATTTGATCGGCCAACAGATGGGCCGGGTTAAAACCGCGCATCCATTGCCGGCGCCAATGAAGAGGGACATAGGTGATCGCATCATATCGTTCCCACTCAAGCTCCAATTGGAATAGAAGCGCCCCCATCGATGGAACAAAATGAAATTGTCGATAATATTTATATTGATGCACCCAATCCAAGACATCCCCCTCATAAGCCAATGCGGAGTAGGCGTTTTCAAAATATTGCTTTTTGAGACGGGGAAGATGGGCGGGTGTTTTTAAAAAATTCAAACCGGAGTGGCAGCGGGCGCAAATTTGCGGCGGACCTTTGCTTTCGAGCCATGCTTCACAGCCGATACAGCGGTTGGGAAAGAGGAGAGAAAGCATAAGGTGCCAGGCTCCTCGTGACTCACGAGGAGCCTGGCACCTTATGCAACCAACGATTGACCGGTCATCTCTGTTGGCTTTTTAATTCCCAATAATTGCAGCATCGTGGGGGCAATGTCGCAAAGCTTGCCGCCATCCCTAAGAGGCCATTGTTTTTTTTCCGGCGTCACCAAAACGAGCGGCACTTTGTTGAGCGTATGCGAGGTATGCGGCAAGCCCTTTTCATCGGCCATACATTCGGCGTTGCCGTGATCGGCGGTGACAATGGCACTGCCACCAACGCCGGCCAGTTTGCACAAAACCTCTCCCAAGGATTTGTCTGCCGTCTCCACAGCCTTAATCGTCGCGTCCAAACGACCGCTGTGCCCTACCATATCGGGATTGGCAAAGTTGATGATCATACAGTCGTACTTTTTGGAATCGAGGCGCTGTAAAATTTCTTGTGTTACCTCTTTGGCCGACATTTCGGGCTTTAAATCATAGGTCGCCACCTCTCTTGGGCTTGGAACCAAGGCTCTCTCTTCACCGGCAAATTCAATCTCCTGGCCGCCGTTAAAAAAATAAGTAACGTGGGCATATTTTTCGGTCTCGGCGATGCGAAATTGTTTTAAATTATTTTTACTCGCCACTTCGCCAAAAACATTGTCCAAATTTTGCGGGGCAAACACGACCGGATAGGCATCGCTCTTTTCATAGCGGGTCATGGTGACATAGGCTGATAATTTCGGCCCTTTTTGCAAGGCGTTTGTCAACTGCCGCGCCCGATCGGCCCGATAATTGAAGAATAAAACGGCATCGTTATCCCGAATCGTCGCAACGGGCTTGCCCTCTTTTACAATCACCGTCGGCAAAATAAATTCATCGGTTGTTTTGTTGGCATACGATTTTTGCACCGCCTCCAAGGCCGAAAGAGCCCTTTCCCCTTCTCCCAAAACCAGCGCATTATAGGCCAAGCCGGTTCTCTCCCACCGTTTGTCGCGATCCATGGCGTAATAGCGGCCGATCACCGTGGCAATGGCGGCATTACCGACGGCGGCGATTTTTTCCTCCAGCTTTTTGATGTAATTTTCGCCCGCGTGCGGCGGCGTGTCGCGGCCGTCCATAAAACAATGGACAAAAACTTTTTGAATTTTCTCCGCTTTGGCAAAATCGAGCAGGGCAAAAAGATGATCAACGTGGCTGTGGACGCCGCCGTCGGACAAAAGGCCCATCAAGTGCAAAGCCCCCCCTGATTTTTTAACGGTGGCGGCCAGATTTTTCAAAACGGGATTCGCAAAAAAACTTTTATCTTCGATGGCGGCATTGATCCGCGTTAAATCCTGATAAACAATCCGCCCGGCGCCGATATTCATGTGCCCCACTTCGGAATTGCCGATGGTTTTAGCGGGCAACCCCACCGCCTGCGCGCTCGCATCGAGCAAAGTCATCGGATAGTCTTGCACCAGTTTGTCCCAAACAGGGGTGCGGGCCAAGGCAACGGCGTTATTCTCTTTTTTTTCAGAATAGCCCCAACCATCAAGGACGATCAGTAAAAGCGGTCTATGGTTCATAAAATTAACCTCGGGGCATCGGCCCAGAGTTTTTCGAGATTATAAAAAGGGCGAACTTCGTTATAAAAAATATGGGCCACAATATCTCCATAATCGACCAACACCCATTGCCCCTGGCTGTAGCCTTCCATCCCCAACGGCAATCTCCCTTTTGCTTTCAGGTTTTTGGCAATGGAATCGGCAATCGCCCTTACTTGCGTGTCGGACTTTCCCGAGCAGATAATAAAATAATCGGTGAAGCTGGTCAGCGATGTTAAATCCAAAATTTGAAGATCGACGGCCTGAACATCATCCGCCGCTTTTGCCGCCAGTGTCGCCAATTGTTTCGGTGTCATGTGTGTTGGCATAAGCAGGACCAGACTTTCTCCAATAACGGTTTAAGACCTTCTCGTTTGGCGGCGGAAACGGTGAAAACCTCTTTCCCTATTTTGGCCGCTTTTCCCTTCACTTCAGAAATATCCATCTTAGTCAAAACAATAATTTCCGGCTTGTGCAGCAAATCGGGACTAAAGGCCTTCAATTCGGCGCGCAATGTTTTATAGGCCTTCAGAGGATCTTCGTGTAACGGGCCGTGAATATCGATAAGGTGCAACAATACTTTTGTCCGCTCGATATGTTTCAGAAATTGAATCCCCATTCCGGCCCCTTGATGAGCCCCTTCTATCAAGCCCGGAATATCGGCCACCACAAAACTCCGTTCGTCGCCCAGCTCCACAACACCCAGATGCGGCACCTTGGTGGTAAAAGGATAATCGGCAATTTTGGGGCGGGCGTTGGAGATGGCGGAAATAAGCGTCGATTTGCCGGCGTTTGGAAAACCGATGAGGCCCACATCGGCCAAAAGTTTGAGTTCCAGCTTGATTGTTTTTTCTTCGCCCGGCTTTCCCTCTTCTGCTTTTCGCGGCGCCTGATTGGTGCTGGTCGCGAAACGGGCGTTCCCTTTCCCCCCCCTCCCCCCTTTTGCCACAATAAATTCTTCATCCGGTTTTGTCATGTCAGCCAATACTTTGCCCGACGCGGCATCTTTTATCAGCGTTCCTACCGGAACCACGATCACGGCATCTTCCCCTCTTCTGCCAAACATTTTTTTCCCCATGCCGTTCGTTCCGGAATCGGCTTTAAATTCTTTCCGATAGCGAACGTCCATGAGAGTCGTGAGTCCCGTGCGGGCGCGCACGATGCAATGGCCGCCATGGCCGCCGTCGCCGCCGTCGGGGCCGCCGCGCGGGACATATTTTTCCCTTCGGAAACTGATACAGCCGTTTCCGCCGTCGCCGGCTTTTACATGAATGATGGCTTCATCGATAAATTTCATAAATTATGGCCCGAAGACAGAAGACCGAGGACCGAAGACCAAAAAACAGGATATAAAATCAAGATTTGGAATTTGCAGGAAGGATGCTGACTTTCTTACGATCTTTGCCGAGGCGTTGATAAGTAACCACGCCATCCATTTTGGCAAAGAGGGTCCAGTCTTTGCCGACGCCGACATTCAGGCCGGGATGAATCTTGGTGCCGCACTGACGGACCAGAATATTACCCGCTTTGACCACCTGGCCGGAAAACCGTTTTACGCCGCGCCGTTGCCCATTACTATCGCGGCCGTTTTTTGTAGAACCCCCTGCTTTTTTATGTGCCATAGAAACCCCGTACGGACCAGGGACCAAAGACCGAGGACCGAAGACCAAAAACTATATAATAATTTTATTAACTTTCAATACCGTAAAGGCTTGGCGGTGCCCCTGCATTTTGCGATACCCTTTGCGGCGTTTCTTTTTCAAAACAAGAATTTTTTTGTCTTTTCCCTGTTCAATAACCTCGGCCTCGACTTTGGCACCCGCCACAGCCGGAGTGCCGATTGTGGGATTGCCATCGCCGCCGATCAAAAGAACCGGCTCCAAAACCTGTTTGGCGCCGACTTTCGCGTCGATCTTTTCGACGAAGAGCTTGGCCCCTTCGGTCACTTTGTATTGTTTGCCACCCTGTTCAACGATTGCGTACATAAACACTCCCTGTTTCGAAGAGGTGCGTAACTAGCGGATTTGAAACGATTAGGCAAGCAACTATTTTGAAAAATCGACGATAACTAAGTTGAGAGGATGTAAAGATGCAAAAAATATATATATCACTGATATTACTTGTCTTTTTATCTTTCTCCTTTTTGAGTCACGCTCAAAACAGCGTGATGAACGCAGCCATTATAGCCCATCCCGACTCTCCTTCAGAAAATGGACAACCCGACCGAAAGCTCCCCCTGGCGCAATGGTACGAGAAAAACCAGAATATCCGCGACAACTTCGCCCCCATGAATACGGTCACCGTCTATAGCAACGGTAATATTGCGATAGATCTGGGGCCGGCCCAGATGATGATTCAATTCCCCTTCTTTTAAAAATCATCCTTCGGCCACGTCGAATTGTTCCATGTGGTACTCGGCAACGGTTTTGACGCTGATTCTTTTTTTGTAACGCTCTTCCAGAATTTCAAGCCAGCGGCGTTCTTCATCGTACAAAATATTGGCCACTTGCGGATGGACAAAAACAACCATCTGTTTTCCCTTGGAATCCTGGGCTTCACGCTGGATCTCACGGAAAACTTCGTAACAAACGGTGGTGGGGCTTTTGAGATACCCTTTTCCTTCGCAATAAGTGCAAGGGTCGGTCAGTTGGCGGCGCAAATCTTCGCGGGTTCTTTTGCGGGTCATCTCTACCAACCCCAGATCTGAAATTTTGGTGATGGTGGTGCGTGCGCGGTCGCTCTTTAAGGCCTCTTTAAGAGAGTTGAAAACTTTTTGGCGGTCGCTCATCCGCTCCATATCGATAAAATCAAGGATGATGATTCCGCCGATACTCCGCAGGCGAAGCTGATAGACAATTTCTTTGACCGCCTCGAGATTGGTTTTCAAAATGGTGTCGTCCAAATTGCGGCGCCCGACAAACCGGCCGGTGTTGACATCGATGGCGGTCAGCGCTTCGGTCTGTTCGATAATAATGTAGCCGCCGCTTTTCAGCCAGACCTTCTGCCCCAGCGCGCGGGTGATTTCGATCTCGATTCCGTAATGATCAAAAATCGGTTCATGGCCTTCATAGAGTTGGATGGTGCTTTTGAGTCCCGGCATGAAATTTTTGACGAATTCGCGGATGCGGTCGTGGCCTTCTTTGTTGTCGATCACAAGGCGGTTGATGTCGGAGGTAAAAAGATCCCGAACGACCCGGAGCAGAACATCCAGCTCTGCGTGAACCACGGCGGGTGATTGCGCCTTGGCCGCTTTTTGTTCGATTTCGTTCCAAGTACGAATCAGATATTGCATGTCGGCGGTGATTTCTTCATCTGAAATGCCGATGCAGGCGGTGCGGATGATAAACCCGCTCCCCTTGGGGCGGGCGCTTTCAATCAGGGAACGAAGCCTTTTTCGCTCTTTTTGATCACCCAAGCGGCGCGAAATGCCGATATGATTGACGGTAGGCATATAGACCAAATAGCGGCCCGGAAGTGAAATATGCGAGGTAAGCCTTGCCCCCTTGGTCCCCATCGGCTCTTTTTCAACCTGCACCAGAATATCTTTACCCTCTTTCAGCAGGTCTTCTATCTTTCGGGGGCGATGAGAAAAACGGCGGGGGCGTTCTTTTTCATCGACTTCTTCGTCGTCAATGTCGGCCTCAAAGCGGGTCATCTCTTGCACCACATCGTGGGCGTGCAAAAAGGCGGTCCGGTCGAGGCCGATTTCGACAAAGGCGGCCTGCATGCCGGGCAAAACGCGGACCACCTTTCCCTTATAGACGTTCCCCACCACCCCCTGCTCGCGGGTCCGTTCAATGTAGAGCTCCGAGACGACACCGTTTTCAAGACGGGCGACGCGGGCCTCCCCAAGGGTGACGTTTAAAATCAGTTCATTGGCCATAGGAGGGAGCTTCTAGTCGGAATAGAATCAAAGATCAAAGATTAAAATCGTTGTCATTGCGCGAGCAGTTCGGTGTCATTGCGAGCAAAGCGAAGCAATCCCTCGGTGAGGACCGAGGGATTGCTTCGTCGCCTTCGGCTCCTCGCAATGACAACAGACTTGCAAATGATTGCACGCCCTAATACGGTCCAGACATGAACGCATTAAGCCAAGAAATCGCGCGGCT
>JAUYJH010000092.1 GCA_030688705.1 Deltaproteobacteria bacterium
CAAACTCCCTCATAATTACCGGTGGTGGAATTAAGAGTTCTGGCATTGTAAATAAATTTGGAATTGGTGGTGAGCCCCCTGTTGGTATAGGCGACGGCCACCGCCCAGCGCCTTAAAAATTCTCCGAAAGAGTCGAAGTCGGCTGGTTTTGAGGGATAGGCTGCAACCACATTGTCGACACCGCTATTCGTTGTCTGAACCATGTTTTTCAAAAAAGTGGCGCTTAAACTGCTCTGTTCGTAAAGATAGCGGAGGAAAAGATACCCCGCGCCCCTCTGGGCGAGACTTGGGCTAGAAGACGCCACCAAGGCGTAACTCTGCGGTGAGGCTAGATAAAGACTATATCTCGAATAATTTTCCCGGCCGTAGCCGACCAGATCTTCCGTCAAATGAGAGAGGGCCTCGTTGAGCCAATTTTCTTCGGCAGACCCGCTTCTCACAATCGTCCGCTGATAATAGTTGATGAGATGCTGCATCTCGTGCGGAAAAACGGCCGGCAAAAAATTCGACATCGCAAAGGCATTGGTAATTTTGGTGCCATAAACGCCGTCAGAATCGGGAGAGACGAGATAGACGATTTCACGATAATTGCTCGCCGGGATGGAGCTGCTCCGCGCGAAAAGATCGCCGGCATAAAAAAATCCGGTCACAATGCCGCCGCTCGCGGCCCCCAGACGATTGACGGCCGGCGTAATCAGGGCAACGGCAACGCCGTCATCGTTGATGTCGGAATAACCGCCGAACAAACTGGAGGTTGTTGCAAGAGACGTTTTAAAACTGGCACAAAGGGTGTCGATATCGGCCTGCGGCAGATCTGAAGGATTGGTGGAGGTGATTTCATCGTCTATATAAATGGCAACCGTGTCGTTCACACACTTCGCCGTGGCATTTACCGTAGTGTAGGAAGTGACGGTGGTTAAAGAGGACAAAACACGAAAGGTGCCGGTGTCATTAACCGATACCGCGGCGCTGGGGCCCCCGCCCCCACCGACCGATTTTCCGGCGGAAGCGCTGACGGAAGAAAACAATTGGGAATTGCCACCATCCCAAGCGACATTCATCAAAAGCCGCTCTTCATCCCTTAGCACACTTTCCAGACGGGATTGTGCCGAGGGAAGAAGCGGTTCTTCAAGCCCTTCTTCCTCTGATGATTCAGAAAGAAAAAATGATTTGCCGGCGCTTAGAGCGGAAAGAGTGATCGATTTGGAAGCGGCGTCGGTCGCCTGGGATTGCAGAAGCAA
Source organism: Deltaproteobacteria bacterium (assembly GCA_030688705.1). Lineage (GTDB taxonomy): Bacteria > UBA10199 > UBA10199 > SPLOWO2-01-44-7 > SPLOWO2-01-44-7 > JAHFSU01. The sequence goes on from JAUYJH010000092.1 coordinate 1,242, forward strand.
TTCAAAAGAACCGCTGGCGCCACTGAAGTCAACGCTTGCGGAATTGCCGCCAAAGCTGACATACATCACGTCACCGGCTGACATTACCGAAGTGGAAGTCTGTTCCCCCGTTGCATCGCCCCCAACGGTTTGCGCGGCTACCGTTGTACCTCCGCTGTCACTGCTGCCGCATCCATTGATTAGGAAAAGACCGAAGACAGAAGACAAAAGACCGAAGACCCGCTTTTTTTGTAACTTATATGTCACATGCCTCCAAACGATACCGTTTAGAAAGCAAGTGGCATGCCAATGTTACGGTGCGGCTTTTTTTACATTTTCATTTCAGATATCAAATAGATATGAAACGCCGCGGGAGCCAAAATATTGACGAAAGAGTCAATTTTCACCCTTTCCGTTATCATTTTGACAATTTAGGGAGTGGTGGAAAATGCATGAAAATCGCGATGTCATTCTGAACCCTTCGGCTACGCTCAGGGTAAACTCCGTGAAGAATCCCGTTAAAAATCGGGATCCTTCGGCTACGCCTCAGGATGACAAACGTGAAATTATTCATTTTCCACCACTCCCATTTAGTGAGCCTGTTGATTTTGTCATTGCGAGGCTGATAGGCCGAAGCAATCTCCCTTTTAAATCAAGTGGATTGCTTCGTCGGCCCTTTGGGCCTCCTCGCAATGACACCGAGAAATCATTTATCAAAAGCCTCTTAAGGAAACAAAACGATTTTTCCGGCTTCGATCGGATTCTTGGTGAGAAGGTCCATGGCGGCGGCGATGTTACTCATCGGCATCTTGTGGGTGATGACAGAAGAGACATCCAGTTTGCCGCTGTTCAAGAGAATGGCCATCTGTTTCCAGGTATCAAACATTTTTCTGCCATGGATGGCGATAATTTTAATCCCTTTTAAAATAATTTCTTTTGCTACATCAATCTGAATCGGCTTTGCCGGAATTCCAAACGCCGTGAAAGAACCTCCGTTGCGCACCGCTTTGAAACCATCGTGAATGGCCGCTTCCGCTCCGCTCATTTCCAAAACGCAATCGACCCCGTCTCCGTTTGTTTTTTCCAAAATAAAATCGGCAACGCCTCCCTTTGAGGCATCGATCAGATAATCGGGCCCCAGTTTTTTCATGATCTCCATCCGGTAGGGAGAGGCTCCCACGGCAAAAATGGTGGCCGCTCCAAGGGCTCTGGCCACCGCCACCGCGAAAAGACCGGTGGGGCCGTCGCCAAAAATGGCAGCCTGTTTGCCGGCCACTTCGCTTTCAGCCACCGCGTAAACGGAATTGCCAAGCGGCTCCTGAATGGAAGCAATTTCCCACGGGAGTGATTTTTCGTTTTTCCAGCAGCAGATTTCTGGCATCGAAATATATTCGGCAAAACAGCCGTCGACCCCGAAACCGATGGTTTTCAAATCACGGCAAAGATGCATCTCTCCGGTGCGGCAGCGGGCGCAATGCAGGCACGGAATATGGCTTTCAAAAGAGACATGATCGCCCACTTTGATTCCTTCCACCTGCTCGCCGACTTCCACAACCTCTCCCGCCCCTTCGTGGCCGATGATCCGCGGCGGCTCCAGATTACTGCTGGCCCAAGAGTCCCATTTGAAAAGATGGATGTCGGAGCCGCAGATGGAGGCGGCTTTGACTTTGACCAATACACGGTGAGAGGTCACTTCCGGCCTGGGGGCGTCGATGATTTCAAGCCCCGGTTTGGGTTTCAGTTTGGCAACGGCTCTCATTTTCTCTTTTTCGTTTTTTGTTTTTCAAAAAAAGACGGGTCTTTCAAATAATCAACGGCTCTTTGTCGTTGATAATCAAACGCGCCGATGGGGGCCGGCGCCACAAATTCAACCACTTGCTCTTCATCTTTGGGCTCTTCGCTCCCCTCAAGCGCCCCCTTCAAATGCCCCTTAAGATGCTCTTCGCGGAGCCGGATCGGCGCTCCTTCGGGCTTTTTTTCCGAGGGGGGAGTCGGGTCCACAATGATGTCGGGCTTGACCCCCGCGGCCTGAATGGAGTGTTTGCTCGGCGTGTAATAACGGGCGATCGTTATTTTTAACGCCGAGCCGTCGCCCAACTCCACCACCGATTGCACGGAGCCTTTGCCGAACGTCTGCGTCCCCATGATGAGCGCCCGCTTGTGATCCTGAAGGGCACCCGCCACAATCTCGGAGGCCGAAGCCGACCCGCCGTTGACCAGAATCACGATCGGAAAGTCCCCCGGAATTCTGTCCGGATCGGGAACAACCGATCTTTTTTCGATTTCTTTTCTGCGGCTTTCGGTAATCACCACCACGCCGCTGTCCAAAAATTCGGAACAGACCTGCACGGCCTGTTCCAGAAGGCCGCCTGGATTGTTGCGCAAATCAAGAATAAGACCGTTGGCGATAATTTCTTTTTCATATTTTTTCAGGGCCTTTTTCAGATCATTGTTGGTCCTCTCCTGAAAACTGCTGATTTTGATGTAGGGATACTTTCCTTCCAGCAGTTCGGCCCGAATGCTGGGGACTTTTACAACCTCACGGACAATGGAAACATCAAAGGGCTGTTTGACCCCCTGACGAGAGATATTGAGAAGGACCCGGCTCCCATGTTTGCCCCGCATTGCTTTGACCGCATCGGCCAAATCCATTTCTCTAGTCGATTGACCGTCGATTTTCAGGATGCGGTCCCCCGGTTGTATTCCGGCGCGGAAAGCCGGCGTTCCCTCCACCGCCGAAACCACCGTCACCCAGCCCCCGCGCACCGTAATTTCAAGCCCAACGCCGCCGAAAATGCCGGAAGTATCGGCCTTCAGCGATTTGTAGACATCTGGGGAAAGATAAACCGTGTGGGGATCAAGCGTTGAAAGCATGCCGCGAATGGCGCCGCGCAGGAGTTTCTGGTCATCGACCTTTTCAACATAATCCGTTTCGACATAATTCAGGATTTTGGTGAAAACGTTTAGTGTTTCGTAACCTTTTTCATCAAGGGCGAGAGCCGGACCATGGACCATGGACCATGGACTAAGGACCAACAGCAAAGTGATTATAATTTTTTTCATGTTCCCCCGTGATGTCATCCTGACCCTGAGCTTGTCGAAGGGGAAGGATCCCGATGGGACCGGGATTCTTCCTGCCTGCCGGCAGGCAGGCGCTAACGCTCAGAATGACACATCAGACTCCGCACTTTCTCAACAATACTCTTGGCACTAACCCCGCAAAGGTCGATCAACTCTTGCGGTTTGCCGGAGCGCGGGATTTGGTTGACGGCGAGTTTTGAAACTTTTATTCCAAATTCCGAAACCGCTCCCAAAACGGCGTCGCCCAAGCCCCCTTCCGGGTAATGATCTTCTATGGTGATCAAGTGGCCGGTCTCTTTTCCCGCTTTTACCAGCGTCTCCTGATCGACCGGCTTGACGGAATACAAATCAATAACCCGCACGGCAATCCCCTCTTTGGCCAGAATGTCATGGGCTTTAAGAGCCTCAAACAGGGTAATGCCGGCCGCCACGAGTGTCACCTGATCTTTCCCGGAACTTTTCAGCACTTTGGAGCCGCCGATCGGAAAATTTTCTTCATTCCGATAAATAACCGGAGTCGCGGGACGGGCGGTCCGAATGAAAACCATTCCCGGATATTGGGCCGCTTCAAACACCAGTTTTTCACAACAGACCGCATCGGAAGGATATAAAACCGCCATGTGGGGAATAGCCCGCATCATGGCCAAATCTTCCAGCGCCATTTGCGAGGGGCCATCTTCGCCGATGGAGACCCCCGCGTGCGAGCCGCACAATTTTATCGGCTTTTGCGAAATGGCCGCCATCCGAATTTGGTCATAAGCCCTCGCAAAAAACGCGCCAAAGGTGGAAACAAAAGGAATTTTACCCCGCGTGGCCAAACCCAAAGCCACGCCGACCATGTTTTGCTCGGCAATGAAACACTCAAAAAAACGATTGGGATAGGCCTTCATGAATTTTTCGGAATAGGTTGAATTTTTGGTGTCGCCATCCAATGCCACCACCCTGGAATCAGCGGCCCCCAATTTGACCAGCGCTTCGCCGTAAGCGGCGCGCGTGGCGACCGGATCGCCGATTTTATAATGCGGGGGCTCTGGTTCTTTGGGAGAAGAGGAAGCAACGGCAGAGGCCGCGGGTTTGCGGATTGCCGGCGGAGAATAGGGCTCCACCCCCCCCAGCTCTGCAATCGCCTTTTCCAGATCGGCTTGGGATAAGGCTTTGCCATGCCACCCCTCTTTTCCTTCACAAAACGAAACCCCTTTTCCCTTGACTGTTTTGGCGATGATCGCCACCGGTTTTTCTTTTTCAGCGCAGGCGGCATCCAAAGCCTGAAGGACCTCTTTCATGTGATGTCCATCAATCTCAATGGTGCGCCAGCCAGAGGCCTCAAATTTCTTTGAATAATTTTCAAGGTGATAATTGTACATGGTCCCTTGGCTTTGGCCCAACGCGTTCACATCGATCAGAGCGATGAGATTATTCGCTTTGTAATGCCCCGCAAGAGAGGCCGCTTCCCAAACCGCCCCTTCCGCACATTCGCCATCGCCCAAAAGGACGAAAACTTTTGCATCGTTTTTATCAAGATTTTTGAAATTGAGCGCCTGGCCTAAGCCCACAGACAACCCCTGCCCTAACGAACCGGTCGCCACATCGACCCACGGCATGCGCGGCGTCGGGTGGCCCTCTAAAGGACTGTCGATTTTGCGCAAATTCACCAGTTCTTCACGGCTGATGAAACCGGCTTCGGCCCACGCGGCCCAGAGGATCGGCGCCGCATGTCCTTTGGATAAAACAAAGCGGTCGGCATTGGGGTCTTTAGGATTTTTGGGGTCAAAACGCATGGCATGAAAAAAAATACCGGCAACCAAATCGGCCGCGGAGAGGCATGTTGTCGGGTGGCCGGAACCGGCGGCGGTGGTGGCCTTCAAACTGTCGACCCGCAACTGTTTGGCAATCGATTCAAGACGGGCAATAGTTTGAGAATCCAAAGGAGCCATATTTTGAGCGGTTTGGCTATCAGATGGTCCGAGAGTTGACAATGCGAAAAAATGTCAGACTTAGAGCACCGCTTTTTTTATCGGGGGAAGAGTAGTTTCTAAAAACCGTTTGGCGATGGATTCGAAACGGCTGGAAAAATCGGTGATATAAATCTCAAGTGGCGAGAAAGAGCCAGACACTTTTGCCTGCCTGCCGGCAGGCAGGGATGCCCCTTCCCCAAAAAGAGTCAGGCACTTTCTCGCAATCGCTTCAGCAGAATCGATCAGCGAAACTTGCGGACCCAACAACTCGCCGATCACTTTTTTCAGCAAGGGATAGTGGGTACAGCCTAAAATTAAGGTATCGATATTGCTCTCTCCAAACGAAGTCAAATATTTTTGCGCCACCGCGCGCGTTATCTCGTTATCCAACCAATCTTCTTCCACGAGCGGCACAAAAAGAGGACAGGCTTGAGAAGAGACGGTCGCTAAAGAATCCCTCTTTTTCAATTCTTTCGCATAAATTTCACTCCGGACGGTGGCCTCCGTTCCGATCAGGCCGATATGGCGATTTTTGCTCACGCGCAGAGCCTCTTCGACCCCCGGTTCTATGACTCCAATGATCGGAAAGTGAAACCGGTGTTGAAGATAAGGAAGCGCATGCGCACTCGCCGTATTGCAGGCGATCACAATCGCTTTCACATTTTTTGAGGCCAAAAAAGCGCAACATTCTTCGGAATATTTTAAGATCGTTTCGGCCGATTTGTTGCCATAAGGGACCCTGGCCGTATCGCCAAGATAAACCAAAGATTCGTTTGGCAAAAGACGACGAGTGGCCGCTAGAACGGTTAATCCGCCGACGCCGGAATCGAAGATGCCGATTGGTTTTGATGACATTGGCCCCTCCTATCAAACTTGATCCCAAGTGGCAATTGACATTCTCCTTTATATCAATAAGATGGCTCCTCTTAAAAAAGGAGACCCGTATGCTATCGCTTTTACTGCAAGCCATGAACCAGCCGGGCCCGGCTGAACAGACCACCACCGAAAATCAGCATCTCATTTATCTCATCTTTCATGCCGACCCGCTGGTACAGCTGACCATCTTTATTTTGCTTGTTTTTTCGGTCGTCAGCTGGGCCATCATCATCGCCAAGCACCGTCAGATCAAGCGGGACGAAGAAAGGACCGAGTCATTTTATCAGGTCTTTTGGGATGCCAAAAAACTGGACGAAGTCGCCACCCGCAAAGGGGTGCGCAAAGGGCCTGCCTTTGAGATTTTTCAGGTGGCCCAGCGCTCTCTGGAAGAACACAAAACCAGAAAAGAGCCGGTGGAGAGGGATATTCGCAGGGCCTTTGAAGAAGAAATCGAACAGGTAGAATATGGGGTTCCGTTTTTGGCCACCACCGCCTCGGCCGCCCCGTTTATCGGTCTTTTCGGAACCGTCTGGGGCATTTTGAACGCCTTTTTTAAAATCGGACAGAGCGGAGCCTCTTCTTTGGCGGTCGTCGGGCCTCACATTGCCGAGGCCCTGATTGCAACCGCCATCGGTTTGGCGGCCGCCATTCCCGCCGTTATTTTCTACAATGTTTTTGTCAACAAGATCCGCCGCTTCACCAAAGTCTTGGGCGATTTTACCGACGATCTGATCGACCGGGTGGAACAGGAAAATCTGGGGTCTCGTTCATGAAAGTTACCCCGCCGAATGGAACCCATCACCATTCTCTCGCTGAAATCAATGTTGTCCCGTTTATTGATGTGGTGTTGGTGTTGTTGATTATCTTCATGATCACCGCTCCCTTGTTGCAACAGGGTCTGCCGGTGCAATTGCCCAAGGCCGCCGCTCAAGAGATCAAGAGA
>JAUYJH010000100.1 GCA_030688705.1 Deltaproteobacteria bacterium
CGCCCAAGAGATAGACCCCTTTGTGCCAGCCCTTTTCTTTGCTGGAATAGTCGGCAGCGGCAAAATTGGTTGAAGAAAATGCCAAACAGAAAATTCCCAACAACACGCAACATAATTTTTTCATATATTTTAGCTCCCCGGAATTTTTTTGCTGGAATAGCTGTATTTTAAGAAGAGGGCAAAGGCAACAATTAAAACAATCACAATCACCACGTGTTTGGCCGATTCCAAGTCTTTGCGGACGGCATCGATATGATTGCCGAAAACATAGCCCAAACCGGCCACCAGGGTGACATGGATCAGGACGGCGCTGAAATTGGTCAGAAGATATTTCCAGAAAGAAAAGCCCATCGAGCCGGCCAGCATGTGGGCCGGCCCCCGAAGCCCCGACAAAAATCGGACCACAAAAATAGTTTTTGTCCCGTGTTTTTTGAAGTAATTCTTGATTTTGGCCTGTCGTTCTAAATGCCAGAATTTTACAATTTTCGGGTGGGCCGCGATTTTAGTCCCCCATTTTTTGCCGATCAGAAATAAAAGGGCGTCTCCTATGGTGATGCCGGCGACGCAGACCATCCACATCGGCTCTAATCTCACTGCCCCCTCGTAACTCAAATAGCCGGCCATTAAAAGGGTCAGTTCTTCGGGAAGGGGTATTCCCAATCCACAAAGAAGAAGGAGGAGAAAAATTGTGGTGTAGGCGATATTTCCGGAGAGGGCGTTGAAAAAATCCATATCAAAAATGGACCGTGGACCATGGACTATGGACCAAGGACCCCGGTTAAAATATATTATGTAAACACTCTTGCAGATTTTTTACCGGAAGAAGCTCCATTCCTTCAACACTAAATTTAGATTTCGTGTTGCCGTGCGGAAGGACCGCTTTGGTAAACCCCAGTTTGGCTGCTTCTTTCAAACGCGGTTCGATCAGGCTGACGGCGCGGACCTCTCCGGTTAAGCCGACTTCACCGATAAAAATCATTTTCGGATCGACAGCCATGTTCCGAAAACTGGAATAGAGGGCGAGGCTTATCCCTAAATCGAGGGCCGGTTCGCTGATTTTGATGCCGCCGGCGATATTGACAAAAATATCCTGATCAAAAAGCTGAATACCGACTATTTTTTCCAAAACGGCGACCAGAAGAGCGATCCGATTGGTGTCGATGCCGATGGCGGTCCGTCTTGGAGTACCGAGAGGGGAATGGGTGACGAGGGCTTGAATTTCCAGAAGCAGGGGACGCGTCCCCTCCAGAGAAGCGGCCACCACAGAGCCGATCGAATTTTGATTCCGCTCCGACAAAAAAAGATGCGAGGGATTGGCCACTTCGCGCAAGCCCGCGCCGGTCATTTCAAAAACGCCGATTTCATTGGCGGCGCCGAAACGATTTTTAACGGAACGGATGATCCGAAACGCATGGCCCGAATCGCTTTCAAAATAGAGAACGCAATCGACCATATGTTCCAAAACTTTCGGTCCCGCGATGGCCCCCTCTTTGGTGACATGCCCCACTAGAAATAAAGTCATGCCGGTCGTCTTGGCCGCGGCGATCAACTGTCCGCACGATTCCCGCACCTGGCTCACCGTTCCCGGAGCGGAACTCAAATTTTGCGAATAAATGGTTTGCACCGAATCGATGGCGACAATATCGGGCTTTTCTTTTTTGATCAGAGTCAAAAGATTTTCGAGATTATTTTCAGTGACCACCCACAATGTTTTTTCGGCAACGCCCAAACGATCGGCCCTGGTTTTAATCTGCGCTGCCGATTCTTCACCGGAGACATACAAAACTTTTTTCCCCAATCGGGCAATATTTTTAAGGGCATGCAGCAGAAGGGTCGACTTGCCGATGCCGGGATCCCCGCCGATCAAAACCGCGGAGCCCGGGACAAAACCGCCCCCCAAAACCCGATCGAATTCAGCGATTTTTGTTGGGATATGTAGTGCCTTTAAAGGATCGATCTCGTGAAGCAATTGGGGGGTTACAGCTGTAACCGCACTACCCGATGGCGCGGCATAACTCTCCTCCACATAACTATTCCATTGATTGCAATCGGGGCATTTTCCCATCCATTTGGGAGATTGAGCGCCGCAATTTTGGCAGGTGTAGATGGTTTTGGTCTTGGCCACGCAGAATCCCTAACATTCCCTACCAGGTAGGGGAAGTGAATTTCCTACCAGGTAGTGCTACCTGGTAGTGCTACCAGGTAGGGCTACCAGGTAGGGGTTGACGCAGGTGTTTTGTTGTTATACGGCCACCGGTTATGATGCTGACAGTTGGCGGGGGGGCAGTTACCACAGCGACGCTAGCCGGAAGTTTGCTGACCGGCGCCGATGTTTTCCATACGCAAGTTTTCAGGGCCTCTGCAGATAGTTTGGGTGAAGACCTCCCCGATTTTGCCGCGGCATTCAATGCCCTGCGCAAAGGGGTACCACATGGTTCCCCAGATTACGCAACGCTTGCCGGTCTCGGTTGGTGGGCGAGCACGATTCAGTTTCTCGCCAAGGACTCCATTACAACGCAGTTGAGAAACACCCTCTCGGATATCGGAAAAAGAGCCCATGCCCTGCCGTCGTTTTCCCGGCTTGCCGCGGCTGTTTTGCGACAGGTTGAAGAACACCAATTGAATATTCTTCTTGAGAAGAGGTCTTCGACACCTGGCGAGGTAACGCAAGAAGGGGGGGCTCATACCTGTGTTTCGCATCCTTTCTGCTTTTTGACAGGTGGGGCCCATACACCGATTGAGGGACTGCCGGATCTGTTTAAAAGCGCCCGTGAACTCGATGAAAAAATCATGGACCTTTTATCGTTCATGGGAGTCTATCACGCCAACATGAATTCCATTCGCCGGCTGGGTTTGGTCTCTCCGCTGATGAAGGCCCTTTCCGGCCTCGCCTTTTACTCGCACGGAGGCGATCCCTCTCTGCCGCTTTTGGCCGCGAGAGCCCTTTTTGTTTTTCAGGGGGATTCTGGCCGTGCGGCGGAAGAGCCGACAATCGTGATGGATGCCATTAGGCAGGCAGCTAAAGACCCTCGGAATGTCCCCGCGATTGAACTGGCTCTGGATGGCAGAAAAAGGGATTCGCTGGATGTTTCCACAACAGCCCTTCGTCTTTTGCGGGACGAAGTCCTCCCCCGCACGTACCGGAGCGGCCATGCGGAAAAAACAGAGTCTGTTTTATCGCTTTCGCAGAGGATACATCTTAACCAAAGAGACAATGAAGATTTTGACGATCTTCGTTTCAGCCCTTTCGGAGAAGATCGTCTGGCAAAACTTTTGAAAATCAACTGGCAGGGGGACCGCGTCCGCCTTCGCAAAACAGCCTTTGATATTTTTCGCACACCCGGCACAACGGAGGAAAGAAGGGTCTTTGCCCTTTTCGCCTGGTTTGCGGCAAGGGATACCCTGCCCGCGGAAAGTAACATGAGTGAAAGAAGTTTTGTCGGCTGGGAGATGGTCAAATGGGCTGTTGATTTTTCTCAAAATTTGCGTGGTTATGTGGCCGCCCATCTTTTGAATCATTTGGGTCCCGTTGAGAAACCTTCCGGTTTTTTAACTTCTCTTTACAGCACTCTTCGCGGCAGAACCGATATCGATCCCTTTTTGCAGATTCAATTGATCCGCGCCTTCCGTCATCAGGTGGAGGCGCAAAGTAGAATGGCTAGGGGGGAACTCTCCGAATTGGCGTGGAGCCTCTTTGACATTTTGGAAAGCCGCGATTTTCCCTTTGCAGTCCGCGTGATGGCTTATACAGAAGGGCGCGGAGTTGCGAAACGGCTTGACCCTGAAGGAGCAGAAAAGGCTGAAGAAAAAGCATGGAAGAGATTGGAGAAGCTTCTATTCAAAGATTTTCCCTTTGCCGCCCGGTTTGGCCCGCGTGAGGATTCGTACGGGGGCGCCTATTTACCGGGTCTTCTTTCCTTCAAAAAACCGGATGCTCTCCATGCGACAGCGGCATATTTGAATCTCGAAGGGGCGGCGGGGATCGTGGAAGAACTTTTGGAAGATATGGGGATTGTCAAAGGGGCGAGACAAAATTCCCCCATCTGTTTTAATTTTGAACTTTTGGTTGCCCGTTTTCCGACAATGAGTTGGCTGGAAAGAACGTGGTATCGCATGATCGGTTAGAACTTATGGGTTCTTTATTTATCACTCCCGCTTTGGCTTTTCTCTCCGGATCCTCTACATTGAATGCTTTTTTGGACGCAGTTTCCTCCTCTACGGAATACGATTCTTACCTGGGTGAAACCGCTCCAAATTTGGCGTCGGTCGTCCATCAATTTACAATTCTGGTCGGACCGAATTACGCGCGGCGATATGCTTTTCAACAAGACCTCACCAGGTTGCGCGAAGCCGGAGAAAAAGGGGTGATTATCTCTCTTGCCAATCATCTGCGCCAAATGGAACGCAACGCCCCTCTTGTTTCCGGCGCCGCGCTGGCCCTTTTGCAAGACGAGGCCAATCTGGATGAGGAGGGTGCTGTTCATTTCATACGTTTCCCAAGAGTAACTCCGGCTCTGCCTCCCAACCTTCTGGGTCCCCAGCATCATGATGTGGAGGATATGCGAAATCCCGGGCAGGAACTCAAGACACCGATTCCCCACAATTTGGTTCTGGAGGATTATCGGGAGATTTTGCAGGTGAAATCGCCGCAAGAGGCTGTGGCTGTCTTTACCGATTTTTTAGAAATTCCGGCGCGCCGCATTTTGGCCCTCAAATACTGGTATTTTTCGCTCGATGGCGATGTCGACATGCGGAGGACGACAGCCAAGGCTTTGTTAAAAACTGTGATCGAAGAAGGTTGGGGAGATTTTCAGGAATTTGCAATCCGTATTGTCAGCAATCTTTTGGCGGAGGAATATAATATCTGGATGATTTTTTATTTAAGAGAGCTTTGGCATTATCTCTCGGAAGTAGATTCTCAACATTTGACCCCATTGCAGGAGAAAACCGTCTTGGCGCTGGTAGGGCAATTTGGCTCTGTTTTGTACCGCCATACCGATGACCTGAAAGGTCAGCCCTCTCAACTGGGCTATGAGGAGGTCGTGTCGGGATTGCTCCGTTTTTTCGACCCCTCACGGAATTTTCCGAGAAAAATTCGCGAAGAGGCCTTTTATTTGTGGGCTTTTATTGTGGAGGATTTTTATCGCAACGGGAAAGAAGGTGTGCATGAGCGTCTTAAAAGAGCAGCGGCAGAAGAAAAAGACATCGACCTGCTCAATGCCATTCTCGACAGGCATATTTGGAAAGGTCAGCCGCTTCCCATGAAAAGAGTCCGGGAGCTTATCGCGATCACCCTCCGCAGGGCTGACCTGACTGAAGAGCAAAAGTCTTTTTTTGAGATGCTTGTCAAAAGGGACGATCAAGACTCTGTCGTGGAGGTAGCCGCCGGCTTTCGGAAAAGATTTGAGAGTTTGGGCCAACTCTTGTTGCGTTGGCTGAAGTTTTGACATAATTTGCCGGCATGTCTTTTCTCCTTAAACTTTTGGCGAGCGGATTCGGCCTCGGTTACGCCCCCGTTTTATCGGGAACGCTGGGGACCCTTTTGGGCATCCCGATTTTTTTGGGGTTGGCTCCCCTGAATCCCTTTTATTATTTTCTGACCGTTACCGCCTTTACTTTTTTGAGTATTTTCATTTCCAATCAGGCTCTGCCGTTGTTTGCCGCTTCCAAAAAAGCAGGGGATCCTTCACAGATCGTCATCGATGAAGTGGCCGGATTTTTATGGGCCGCGGGGATTGTCCGTTACGCCGGGTTTTGGGATCCCTCTGAAGGGCTTTTGTGGCTCATCGCCGTTCCCTTTCTTTTTTTTCGCATCTTTGATGCGAGCAAATGGTGGATTGTAGGCCTTGTAGAGCGCCGCTTTCACACCGGCGGTTTGGGCATTGTTTTAGATGACATTGTCGCCGGCATTCTGGCCGGCATTGCCTCAATCTTTTTCTGCATCGTTTATCCATTTATCGCCTATTTCTTTGCCGCTCTTTAAGTTGCTCACGAGGAGCCTGACTCCTCATGAGGAGTCAGGCTCCTTATGAATTGTGACCAATTTCCGTCGCTCACTGCTGCAAATCGGTCGTGCTCCTCCCTTCAAATAATTCAAAGAGCCTTTAAGCATGGCACGCCCCTTGCAATTCTCTCTGCTAGTTTTCGAAACCGTTCTTTGATAATTAGAGAGTCATGAAATTGGCGGAGGCCGTCGGAAAATTGTTGCTCGAGAGCCAGTCTTCTCTGGCCGTTGCTGAATCGTGCACCGGCGGGTCCCTTGCTGCCGCCATTACCGATGTTCCGGGGTCTTCCCATTATTTTGAAAGAGGGGTGGTGGCCTACAGCAATCCGTCCAAAATGGAATTATTGGGGGTGCAAAAAGAGACGCTGGAAGAATTTGGGGCGGTGAGTGAAGAGACTGCCAAAGAGATGGCCGAAGGAATTCGTAAGAGTGCGGGAACTACTTATGGCTTGTCGGTAACCGGTATTGCGGGACCCTCTGGCGGGACGTTAGCGAGCGAATGCGAGCGAGAGGGGGAGGCTCTGCGGGCTTTGCCCGCGGAGGGGGCGACGCGAGCCCCTGCAATAGCCAGACCGGTAGGGACCGTTTACATCGCCCTGGCCGCTCCAAAATCGACAGAAGTGAAAAAGCATTGCTTTCAAAGGGACCGGCTCGCATTTAAACAGTTAGTAACAGAAACAGCCCTGGAATGGTTAAAGAAGATATTGGAGGATATTCAGTCACGTCACCCCGGCGGAAGCCGGGGTCCAGGTTTTTAATGCTTCTGGATTCCGGCTGGAGCCTGCCCCGTACCCCGATACGGGGCCGGAATGACAAATTTTGGATTCCTTATGCCCCGCACCTTTCTTGCTTTCGATATTTCGGACGAAGTTAAAAAAAATCTGGGGGCTTTGATTGAAACAATCAAACCCCAAGCGAAAGAAGGCAAATGGGCCGCCCCCAAAAATCTTCATGTAACGCTCAAGTTTTTCGGTAATGTTGATGAAGCAACTCTTTCAAAAATAACGGGAATTATCGAAGAGTCCGTTAAAGAAACAAAACCGGTCTCTTTAAAGTGCATCGGCATTGGGGCTTTTCCAAAATGGGGGGGCCCAAGGGTTTTATGGGCCGGTTTGGAGGGGAGGATAGAGGGATTGGCCGGTTTGCGGGAAAGGCTTGAGGGGGAATTTGAAAAAGTGGGATTCGAGAGAGAAAAAAGGGAGTTCAAGCCGCATTTGACGATTGTCAGGATTAAAGTGCCCCCCAAAAACGATTCATGGCTTAAAACTTTGGAGGGGATGAAAGAACGGAGTTTCGGTGAAACCCAAGTCGATCACCTCATATTATATAAAAGCGAGTTGACAAAGGAGGGGCCCGTTTATACAGCTTTAAAAGTCTTTCCATTTTAACAACAGCAAATAACCAAGGAGGAGTCTATGACAACATCAGCACAAAACACGAATGAGAATCGGGAAAAAGCGGTGGGTCTCGCTATTGCCAGCATTGAAAAACAGTTTGGAAAAGGTTCGATCATGCGTCTTGATAAAAACCAAAAACCGGAAGCGGTGGAAGCTATCTCAACCGGTTCGCTGTCGCTGGATATGGCGATCGGCGTCGGCGGCCTGCCGCGCGGCCGCGTGATTGAAATTTATGGGCCCGAGTCCTCAGGCAAAACAACACTCTCTTTGCAAGTGATCGCCGAGGCGCAGAAAAAGGGGGGGATTGTGGCGTATGTCGATGCCGAACACGCACTCGATATCGAATACGCCAAAAAACTGGGCGTTAAAGTCGAAGATCTTTTGATTTCCCAGCCCGACAGCGGTGAGCAAGCGTTGGAAATTACCGAAACGCTGGTCCGCTCCGGCGCCATTGATGTGTTGGTGGTCGATTCGGTCGCGGCATTGGTGCCAAGGGCCGAGTTGGAAGGGGAGATGGGAGACGCCGTCATGGGGGCGCAGGCCCGTTTGATGAGCCAAGCGCTTCGCAAGCTGACGGCCACAGTGCACAAATCGCGCACCATGCTGATTTTCATCAATCAGATTCGGATGAAGATCGGTGTCATGTTTGGCAATCCCGAAACGACAACCGGCGGCAACGCTTTGAAATTCTATTCTTCGGTTCGTCTGGATATCCGCCGGATCGCCGCCATCAAAAACGGGGACGAGGTGATCGGTTCCCGCACGCGGGTGAAGGTGGTAAAAAACAAAGTGGCCGCGCCGTTCAAACAGGCCGAGTTCGACATCATTTATGGACATGGAATTTCACGCGAGGGGGACCTGCTTGATCTCGCCTCCGAAAAAGAGGTGATCGAAAAATCGGGGGCTTGGTTTGCCTTCAACGGCGAGAAAATCGGCCAAGGCCGCGAAAATGCCGTGCTGACTTTGAGGCAAAACCCGAAAATGCTCAAAGACGTGGAGAAAGCGGTGCTGGCCAAATTCGGCCTCGCAAAAGTGGAACAGGCCGCACAGGCCGCTTCTGTCGCCACACCCAAGCCGGTGAAGAAGTAGAGGGGAATATGACAAAAAAAGCTGAATCAGATGTTCTCACGAAAACCTTTTTTACAGAACAGATAGGAAAAGTTTCTGAAAAAATAGGGAAATTGGATCTAAAAATAGAGCATGTGCGGCAGAGTACCAAAGAACATTTGGAGTCGGTCGAACATCATTTAAGCAAAAGGATGGACGGGTTGGAAATGAAAATTGATGCGGTTCACGATAAAGTCAAGAGGACTCAAGGAGACGTTTCTGAAATCAAGCATCGATTGGATCGGGTTGAAATCAAACTCGATCCTGTTGTCGAAAAAGTGGGAGACCATGACAAAGATATCCGCATTTTGAAGGCGGCCGTTGCATGAAATCGGTCGAGATTCGTGAAACCTTCCTTAAATATTTCGAAAAAAAGGGGCACACCCGTGTGGCCAGCGCTTCGTTGATTCCTGTCGGGGATCCGACCCTTTATTTCACCAACGCCGGCATGGTTCCGTTCAAAGACGTTTTTCTCGGAACTGAAAAAAAAACCTACACAAGGGCCGTCAGCTCCCAAAAGTGCATGCGGGTCTCCGGCAAGCATAACGATCTTGAAAATGTTGGGCTTACTCCGCGCCATCATACTTTTTTCGAAATGCTCGGCAATTTTTCGTTCGGCGACTATTTTAAAAAAGAGGCGATCGCATTTGCCTGGGAATTTTTGACCGAGGCCATGAACCTCGACAAGAGCCGCCTCATCGTCACCGTTTTTGAAAAAGACGATGAGGCCGCAAAACTTTGGGAAAAACATCTTTCCAAAGACCGGATTTTCAAACTGGGTGAAAAAGACAATTTTTGGTCCATGGGAGAGACCGGCCCCTGCGGCCCTTGCAGTGAAATCCACTGGGACCGCGACCCCGGAAAACCGGTGACAAAAGAAAATGTGGAATCGGGCGAGCGTTTTTTCGAACTTTGGAACCTTGTCTTCATGCAATTCAATCGCTCTGCGGATGGTCAGATGACACCGCTGCCCAAACCTTCTGTTGATACGGGGATGGGGTTGGAGCGCCTTGCTTGCGTGATGCAAAAGGTCGACAGCAACTGGGAAACGGACTTGTTTTCTCCTATCATCCAAACGATAGCAAAGATCACGAGCGTCCGAGAGTCCGAGAGTCCGAGCGTACAAATTGCAATGCGCGTCATTGCCGATCATGTGCGCGCGGCCACCTTTTTGATCGGTGACGGGCTTTTTCCATCCAATGAGGGGCGCGGTTATGTTCTCCGCCGTATTTTGCGCCGGGCGATTCGATACGCTCGTTCACTGGGGATTGATAAACCGTTTTTTGCCGCGGTTTCACAAACGGTGCGGGATGAAATGGGAGAAGCCTATCCCGAAATTGTGCGGCATCAAGCGACCATCGACAAAGTGTTGACCCACGAAGAAGAGCGATTTTTGGAAACCCTCGATCGCGGCATGGAAATTTTGGATCAGGAATTTGCAGTGCTTGAAAAATCAAAGCAAAAAATAATCCCGGGCGATGTTGTCTTTAAATTGTATGATACTTTTGGCTTTCCCAAAGATTTGACGGACCTTATCGCGCGCGAAAAAAGTTTTTCAATCGACGAGGCCGGTTTTGAAAGAGAGATGGAAAAACAGAGGGAGCGGGCACGCAAGGCGTGGAAGGGTTCCGGGGCTATCAAGGTGGAATCGGTTTATCAAAAAATAAAAGGGGAGGGGTTCTCCACCCAATTTGTCGGGTATGAAAAAGAGAAAGAAAAAGGAGAGGTTATTCGGCTTATCAAAGAGGGAAAAGTGGTGGAAGGGGCCAAAGCGGGCGAAACGATTCAGCTGATCACCGATGTGACCCCATTTTACGCCGAAGGAGGGGGACAGGTGGGGGATACCGGTATGGGCCTTGAAAAAGAGGTGGAGCTGGAAATTTTCGATACCCAAAAACCGTTTTCCGATCTTTTTGTTCATTTGGCCAAGGTGGTCTCCGGAGAAATTGCCCCGAAGGAAAAATTACTGCTCGAAATTGACAGCATCCGCCGCCAAAAAATCCGTTGCAGCCATACTGCCACCCATCTTTTGCACGCGGCATTGCGTCAAACATTGGGAGAACATGTCAAACAGGCCGGCTCTTATCTCGACGACAAATATTTTCGGTTCGATTTTTCCCATTTCGGGCCCATCTCTGATGAACAATTGGCCGATATCGAGGCCTTGGTGAACAAAGAAATTCAGGCCAATCTTCCGATCACCACAAAAATTCTTCCTTATCCCGAGGCGATTGCCGAGGGGGCTCTGGCTTATTTTGGTGAAAAATACGGGGATATTGTCCGGATGGTTGCTATCAAGGGGTTTTCCAAGGAACTCTGTGGTGGTACGCATGTGGCCTCCACGGGAGAAATTGGGTTGGTTAAATTAGTTAAAGAAAGATCGGTTGCGAGTGGTGTGCGGCGTATTGAAGCTGTTTCCGGTCAGGCGGCGCTTGAGTTCACGTGCAGAAGAGGAGCGCTGGATGCTGTGGAGAAGCAGAGAGGCAAAGAAGTAGAGAAACAGAGACAAGAAGAAAAATCGGCGCAGGCCAATCGTTTGCAAAAGGCCCTCTCGCAATTTGATGTGTTGGCCAAAAATGCCAAAGAGGTAAGGGGCGCAAAAGTTTTAGCGGCGCGGGTCGATGCCGCTACGTCGCAAGAATTACGCGAAATCGCCGATGCCTATAAACAAAAATTGGGCTCGGGCGTTGTGGTGCTGGGGGCGGTGATTCAAGACAAAGCGGCCTTGGTGGTGGCGGTAACGCCCGATCTTGTCTCCAAATTTTCCGCGGGGGAGATTGTCAAAAAACTGGCGGCAATGCTCGGCGGCACCGGCGGCGGCAGACCCGATATGGCTCAAGGGGGCGGTCCCGATGTGGCTAAATTGCAAGAGGTTCTAAGTCAGATCGGGGTCCTCCTGGGCGAGCGTTAGCGAATCGAAGGATTGCATAACCGTAAATACATCTTCGCGCTTTCATTTTCAGGGTCTTGCTGGAGAACAGATTCCCACTCTTTTTTCGCGTCGGCCATTTTTTTAAGGGAATAAAAAGTGATACCCATCTGGATTTTGGCCATGATGTAGCGGGGGTCTTCTTTGGCCGCGGTTTTTAATTCTTTTAAAGATGTCTCCAACTGCCCCAACTCCCTCAAGGCAATGCCCAATTTAGTGCGGATATCGACATAAGCGGGGTTTAGGGCCAATGCTTTTTTATATTCTTCCACCGCGAATTTGTAGAGGCCGATGGAGCGATAAACATCGCCGACATCGGAATGCATGTTGGAGAGCTTGCCTTTGAGCACCGGTTCAATGTCTTGGGTGGAGCCTTTTTCTTTCCGATTCAGATTGCCGTAGAGTTTTTTGGCGTCTTGATAACGCCCCAAATCGTTATAGAGCACGGCCAAATTCAAAACCGCCTCGGTATAATGGGGGTTGATTTTTAAGGCCTCTTTGAACGATTGAATGGCCGCCTCGAATTTTCCTTCAATGTGATGGATGACCCCCAGCATGTTCAAAACATCGGCATAATGGCAGTGGGATTGGACAACCTGTCTTAGGTATCTTTCCGCGCGCGGATAGTCTTTGTTTTCAAAACACTGTTTTCCCAACTGCACCAGCTCTTGTGTGTTATCCATT
>JAUYJH010000110.1 GCA_030688705.1 Deltaproteobacteria bacterium
TTCGCTTCGCTCAGAATGACTATAGCAATCTTACATCGTGAATAATCCCCATCGCACACAACCTTACATAAACATCCGCCAAGCCCACGGTGGTCAGGCTGATCCAGGCCCAAAGCATATGGTTAATATTTAACAGACTCACCTTTTCCCAGACCTTGTATTGTGCCCTTCTCGTAGCCGTGCAGGAGAAACAGTTGTGTTTGCCGCCGATCAGGTGCCGGAAGGAATGGCATGAAAATGTGTAGAAACTTAAAAAGAGGCTGTTGATAAACAAGACCAGAGTTCCAACCCCCATGCCGAAATGCCCATCGAACCAAAAGGCCTCATAGACATCGTACCAGAGGATCAAAATAATGATGACGGCCACATAAAAGAAAAAGCGATGCAAATTCTGCATAATGAAAGGGAATTTGGTCTCGCCGTTGTAGTTCGCTTCGTTAAATTCCCCTACGGCGCAGGCCGGGGGATCGCCAAAAAAGGCCCGATAATAGGCTTTGCGATAATAGTAACAGGTCGCTCTAAACCCGAGCGGTGCCCACAAAATTAAAAAAGCGGGGGACCAATGCCACCAGTCAAAAATCAAAAGGGGAGAGTAAAAAGGGGAGAGATAGGGCCCAAATTCGTAATATTGTCCCTGCAGAGCCGCCCAAGTGGAATAAACACCAAAACTTCCCAGTCCGAACGCGACCAAAATGGGTGAGAGCCACCAATTGTCCCTTCGTTGAGTCGTCCCGAAGGAACTTTTGAATGTTGTTGTGGGGGCTAATCCGTTCATAAAAATTGTATGCAGTTGACCGCTTTCTGATCTTTTTTTAGGGACTTGTCAAGGATGGCCTGTGGTGTTAAGAGCGCAACGTTTATGTGAGTGAGCATCCGGCTTTGCCGGTGCGAACGAAAGGGGTGCGGGGGGAAGGAGTCCTGAGCGTAGTCGAAGGACGAGTCGTTCCCCCCGATATAATGAAAGTACACGAATATCAAGCCAAAGAACTCTTGAGCAAATTCGGGGTGCCGCTTCCGGCCGGCCGGGTCGCTTTTACCGTGGATGAGGCCAAAAACATCGGGGGGGAGATCGGCTTTCCGGTGGTGGTCAAGGCGCAAATTCATGCCGGCGGCCGTGGAAAAGGGGGGGGGATCAAAGTCGCCAAAAATGCGGGCGAGTTGGAAGATGCCGCCGGAAAAATTTTGGGGATGACACTCGTAACCCACCAAACCGGCCCGGAAGGAAGACTCGTCAAAAAAATTCTGGTTGAGAAAGCCTCGGAAGTCGTCAAAGAATTTTATCTTGGGGTTGTTTTGGATCGGTCCAAATCACGATGGGTGCTCATGGCTTCGCCCGAGGGTGGTGTGGAGATTGAAGAGGTGGCGGCAAGATCGCCAGAGAAAATTTTCAAAACGTGGATCGATCCGGTTACTGGTTTGCAATCTTATCAGACCCGATGGCTTGGCTTTCAGTTGGGCCTCAATGCCGAACAGTTGAAAAAGTGGAACCGATTGGTGACGGGGCTTTATCGTTTCTATACCGCGACCGATGCCTCGCTGGCCGAAATCAATCCGGTGGTGCTGACCAAAGCGGGCGATGTATTGGCGCTGGATGCCAAAATCAATTTTGACGACAACGCCCTTTTTCGCCATCCCGATCTGGAAAAACTGCTCGATCCCGATGAGGAAGACCCGAGTGAATTAGAGGCCAAAGAGCACAATCTTAATTACATCAGCCTGGATGGCAACATCGGCTGTCTTGTGAATGGCGCGGGGTTGGCCATGGCGACGATGGATATCATCAAGCTTTCCGGAGGCGCTCCCTGCAACTTTTTGGATGTCGGAGGTTCCGCCACGCAGGAAACGGTGACTGAGGCTTTCAAAATTATTTTGCGCAATTCAAAAGTAAAAGCGATTTTCGTCAATATTTTCGGCGGCATTTTGAAATGTGATCTTTTAGCGGCTGGCATTGTGGCGGCGGCCAAAGAGCTGGGGGTAAAAGTTCCGTTGGTCGTGCGGTTGCTCGGGACGAATGTGGAAAAGGGGAAAGAGGTTTTAAAAAAATCGGGTTTGAACATTATCAGTGAAGATGATTTTGCCGCCGCGGCCAAAAAAGCGGTGGAGGCGGCACAAGAGAGGTTGTCATCCTGAGGCGTAGCCGAAGGATCCCGGGATTCTTCGCTAACGCTCAGAATGACAAAATATATGTCTATCTGGCTTAATAAAAATACGAAAGTGATTGTGCAGGGGATCACCGGACAGGCCGGTTCATTCCATGCCAAGGCCTGCAAGGAATACGGCACGCAGGTTGTCGGCGGCGTCACTCCGGGCAAGGGGGGGGCCGCCATTGATGGCATTCCCATTTTCAACAGCGTGCGCCACGCGGTGGAGGCCACAAAGGCGAATGCCTCTCTGATTTTTGTCCCCGCGGCCTTTGCGGCCGACTCCATTTTAGAGGCGGCAGACAGCGGCGTTCCGCTCATCATCTGCATCACAGAAGGAATTCCGGTTGCCGACATGGTGCAAGTGAAGGCGGCTTTAAAAGGGAGCGGCTCAAGGCTGATTGGCCCAAACTGCCCGGGGGCCATCACTCCCGGAGAATGCAAAATGGGGATCATGCCGGGGGCGATCCACAAACCGGGTAAAATCGGCGTTGTTTCCCGCTCCGGCACACTCACTTATGAAGCGGTCGATCAATTGACCAAACTGGGAATGGGGCAGAGCACTTGTATTGGTATCGGCGGTGATCCGGTGAATGGGACCTCATTTATAGATTGTCTGGCCACGTTTGAAAAAGATCCGGCGACAGAAGCGGTAGTGCTGATCGGCGAAATCGGCGGCACGCAAGAAGAAGAGGCGGCCGAATTTATTAAATCGAACATGAAGAAAAAAGTGACCGCTTTTATCGCGGGGCAAACGGCGCCTGCCGGCAAGACCATGGGGCACGCCGGGGCGATTATCGCGGGGGGGAAGGGGACGGCCAAAGAAAAAGTGGCCCTGCTTGAAAAATGCGGGGTTGCGGTTTCCATGAGTCCGGCTACAATCGGCAAAACAATGATGGAGGTTTTATGAATTATTTTTTGATTTTCAGTGTTGCTGTTCTGTTCGCCGCAACGGCATGTGAACGGGTTCAAGAGGGGGAAGTTCGTACCGATCAGCCCGTTTTGAATCAAGAGGTGCAGGGAGAAGCGGCCGCTTTGGGCGCGCCGATGCCGGCCCCCAGTCTCAATGTTGCCAATGTCGTGTTACAGCCGCAGGCGGGCAAAGCGGTTACTTTTGCAATAGAGATAGCCGATACGCCCGAGGCCAGAAGGCAGGGCCTCATGGGGCGCGAAAATTTGGGCGACAAACAGGGGATGTGGTTTGTGTTTGATCAGGATGTGCGAGACCCTTTCTGGATGAAAGATACGCCGGTTTCTCTGGATATTATTTTCGTCGATAAAGATTATAAGATCGTTGATATCATCGCCAGCACCGTTCCCAATTCAGAAACCCTCTTGGTCCCCAAACAATCCTACCGCTATGTTCTGGAAACCAACGCCGGCACCGCCACAACCCATAAATTAGCGATAGGCGACAAAGCGGAATTCCGGTTGGGACCTCCTTAACATTAACAGGTTGTTGACAAAAGACTTTTTCGTCATCCCGACGCCGTGCCTGCCGGCAGGCAGGAAAGTCGGGATCCAGTATTTCATTTCTGGTTCCCGACTTTCGTCGGGACGATGTCTGGATTCCGGCTTT
>JAUYJH010000111.1 GCA_030688705.1 Deltaproteobacteria bacterium
CCCCCCCCCCCCCCCCCCCGTTGTCGGGACGGTCGGTGATATTTTTGGGTCTTCCGTCGGTGGCGGCATGGTGGGCGATTTTGGAACGCAATCGATGAAACTCTCTTTGACCTGTGTTTTGCAGGACCCCGACACGGGCAACGTGCTCGATCAAAATATCGTCCAGACAAAAAGCACGCAGTTCACCCGCCTTGGCGGATTTTCAACCGTATCTGATTCCTCCAATCAGGATAAGGCCTACGACAAACTTTTCGGCAGCGCGGTTGACAAATGCGTCAAGTGGCTCGACAAAAAAATCGGAAAAGAACCGTGGGAGGGGAGAATCTTCAAAGCGGATGGCGGGCGCGTTTTGCTGAATGCCGGCTCCAACGCCGGTGTTAAAGAGGGGATGCAGTTTGACCTTGTGGAGCGCGGGCAGGTTTCCGGCGGCGGCATTGAATTTGGCAAAGAAGAACGCAATATTGGCGTGGCGAATGCGGTTGATGTGCACGCAGGTTATACCCTTCTCGGCGTCAGCGGCCCCGCGAAGGTTGGGACTATTGTGAGGCTTCGGGTTGCCGCCCCGGAGGAGCAGACGTCTCGCTAGATTTTTGTTTTTTGTATTTGATAATCTTTTTGACGGGTATCGATTCTTCATCGGGGGGTGTTTTCACCCCTTTTTCTTTTTCAATCTGCCGCACCGATTTCACTTTTTTCAATTTTTCCTGCGACTTGATGTCTTTGTATTCCTCATCGTAGAGTCCAAACCAGGGGTGGCGAAACTGCTCGTAATCTTTTTTCGTGATGGGGCTTTCCGGCGCTTTTTCACCGGTGATAGCCTCGAATTGCTCGCTGTTGACGATATGGACCATGATGACGCCGAATTTTTCTTCATTCCAGGTGGTTATTCCGTAAGGATCGGAATAAATTTTTTGCGTCATTTTACCTCCGGCGGCAATCCCCATTTCAGGGCTGGAAACGGCCTGCTTGTCGAGCAGGCGGGGAGTCATATAGAGCGAAGGGCTGGAACCAAACAGGCTCGTTTTTGGCGGAGGCTTTTTGAATTTCCCCTTTTTGGGATTGAAAACGGAAATTTTTAGACCCCCTTTTGTCGTTTTATCTTTGCCTCCCACCTGTTCCGATACGGTAAATCCCCCGCCCAAGGGCATTGCCACAAACTGGCGGATGGTGTTTTTTCCCTCTTTTATTCCGTCGATCCATTCCTGCGGTCTTGGGGCCACGAGATAATTTTGCGAAGGGGTTTGTTGGAGCGAGAGATTCCACGGTTCGCCATTCAGCGCGTTGATGCCGCCGACACCCGTTTTTACGGCACGCGGCCGCCACTCTTCGCCGCCAAAAGAGATCCACATCGCTTCGCGCTGGTACATCGGGATAAAAACGCCCCCCTCTTTGGCCCACTCCTGCGGCACTTTGTGTTTGAAGTCAGAGACTTTGTAGATGGGAAACCGGCCCAAACCCGGCGGCAGGGGATATTCTTTGCCATCGTCTGGAATGCGCAGTGTCCGCTGAAACGTGACGACAAAGTTGTCAAAAATCAGCGCGTTGTTTTGCAATTCAACTTTAATGGTGCCGGTGCCGATCGATTTGGCCCATGTGGGACTAAAGACAGAAGATAGAAGACAGAGAACGGATAACAGAGACACGGAGAACGGAAATTTCTTTTTTGCACTCTGTTCTCTGTTCTCTGTTTTTCGTGTCTCTGTTCTCTGTTTTCCGTTTTTTGTTTTCATGGGTTTTTACATTTTCTCCGATATCGTCTGCCAATGGATGAATCGCAGAAGGTGCGACCAGTGGCCGGCCTTGTCATCGGTGCCGGAGCCGTACCATCCTCCGAAAGGTTCCGCACCGACAAAAGCACCGGTGCATTTGCGGTTAATGTAGGTGTTGCCCGATGAAAATTCAACCGCCCGTTTTTTCAGCTCCGGTTTTTCAGTAAAGACGGCGCCGGTTAAAGCGTACGGCGTGGCATTGGCGATCTGGACTATTTCGTCGAAATCTTTTGCCTTGTAGAGACCGAACACAGGACCAAAAATTTCAATCCCCGCCTCTTTTTGAAAAGGGTCCAGGCCTTCATGTACGCCCGGCAAAATCCCGAAACCCGGAAAACCGGCGGCCCCCTTTCCCCCCAGCAAAAACCGGGCCCCCGCTTTTTGAAGCATCGCGCATTGGTTCAAAATAGTGTCGTAAGCCTGCCGGTCGATCACCCCCCCATAAACGGCGTCGGGTTTTGTTACATCTTCTGGCGTGATGTTTTTCAGTTTCTTAAGCACCGCTTCTTTAAGGGTGTCATACAACTCTTCTTTGACGATCAACCGGGACAAGGCGGAACATTTCTGCCCCTGAAACCCCAGCGCAGAGGCCTGTACCGCATCGACCACGGCGTTGATGTCCGTAGTATCGTGAACGGCGATAAAATCGCAGCCCCCCATTTCGGCCACGACCCGTTTGATCCATTTTTGGCTTGTCAAAGCGGCGGCCTTGTTGATTTCCCATCCGGCTTTATGGCTCCCGGTAAAAGTGATGATGGCGATGTCGGGATGCTTCACCAAAAAATCCCCCGTCTGATAAGTGTCGGGGCCGTCCAGAACCAGTTGCACCGGAACCCCCGCATCATGAATGATCTTTGTGACAAACATTCCCGTAGCCGGAGCTCTGGGAGAAGGTTTGACGACCAGCACGTTTCCCATCACGGTCGGCGCCGCCCACATGCCGGCAAAAATCGCGAAGGGAAAATTGAAAGGGGGGAGCGAAACCCCGATGCCGATCGGTTTGGGATGCATTTGCGTTACGTGACACTCCAGGGGGGTGATGCCCAGAAAAACGGGGTCATTTATCAGCTCACAGGAGAGGGCATAATATTCCATAAAATCAACACCTTCTGCCCAATCGGCATACGCTTCCAGTCCGGTTTTACCGGCCTCGAGCATTAAAAGACCGAGGATCACCCATTTTTTTTCAAAGAACGCGGCGCGGA
>JAUYJH010000115.1 GCA_030688705.1 Deltaproteobacteria bacterium
CGGGGGGTTCCAAACGGTTTCAGCCCGGCGGTTATCTCAAAGGGGGCAAAGTTCCCAAGGATCCGTGGGGAGAAACGTATGACTATATAAGCCCCGGCGCCGGCGGCCAGCCTTTTGAGATTTCTTCCAAAGGCCCTGATCGCCAAGAGGGGACCGATGACGACGTTAAAAGCTCGGACGAGTAAACAGGACCAAGGACAATGGACCAGGGACAAAGGACCGAAAACAGGAAGATTTTCAAGTCCACGGTCCAATCGTGGCTTTACCCTCTGTGAGCTCCTTGTCACCGTTGCCATCGTCGGCCTTATTATGGGGTTGGCCGTGGGCCAGATGGGGAGGGTCTTG
The DNA here is from genome assembly GCA_030688705.1 of Deltaproteobacteria bacterium. Lineage (GTDB taxonomy): Bacteria > UBA10199 > UBA10199 > SPLOWO2-01-44-7 > SPLOWO2-01-44-7 > JAHFSU01. Next base: position 346 of record JAUYJH010000115.1, read on the forward strand.
TCGTGGGACATGAAGGCCGCTTCCAGAAAACTCTCTTCGACCATCAAGTATCTTTATAACAAGTCGGCCATGGAAGGGGTTACTCTCCGGCTTGTTTTTGATATCGACGGAGCCAGTTATTGGGTGGAAGGGACTTCGTCGGAAAATTTTGCGATAACAAAAGAAGAGGAAGAAAGGACCAAGGACCATGGACCAGGGACCGAGGACGAAAAGCCGGAGGAAACGGTGTTTACGCCGCAGGAATCTCATTTGTTAAAGCAGATCACTCTCCCCAAAGGGGTTTTTTTCAAGGACATCTATTCCGAACACCAGCACGACCGGCTCGATTCGGGCAAAGCGTATATCTATTTTTTCCCGCGCGGTTATGTGGAACGCTCCGTCATCAATTTGCGCGATGCCAAGGATGACGTTCATTATTCTTTGACCGTGAATCCACTTTCCGGATCGGTCAAAATCGAATCGGAATATAAAGAGGCGGAGGTGGAACGGTGAGAAAGGACCGAGGACAAAGGACAGAGGACAAAGGACCAAAAGCAAAAAAGCGGTTGGTCCATGGTCCATGGTCCATGGTCCACAGTCCAATCAGTGGTTTTTCCCTTCTCGAGGTCATGGTCGCGGTGGCTATTTTGGCGGTTTCGCTTCTGGCCCTCATCAATTTTCAGGGACAATCGATGTTCGTGGTGGGTCGCGCGGAAAAGCTGACCCTGGCCAATTTTCTGGCCCGCCAAAAAATGGCGGAGGTCGTTTTGGCCATCGAAAAAGAGCAGTTTCAGCAGGGGGTTTTTTCGGAGGATAAAAGCGAGAGCGGCACTTTTGAAGAACCTTATGAGGATTACAAGTGGGAATGGAAAATGCGCAAGGTGGAGATTCCGGTTCCCGGCGGTGAAGATGGCGGGGGGATGATGGCGATGCTTCAAATGGTCGCCAATCAAATCAAGGATCAGGTTCGGGAGGTCAAATTGACGGTGACCTGGCTGGAACTTGGAAAGGAGCAGGGCTTTGATGTCGTTACGCATTTGTCCAGACTATAGACCCAGGACAAAGGACCAGGGACAAAGGACCAAAAGCAAAAAAGCTGTTGGTCCATGGTCCAACATAGGTTTTACCTTGATCGAAGTCCTTGTCGCGGTGGCCCTTATTTCAACGATCATGGTTTTGATCTGGCAGACCACCGGAGTGAGTCTCAAGGCGAAACAGCGGATAGAAAAACGGGACGAGATTTATCATAACGCCCGCGTATCGGTCGACAAAATGGTTCAGGATCTCTCCATGGCCTTTGTGCTCGGGGGGCTGGCACAGCTGGGGCAGAAACAGGGGTCGCCGCAGATCAAAACGATTTTTAAGGGGGATGACGATGAGGTCCTGTTTGCAACGCTCTCCCACCTGCGTCTCTACGCCAATGCCCGGGAATCGGCCTCCGCCAATGTTGCCTACAAGCTGGAAAGAGACCCCGATGACAGTGAACTCTATCTTCTGAAACGGCGCGAATCAAAATGGTTGAGCGATAATCCCGAAGAGGGAGGGGTTTGGGTGACACTCGCGGAAAAAGTGAAAAGCATGAAGATCGACTATTACGACGCGCGAAAATACGACTGGCAATCGAGTTGGAACACGGAGAGTGACATTGGCTTGCGCCTGCCGAGGGCGGTGCGGGTGGCGTTCACATTCAAAAATCCAGACAACGAAGATGAAGATATCTCGATTACCACAACCGCTTTGCTGGGGATGTACAACAATGCCATCGATTTCTAGAAAAGGACCAGGGACAAAGGACCAGGGACAAAGGACCAAAAGCAAAAAAGTTGTTGGTCCACGGTCCATGGTCCACGGTCCATGGTCCAGAAGTAAGGAGCACGGAATCGCACTCATGCTGGTCATCAGCGCGATTGTGATGCTCACGATGATCGCGGTGGAGTTTGCCTACAACGCGCAGATCGAATACCGCATGGCCATCCGACAAAAAGAGAGGCTTCAGGCCTATTATCTCGCCAATTCCGCCTATAATCTCACTCGTTTGGAACTGAAGCTGGGGAGTCAGGTTCAATCGCGGGTGGCCGGCGCCATTTCCCAATCGGGCATCGATATTGGCATCGATCTTTCCAGTCCCTTGTGCCAGCAATTCCCCATCAAAACAGCCCTTTTTCGGCTCTTAATGACCGGAGAAACCGGCAGTGAGTCTCCGACAGTGGAAGGGGAAGAACCCCCGGAGCCCAAGCCGGGCGAGGAGGTTGCCGCCATGATGGGGGGGATGTCTCTTTCGGGCCTTGATGAATTTTTGCAGTTTGAGGGAGATTTTGATTCGGAATGCGTCGATGAAAGTTCCAAGGTCGATTTGAATTTTATCTATTCCCAGAATCCTTTACAGCCCGCCGCCGAGGGGACGGAAAACGGGTATGATCAATACAAAAGGTTTATCATGGGAATTATCGGGGGACCCGGCAACGAAGATCTGATAAAAAAAGCCGATGTTAAAGTGTTGGAGGTGGTTCGCAATATTGCCGATTGGATCGATCCCAACGAAGTGATCAACGATTTTGGCGGTATCGAGGGCGGGGGTGAAGATAACGTTTACAGGAACAATGCCCCCGGGCAAATGGCCGCGAAAAACGGAAAACTTTCCATTCCGGAAGATATTTTCATGGTGGAAGGGATCAAAGACGGTTGGTGGAACGAGGTTTCGGATCTTTTTACCATTTACGGAATCACCAGCCAGCAGGGGAAACCACAAATCAATGTCTGCAGAGCCCCAAATGAGGTCGTCAAGGTTTTGATTTTAAGGTATACTGAAACGCGCGCCGATTTGCCGCCCCTAAAAAGTCAGGATATCGAAATTTTGGACCAGCTTGTGGAGGCGGTGAAGGGGGGATGTACGGGGGCGATTCCGGATAAAAACAAAATCGCGCAGGATCTGGATGCCAAATTGCTGGAGGTGCTCAAAGCCTCTCCGGCGTCGGGGCAGGCGGCTCAAACAGCGGCCGGATACGGAGCCTCCGGGGCCGGGTTTGCCGACTGGATTGCCACGCAGAGCCGTTTTTTCAGGCTGAATCTGATCGGTCAGGTGCGAGATACCGTGGTCAAATTGACGACCGTTATCGATTTAGGGCAGGGAGGCGGATCGGACACCTCCAAATGGAAAACGGTTTATTGGAAAGTGGAGTGATGAGGGGACAATGGACAATGGACAATGGACAATGGACCAAAAGCAATAACAAAAAAGCTTTTAGTCCCTGGTCCATGGTCCACGGTCCACGGTCCAATTAAATATGCCGCAAACAATATTAGGCGTCGACATCGGGACCTATTCGATAAAAGTGGCGCAAATCGAGCGCTCCTTTAAATCGTTTGAGTTTGTTAATTTTTATGAACGTAAAATCCAGTACAACGAACTGCTGAAACCCGAAGAATCGGTGTCGGTTACCCTGCAGGCGATGATCGATGATTTTGGGCTGAAGTGGGATCAGGTTCTCTGCGGGTATCCGGGGCAAAAAGTCTCTTCGCGGCTCGTGACCCTTCCCTTTGGAAGCCTCAAAAAAATCGACCAGACTCTGGAATTTGAGATGGAAAGTTACATCCCCTTTGATCTTGCCGATGTCATCATCGACTATCACATTATCAACAGCAGCAAAGAGGCCTCGGATATTTTGGCCCTCTACACCATCAAGGAAGATTTCATCCGCACTCTGACCCTTCTGCAAAATTGCCGTCTCGATCCCAAAATTATCACCGTGGAGCAGGTGGAATATCTCAATTTGGTCCATCTGGGGATGGTGCCGCCGGAGGGCCCTTATGCCATTTTGGATATCGGGCACACAAAGACCAACATGACACTTTGCCGCGGAAAAAAACTCTCCTTTATCCGCTCGATTTCCATTGCCGGAAAACACCTGACCGAATCGATCCAGAAAAAGCTGAATGTTCCCCTGGAAGAGGCCGAGCGGATGAAAATCGAAATGGGGCAGGCGCCGCAGGAGCAGACGGAAATGCTTGATGACCTCTCCAAACAGGTTGAGGGGGCGATGCGGGAAACACTGGAGGAGTTTGTCACCAATATCCGCCAGGCCCTTTTTGCCTATCAGGACCGTCAGGGAGAGCCTGTCGAAGGGATCTATCTTTGCGGCGGCACGTCAAGGCTCCCCGGCCTGGACCGCTATCTTTCGATACGCCTCAAACAAAACGTCACGCATATCGACTGCACCTCGTTTCATTTTGCCAAGCTCGGAAAAGTGAACACCCACCGTGCCATGATGCCGCAGGGTTTGGCCCTGGCTCTGCGGAGTGTCGCGGCCGCCGGGATGCCCGATATCAACTTCAGGCGCAAAGAGTTTGCCTTCAAGGGGGATGCTCAAAAATTGGGGGGAACATTGCGGCATCTCTCCATTGTCTTGGGACTGATTTTGTTCATGGCAACGGCCCATTTTGGGGTCAAATATTATGTCTTGTCCAAAAAAGTTAAAGAGTTAAATGCGCAGGTGACCGATATGTTAAAACAGGTTTTGACAGTCCCCCCAAAACAGCTCTCCACGCCGGCGGGGGCCTTGAAAATTCTGCAAAGCGAAGAAAACAAAGCCAAAGATCGTTTGAACAAGCTCATCGACATTCGGGGGCTTTCCGCCTTGGATATTATCAGAGAGATTTCAACGCGGGTCCCCTCCAGAAAAGATATCCGGCTTGATGTGGAAGATATCAACATCAAGGGAGAGCGGATGAGCCTTTCCGGCAGAACCGATTCGTTCATCGCCATCGACAAAATCAAGGCGGCTCTGGAGGGCTCGAAATATTTCAAAAAGGTGACCCCCAGCAATGTCGGCAAGGGGATAAAAGAAGGGGAGGTCAAGTTCGAGATGTCGATGGATATCGTCCCGAAAGGAGAAGAGTCGTAACGTCACCCCGGCGAAAGCCGGGGTCCAGAAAAACTTCCAAATACTGGATTCCGGCTTCCGCCGGAATGACAAACGTGGGATTTTAGAGGTGCCCAAATATGAGTTTAAAATCACGATACAATATTCTACAGCGCCTCAATTTTGAGGCCCTCTACAATACTTTTTTGGGGTTGGAATCCCGCGAGCAGACGTTCGCGCTGATCGGGGCGGGGGTTTTGGTTTTGTTTTTGATCGGGCTTCCCCTCTCTTTGGCTTCCGGAAAACTCTCCAGCCTGGAAGACCAGCTGGAGCAGGGGAGGGAAAAAAGGCGGCAGATTACGCACAAATTGGAAACATACCGACAGCTGCAAACCGAATTGAAAGGTTTGGAGGCTAAAATCGGCGGGGGTTTTGACCCAACGCTGACCACCACCATGGAACAACTGGCGGAAAAGGCGGGGATCAAAGAAAGAATCGAAAACATCAAACAGCGGGCGCCGACCCCATCCGAAATGTATGATGAGGTCTCTGCCGATGTCCGGCTCACCCGCATTACGGTCCCCCAACTGGTCGATTATCTCTACAACATTGAAAACGATCCGGGCCATTTTTTGAGGATCCGCCAGATACAGGTCAAAAGACGCTATGACAACAAACAGCTGATGGACGTCAGTTTTCAGGTGTCGACCTACAAATTGCAGGGGATGGGGGGATGATCATGACAAATTCTAAATCCGAAATCCTAAATCCCAAACAAATTACAATTTTTCAAAACCACAAATTACAAACGGTTTGGAATTTGAGATTTAGTATTTGTGATTTGTTTAGAATTTAGTGTTTAGAATTTGGAATTTTTTCAATTATGCCCAAACCGCTAAAATATATTTTCTATATTGCTCTGTTCTTCTTCAGCTTTTGCTTCTTTGTCTATTGGATGCTGCCGATGCATGCCGTCAAGACGCGCATCATCGGCGGCGTGGAAGAGGCGCTGGGGCCGGCCTATGAAGTGAAAATAGGAACGCTCAAAACATCGTGGCTCACCGGAGTTTTGATCCGCGATTTTTCCATTGCCAATTTGGAGAGCGGCAAACCGCTTCCGCTTTTCAAAGCCGACCGGCTCAAAATCCGTGTCGGACTCTTTTCACTTCTTTTCGGGGGCCCCCGCATTTCTATCGATGCCAAAACCGGCAAAGCCATAATTGAAGGTGTTTTGCACAAGTCCGATCAGGGGGTTTCCTTTGACGGTTCTTTTGATGATCTCGATTTGGGGCAGATTCCACTCATGCGCCAGATGACCGGCTTGAATCTTTCCTCTTTGGTCGATGGGACCGTTGTTGTCGATTACGATGCCAAACAGCCGTTGAAGACCACCGGAAAAATGGACGTTGCCATCAATAATCTTTTGCTGAAGGCGAGTGAAGTCTCTCTGGGGGAAATGGGTTCTTTTCCCCTTCCCGATTTGAATATCGGAAAGGGGGGTTCGGTTATCAAAGCCTCCATTGAAAAGGGGGCGATTACTTTGGAACCGTTGCGCATTCAGGGCGATGATGTGAATGTTGCTTTGACCGGCAAGATTTTTTTGGCGCCAATGGTCTCCCGCTACCGGATGAATCTGCAGGGTAATTTTCAATTTTCTCCGAAGTTATGGGGTGTGATCGATCCCATTTTGCCGGCCCAGTGGCTGGAAGAATTAAAAAAACAGAAAGGGACCAACGATCATTTTCCCTTGAGCATTTCGGGCCAATTCGCCTCGCCCCAAATCTACTCCGGCGCCGTCGCCATTTATCCGTTTAAACCGTTTTGAACGCACCGATCCACTGCATCAAATCCGTCACTTAGCGCACAGTTTTCGTCGCTCAATCCCATAGGCCTCCATTTATATTCTCACAAAGCTGGCACACGGTTTGCTTTATATCGGGGGGATGGGTTGACCGGATGGGAAAAACTGATAGAAACAATTTGGAGGTCGAAATGGAAACAACAAAAATAGCCTTATTTAAAGGCCGAAAAATTAGGAAAATAATTCACCATAATGAATGGTGGTTTTCAGTTGTGGATGTGTGTGGAGCTCTGACGGATAGTATTGACGGTGGGGCGTACTGGAGAAAACTCAAACAGAGATTAATGGAAGAAGGAAGTGAAGTCGTGACATTTTGTCACGGGTTGAAATTGCCTGCTCCTGATGGAAAAAGGCGCGAAACTGACTGTGCAGATACAGAGGGGATTTTTCGTATCATCCAGTCCATTCCATCCCCAAAGGCCGAACCGTTCAAGCGCTGGCTGGCAAAGGTCGGCTACGAGCGGGTGCAGGAGATCGAAAACCCGGAGCTGGCGACGAAGAGGACACGGGCTCTCTACAAGGCAAAGGGTTATTCCGGCGACTGGATCGAGAAGCGGATGCGCGGT
>JAUYJH010000128.1 GCA_030688705.1 Deltaproteobacteria bacterium
TCTCTCAAAGGAGCCAGTGGCATCGAACTCACCAAAAGCCTTGTTGCCAATCACCCCAAGACGCTCGTCTTAATTCTTTCGATGTATGACGAATCTCTCCATGTGGAGCGTGTTTTAAAAGCAGGAGCCAAAGGATATCTCATGAAACAAGCGGCCACCGATCATGTGACAACGGCGATTCGCAAAGTGGTCAGTGGTTCTATTTATGTGAGCGATCGGATGAACGACACCCTAATGCATCAGTTTAGCGGAGGGAGCAAACCCCTGCTCGGGGCTACGACAGGAAAATTAAGTGACCGCGAATTGGAGGTCTTAAGACTCGTCGGTCAGGGATATTCGACCAACCACATTGCGAAGGAACTTTTTGTGAGCGTGAAGACAATCGAATCGCATTATGCCAATATTAAAAACAAGCTCGACTTAAAAAATTCTCACGAACTCATCCAATATGCTGTTAAATGGTGCCTATCTGAAAAATAAGAACAAAAAATTCCCGATTGTCGGTATCGGCGCCTCTGCGGGAGGATTAGAAGCCTTTGAAGGACTTCTTCGGCATCTTCCCGGAGATACGGGGATGGCTTTCGTCTTTATTCAACATTTGTCGCCGCAGCATCCGAGCCTGCTCGCGGAATTGTTGCTCCAATCGGCCAAAATGCCGGTTTGCGAAGCGGGCGAAGGAAATCAAATAAAACCAAATCATATCTACGTCATCTCCCCCAATATCGGCTTAACGATCTCCAGAGGCGTTTTTCATGTGACTCCACGTGAAGAAAAACGGGGCATTCCGATGCCGATCGATCTTTTTCTTTTTTCTTTGGCCAAGGAGCGACGCCATCAGTCGATCGGCATTATTCTTTCAGGCAACGCCAGTGACGGAACATTAGGGCTCGAGGCGATCAAGGCCGCAGGGGGAATGACTTTTGCCCAAGAGGAAAAATCTGCCAAGTTTCATGGCATGCCCAAGAGCGCGATTGGGTCCGGGTCGGTTGATTTTATCCTCACACCGCGGGGAATAGGAGAAAAACTTGCGAAACTGGCTCAGTACCCGCTGACGGCGACAGGCCGTCCTGAACGTCAAACCTCTCGATCAGTCACCGCGAAGGAGTTGCAGGCTGTTTTCTCCATCATCAGCAGGGCAACAGGAGTTGACTTCAGTCTTTACAAACGAGGGACAATCCTTCGGAGGATTCAGAGAAGGCTCGACCTCCATAGAATAAAGACCCTTCAGGAGTACGTAACACTTCTTCGAGGAGATCCGAGGGAATCCCAGAAATTGATGGAAGATTTTTTGATTCATGTGACGAGCTTTTTCAGGGACCCTTTGGTGTTTGAATATTTGAAAAAGAATGTTTACCCCAAGCTTCTTAAAGATAAGAGTCTTCGGAAGCCATGTCGTGTCTGGATTCCCGGATGTTCTACAGGTGAAGAAGTCTATTCGATTGCGATGGGTCTCATGGAAGTCTTGGAGCAGAAGAGTCATCGAAGCAAACAGCTCCCCATCAAGATTTTCGCCACAGACATTAGTGATCTCTCCGTCGAACAGGCCCGAAAGGGGCTCTTTAAAAAAGAGGCTGTGTCGGGTGTCTCAGCGGCTCGCTTGAATAAATTTTTTACCAAGACGAAGGATGGGTACGAAATTCATCAGGAGATCCGGGATCTTTGTATTTTCAAAAAACATAATTTGATTTTGGAAGCCCCATTTTTAGACATGGATTTTATCAGTTGCCGGAACCTCTTTATCTATTTGGGCTCTCATGTGCAGAACAAGATCGTCCCTGTTTTTCATCGGGTGCTCCATTCAAACGGTTTTTTTCTTCTAGGAAAAGCGGAGACACTTGGATCGTTTCCTCATTTGTTTGAAATGGTCGACAAAAAATCGAGACTTTATCAGAAAAAGGAATTGGGAATTCGAACCCCCCGTAGAACGGCCGAAACGAAGACTGTTGAGAATTCGAATAAAGAAAACAAAGGGGTCCGTGGGGAGGGTCGGCTGACACAGCCTCAACAATTGAGTGAAATTGTTCAGGATGGCCAGTTAAGAAAGGCGCTGGAAGCGACCAAAAAAACCATCGATATTGTGATCACGCGTTTTGAAGAAACCAATGAAAAACTACAGGCCACGAACGAAGAACTGCACGAGAGCAACGAAGAGCTGCTAGTGACCAATGAGAAATTGGAAACCGCCAAAGAAGAGCTGCAATCAACCAACGAAGAACTGCAATCAACCAACGAAGAACTGACGACATTGAACGAAGAGGTCCAAAACAGGAATATTGAATTGCGTCTGGCCAGAGAATTTGCCGACAGCATCATCGAAACGATTCGGGAGCCTCTTTTGATCCTGGATGCAGATTTAAAAGTAGTCAGAGCCAATGCCGTTTTTTATGAATCTTTTAAATTGACCGCTCCAGAGACGGAAAGAAAATACCTTTACAGCCTTGCAAAAGGTCAGTGGGACATCCCCCGCTTGCGGATACTCTTGGAAAAAATCATTCCCAAAAAAAAAGGAATTGCCAACTTCGAAATCGAGCATGATTTTCCCGCCATTGGTTATAGAACCTTGCTGTTGAATGCCCGACAGATTTCTCGCCCGGGGGGTGCAGCGCCGATGATCCTCGTCGCCATTGATCTTCTCACCATGGAGAACAGGGTGACAAAAAAGATCGTGGAATACTCTGAGGGAGAAAAACAGAGGGTTGGAAAAGATCTCCATGATGGATTGGGGCAGAGCATGACGGGTATAGCTCTTTTGAGCAAAAGTCTGGAAAAGAAGCTCATCAACAAAAAAATGCCGGAATCCAAAGAGGCCGCCAAAATTACCCGGCTTGTTAAACAGGGGATTTTCGAAATCAATCGACTGGCGCGAGGCTTGACTCCAATCGCTCTGGAAAACGTATGTCTCATTCCGGCACTCACAGAAGCCGTGGCGCATGTGACAGCCTTTTTCGGAGTCCGTTGCGTCTTTGAATGCAAAAAAGAAGCGGTGATTACTTTGGACCCCAAACGGGATGTCAATCTTTACTACATCGCGCAAGAGGCGATCAATAATGCCATCCGGCATGGCAAGGCCAAACAAATCAGGGTGAAACTTGAGCGTCGCATGAAGGGGGGCAAAGAGCTTGTCCTTTCCATCAGTGACAATGGTCTCGGTTTACCCAAGAATTTTGAAAAAAAAGAAGGTATGGGGCTGCGCATTATGCGATACCGAGCCTCGGACATTGGAGCCAGCTTTGAAATTCATCAAGGCGCAATAGAAGGTGCCGTGGTCATCGTACGTTATCCCCTGACCGAGGCTCGCTGATCACACAACACAAAAAGGAGGCAACTTATGTATCATTTACCCGAATTGACTTACGATTATGACGCATTAGAACCTTACATTGATGCAAAAACAATGGAGATTCATTACACCAAACATCATCAAGCCTACATAGACAAACTGAACAAGGCTTTTGAAAAATACCCTGATTTAGATTTGGCAAACAAGCCGATTGAAGACTTATTGCGCAATATAGAATCGGTCCCAGAAAATATCAGAACCTCCGTTAGAAATAATGGGGGTGGACACGCCAATCATTCTTTTTTTTGGACCATTTTGGGAAAAAAATCGGAATTGCATGCGGGCCCATTGGCCGATGCCATTTCCAGATGCTCTGGCAGTATGGATGAGTTTAAAAAAGAATTCGCAACAGCCGCCACCGACCAATTTGGCTCGGGGGTGGCTTGGCTGGTTTTAAAAAGAGATCATTCTTTGGAGGTTCTTACAACGTCAAATCAAGATTCGCCGCTTCTGACAGATAAGGTTCCCATTCTGGGCCTCGACGTTTGGGAGCATGCTTACTATTTAAAGTATCAAAATCGAAGGCCTGAATATATAATGGCCTTCTGGAATGTTATTCATTGGCCGACCGTTGAAAAACGTTTCTTGGAAGCCATTAACAATGAAGGGAGAATAATATGCTTCGATGGTCCGTAACATTTTTTTTGATTGCCATGGTGGCTGCTCTATTCGGGTTCACCGGAATTGCAGTTGAGGCCGTTGCGATTGCGAAAGTTTTATTCATCATTTTTCTCATCTTATTCGTTATTTCTCTTATTGTGCCCCGCTTTCGAAGACGGGAATAAAAAGAACCCCTTAAGGAAATCCCCCATTCTAAAATCCGGCCTCCCCTGATTGTTCTGCCCATCTTGCTTATGTAGGCTTCTTTCGTGATGAAAAGAAAAAAAATGATCGGACTGGGTCTGGCTTTAATGATCCTCGTCGTCAGCTTTCCTCTTCCTGCCAAGAGCAATAGTTTCTCTTCCTATGGGCCTGAAACAAAGCGGATCGGGGCTGGACTTTATTTGGGCGAGCCGACAGGGTTTACCTTCAAAGCGTATTTGAGCGAGAGGCTTGCTATTGATGCTATTGCTGGATGGGGTTTACATCATGAGGTTTTTACCATCATCGGAGATGTCACTTACGACTTTTTAGATCTCCCGATCCAATCTAATGTCGTGACACTTCCTTTTTATGCCGGTCTTGGTGCGAAGATGGAATTTCATTCCGGGCCTAATGACGATACCGTGGTGGGCCTTCGAGTACCGGTTGGCGTAGCTGTACAATGGATCCGCCATCCGTTCGAAGTTTTTGCCGAAATCGCTCCGGGAATGAAAGTGGTCCCTTCAACAGAGATTGATATCATGGGCGGCGTAGGCGCCCGGTTTTATTTCTAAATATGAAAAAACCTATAATGACACTTGTAGTGATTGTTACCTATCTCGTTCTGATCCACACCATTTTTGCTTAAAATCAAATAAGGAAATCCCCTAATTAAAAATAAGGTCTTCCCTGATTGTTCCCTCTTTTTTTTTCTTATAGCTTCCGCCACAAGAGAAGCAAATTTACAAAATAGTTTGTCCAAACAAAGGGGGAGTTTATGCATGCGGTTAAGAAAATGGCACTCGTGGTTTTAAGTCTTGCTGTGGGCATTGCGTTACATTTTTATCCTTCTTCTTATGCTGTGAGCCCCGCGGTCTCCGTGGAGACTGTGCATCTGACCAATAATCTCGCGGCGGGTCCGATACCGGTAGCTCTTGGGACAGCGAGCGCTTTCGCGATTCTAACAAAATCTGGAATCACCGATGCCCCTTTATCCACAATTACTGGAGATATTGGATCTAGCCCCATCAGCGGCACGGCTATTCTGATATCGTGTCCCGAAGTGACAGGGACGATCTACTCCGTTGATGCGGCGGGGCCCCTTCCCTGCCGAGTGACAAACGCAACATTACTGACCGCGGCCGTGAGCGACGTAGAAATTGCGTACAACAATGCGGCCGGACGGACATCTCCTGATTTTACGGAGCTGGGTGCCGGAGAGATTGGAGGGCTCACTCTCGTGCCGGGCCTCTACAAATGGAGCACCAATGTTTTAATATCAACGGATGTCACTCTTTCGGGTGGCGCCAACGATGTTTGGATCTTCCAAATCGCGGGCAATCTTACACAAGCCAACGCCAAAAAGATGTATCTGGTGGGTGGTGCTAGGGCCAAGAACATTTTCTGG
>JAUYJH010000131.1 GCA_030688705.1 Deltaproteobacteria bacterium
TTTGGAGAAAGGAGTTTAACGAGCAGAGACCGCATTCGTCTCTGAAATATAAAACGCCAAAACAGTTTGCAGACGAGTGTTTGCTGGCTGTAGCTTAACAACTATGAAGTTTTAAACTCTCCAACCGAGGGGCCAAGACCGCACGAACACCATAATACTTCCCAAGATTCTCATTGCATGAGCGAAAAAACAGACGACTTTACTGAAAGGACTGATGAGCACTACACCTATGATGAACAAGATAATTGCTACGATTTTTGGTGGCATCCTAATCACGCTTCAATTCCTCAACGGATTTGACAAGGTTGGTCAGCATTTTGGCCATCACTTGCAGGTTTTCATAGCATGCGGCGTACTTTGCTTCGTCCAATAATTTTTTGCGATAAAGAACTTGCACTAAAGGAACACATTCGAATACCGATCCACGAGCCACCCAAAAGAATTGACGTTTGTCGCCCTTATGCCAACGGCCATTGCCTTCGACAGTTTCCACCCAATCGAGTGCCCGTTAGATGCGTGGAAATTGGAAATTAGAGGAACGATTTTCCGCCAGGAAAATCGTTGGGTGGCTAACGGGATTCGAACCCGTACTAAGAGGATCACAACCTCCCGTGCTGCCTTTACACCATAGCCACCGTATCAACTGCCAAATTCTAAAATCTAAATACTAAATTCTAAACAAAATCCAAATCACAAAATCACAAACAAATCCCAATTTTCAAAGGAACTGGATTCCGGCTTCCTGCCTGCCGGCAGGCAGGTCGCAGGAATGACGTGATGGCAGCCTTACCAAAATTGGGAGAAGATTCAACAAGGAAAGAGTTCCGGCCAGTCGAGACAAACCCCCAGTGTCATACAGCGGACCAAAAGCCTTTCCGGCAGGGGGCCCTGATAGCGGGCCAGTGTGACCGGTATCGCGTAGAGCCATATTTTGGGGATTACGCCCTCTTCGGCCGCCTTGTAGAGGGCCGCCATCCGGTGATGCCCCTGAATGAGATAGCGTTTGCCGAAATCGAGGCTTAAAACAAAAATCTCCCGAACCGGATCGGCGGGCGAAGAGAGGGAAAAATATTCACGGAAGAATGCCGCAGAAACGGCCGGTTTTGATTCGGCCATGATTTTTTTGATGAGGCGATAATTATTTTCCATCAATGGGGCGCGCTGTTGGGGGTCTGGATGAAAATCTCTCAAAGAGTGGATGGGAAAAAAATCACCGATGGACTGCCTTGCGTTGGAGTATTCACAGTCAGTCTCCAGAGAAGGGGCTATCTCCTGCCATGCCATGGTATAGGGCCATTCCGAACGGACAAATTTTTTGAGACCCAATTCCGGGCTTTGCATTGCCCCCCACCCCGAACCTCTACTGAAATTTTTTGGAAGGACATCTTCCGTCAGCCGTGGCGCAAGGGTATGCGCCACGTTCCATGCCTTGAGGGCGTTCATCGGCATAGGGTCCCCCAATCCGTCCTTGCCTATGGCATAAAGCATCATGCGCAGTTCCGGAGCGGGCTTTGACTGTTCTTCCGCCCTTTGGACCAGATGTTCCGCCAGGGTCAGAATGTAAAACCGCAGCCAGATATTCTGCCTCCGTCTTGCCGAGAGCATCGCGTTTTTTAAAAATTCAAGAATGGGTGCAATGGATTCCGGATGGGCCATGAGGTGTCTAAAAAGATGGGTCACCATCTGTTCCATATTGAAATAATAATAAAGAAGGGCAAAATGGAGGGGAGCCGTTTCTTCCCGAGGTTTTTCCCCCTCCAGATGCCAGATCAATTCGGCGCTCCCAACCGCGTTTAGCGCCTTTTCAAAACTTTCAGGATTTTTTCTCCCGGCATCCACAAGGCAATCCCGGACAATCCGCGAGTTGGGACTGCTGTTTTCCAAAAGAAAGGACTGCAAGGATTGAGCGCGGGATAACCCCCAATGAAACTGATCCCGGATTGCGCGTGTTGTCTCGCCCGTATCCTTGATCAACGCCCAATGGATTCTTTTCAAAACCGTGGGAGGCGTTGCAAAAAAACCGCCGGCTGTCGCCCATCCGGTCTCTTCCGCTTTTCCGATAATCTTTTTCCATTTTTCAGCGGGCAGGTCCTGAATAATTTTGGCCATTTCCAGTTGTGTCTGTCGGGCTCCATTTTTGTTGCCATCGGTGAGATTGTCTTTGTAAACCGTCAGAAAGGTTCCAAAAAAATGCCCGGTTGTCGGGTCTTCCGAAGAAAGAAACCGGCTGATGCAATGGAGCTCGGCCCCCAGTTGGTCTGTCGGCGCCTGTGCCAACGCAATGGCCGCCAGCAGTGGCGAGGTGTACACGGCCTGCGTGGCACCAAACAAAATGGGTGAGGAGATATTCATTGTCAAAGCTATCGGCTACCACAGGGATAAGTTGCTTGGCAATTTTTGTCCTTGCGTCCCACGGAGCTTTTGCCGATAAGCCGTGAATATGGCAATGGATTTGTTACTCGTGCGGCACGGGCAGACCGACTGGAACCCGATTCAAAGGGTGATGGGGCACAGCCCCATCGGTCTTAACGAAACCGGAAAAAAACAGGCCCAAAATCTGGCCGATTGGCTCCAAAAAATTCCGTTGGATCTCATTTATTCCAGCACCATGCCGCGCGCTTTGCAGACGGCGGAGATCATCGCCAAAGGGCGCAAAGTTGAAATCATCCCCGATCCGGGTGTTGCCGAAATCGATTATGGCGATTGGGTGGGGCTTACGTTCAAAGACCTCGAAGAAAAACATGCCGCACATTATCATGCCTATCGTTTTCAAGCCTCTACCATGGCGATTCCCGGCGGCGAGTCTGTCTCCGGCGTGCAAAAGCGGGCGGTCGATACCGTTGAGCGTCTGCGCAAAAAACATATGAACGGGAAAAAAGTGCTGGTTGTTTCGCATGCCGATGTTATCAAAGTCATTCTGCTTCATTATCTGAATTTGCCGCTCGATCATTTGCAATTGCTCGGCTGTGACAACGGCTCGTTGAGCGTGTTTCGTTTTGGAACGGCATGGGGGGATCGCCTGGTGGCCCTCAATTATTTTGCGGATGTCGGTAAAATTTTGCCGTAGTAACTGTATATGTCATTGCGAACCCCTTTAGGGGTGAAGCAATCTCCCGATGCAACAAGATCAATATTTTGTCTATATCATGACCAACAAGGATAATAAGGTTTTATATACGGGTGTGACGAACGATCTTATGAGACGTGTCCACGAACATAAAAATAAACTGATGGGGGGTTTTACGACAAAATATAATGCCAACAAACTTGTCTATTTTGAATCGACAAATGATGTAAGAGAAGCCATTTTGATGGAGAAAAAAATCAAGGCAGGCTCTCGGAAAAAGAAAATTGCGTTGATCGAACGGTTTAATCCTGATTGGAAGGAAATCATTGTAGATGCTTATCTTGATAACTCCGGTAGTCCTGTCATTGCGACCCCGAGCTTGTCGAGGGGGAAGCAATCTCCCGTGTAAAATCGAGAGATCGCCACGCCCTTCGGGCTCGCGATGACACAAATCTGAATCAACCGGATAAGCATCTGATTGTATATTAAAAAGGGAGATTGCCACTCCGCCTAAGGCGGATCGCAATGACAAAGTAAAAATTTGAATATGAAGCAATCTTGGAAAAAATTGTCGATCGGGGAGTTGGAAGAGGCCGTTCGCAAGCACAACAATCTCTATTTCATCAAACACCGGCCCGAAATTTCAGATGAAGCCTTCGATCGTCTTGTAGAAACGCTCAAAAAGAAAAAACCCGACTCTTTGGCTTTACAGCAGATCGGCTCGGATATCGGCGTCGTCGAAAAAACCGTGCGCCACGCCATCCCGATGCTCTCTCTGGACAAATGCTACACCGAAAAAGATCTGCATCATTGGGCCTCCAAATTTGAGTGTAAAGTTTTGGCCATGCCAAAGATAGACGGCTGCGCGGTGGCCCTTCGCTATGACGCCCATGGGCATTTGGCCATGGCATTGACCCGCGGCTCCGGAACGGAAGGGGAGGTCATCACTCCCAATGTGAAATATGTGAAGGGAATTCCG
The DNA here is from genome assembly GCA_030688705.1 of Deltaproteobacteria bacterium. Classification (GTDB taxonomy): domain Bacteria; phylum UBA10199; class UBA10199; order SPLOWO2-01-44-7; family SPLOWO2-01-44-7; genus JAHFSU01. The sequence goes on from JAUYJH010000131.1 coordinate 4,047, forward strand.
AAAAAAATCGCCCTTAAAGAGGTGGAGGTGCGCGGCGAAATTTACATGCCCCTTTCCGTTTTTAAAAAATTCCGGGAAGCCTTTGCCAACCCGCGCAATCTGGCCGCCGGAGCGATCAAACAAAAAGACCCGAAAAAAACGGCCGACTATGCACTGCAGTTTTTCGGTTATGAATTGCTTGGGCCCCGCTGTAAAACAGAAGAGGAAAAACGGCGTCTGTTGAAACAAAACGGTTTTGAGCTGGTGGACGGCGAAATCATCGTCAAAGAAGAGATGCAAAAAGTTTTTGATGCCTGGTATTTGAAAAGGGACAAAAGGGATTATGAAACCGACGGCGTTGTGTTTAAAGCAAACGATGTGGCGGCGCAGGAAGAGCTGGGGGCCACGGCCCATCATCCCCGTTTTGCCATCGCTTATAAATTTCAGGGAGATGCCGGTGAGACAAAATTGCACGATGTGATCTGGAGCGTCTCCCGAACCGGCACCATCACGCCGGTTGCGTTTGTCGATCCGGTCAAACTTTCCGGCGCCACCATCACCCGCGTGACATTGCACAACTACGGCCTCGCCAAAAAAATGGGGGTTACCATCCCGGCAAAAGTGCTGGTGGTACGGCGCGGCGGTGTGATCCCAAACATTGAAGAGGTGATTGAGGGTAGGGGAAAGCCTTTGAAGGCCCCCAAAAAATGTCCGTCGTGCGGTTCGCCGGTGGAGCTTCATGATGACTTTCTCTATTGCACCAACCCCAAAAAATGCGCGGTCACGATGATCGCAGAGCTCAACCATTTTGTAAAAGTGGCGGGGATTGACGGCTTTGGCCCAAAACATTTGAAACAGCTTTATGAAAAAGGGATTGTGAAAGACCCGGGTGATTTTTATAAATTGACCGTCAATGATTTGATTCCGTTGGAGAGAATGGGAGAGACCCTCGCGGCAAAACTGATTGCCAATATTGAAGCCAGAAAAAAAATGCCCCTCGATGTTTTTCTGCGCGCGCTCGGTATTGCCGAATTGGGAAAACATGTCTCCAAAATTTTGGCCCGCTTTGGCAGCCTCGACAAAATTTTTAAATTGACCCCGGAAGAACTGACCCAAATCCACACCATCGGTGAAAGAATCGCCGAGTTGGTGGTGGATGGCTTGAAGGAGAAAAGACCGTTGATTGACGCCCTGTTGCAGCATGTCACCATCAGGGTCCCCCCTGTAGGTGTCGGACGCCTAGAGGGGGGACCTTTGGCCGGAAAATCGTTTCTTTTTACCGGCACTCTTTTGGCCATGGAGCGTCATAAGGCCGAAGAATTGGTGGAGTCCAAAGGAGGGGGGGGCGCCAGCGGGGTTTCCAAAAATCTCGACTATCTGGTTGTGGGCGATGGAGGTGGAGCGGGCTCCAAATTAGACAAAGCGAAAGCGCTTCAAGAAGATGGCGCAAAGGTTCGGATTTTAAGCGAAAAAGAGTTTTTGAAGATGACCAATAAGTAGCGGCTACTTATTGGTCAGGCAACTATTCCTAAAAATTGCCGATAACTTAAAGTAGGTGGTCTATGGCTATAGAGCAGACAAACAATAATAAAGGACTTTTAGCGCTGGGCTATAAGCCCGGTGATGCGCTCCCTTTTTTGCGCGATTCGGGGGTGGCCCATCGGGTCGATTCAGAAGGGTTGTTGGAATGGACCATCGGCGACCCGGTGGCGGCTCGTGTTTTGCTGGAGAGCGATTTTTTGAGATTTCAATCGATTCAGACCGACCGGATGCTCCGCAAAATTTTCCGTGCCGGCCTTTTGTTTAGCCGGGCCCTTCTGGGCCAGCCTGTGCCGAAAACCCCGGAAAGCTGGCCGATCATGCCGCTTCCCTACATTGCCAATCCGGATGAAATTCCCGACGTTTGGCAAAAAGCCCCCTACGCCATTCAGACGGCCGTTTTTGACAGAGCCAAAACTCTGGCCCAAAAAAGTCTCGAAACATATTTTGAGGGATAATCAGCACACGATGTCATTGCGAGCCCCGCAATAGCGGGGCGAAGCAATCTCTCGTTGATTTCGAGGGATTGCTTCACCACTTCGTGGTTCGCAATGACAAGTTGAGCTAAACCAACTTCGGATCAATTTTGTAGCGGCGGAGCTTGGAGGCCAGTGAAGTGCGGGCAATTCCCAAATGCTTCGCGGCGTGCGCCTTAACCCCGCGTGTTTTGCGCAAAGCCTCGATAATGGAGATTCTTTCCTGCTCATCCAGTTCCAATTCACCAATCGCATGCACTTGTTGTGACAAAAAGGAAATATCCAAATCTTCCGACTCTATTGTTTCAGCGGCCGCCAGAAGAATCGCCCGCTGCAAAGCATTTTTTAATTCCCTCACATTGCCGGGCCATTCATGATGCCTGATTTTTTGCATCGCCCCTTCCGAGACGGAAAATGTTTTCTGGGGCGGGGCAAAAAGTTTCAGAAAATGGGCTGTTAACATTTCAATATCATGCCCCCTTGATTTTAACGGAGGAAGTTCAATCGGAAAAATATAGAGCCGAAAAAAAAGATCCTGCCGGAATTTGCCTTGAGCCACTTCCCGTTGCAAGTCTTTGTTCGTCGCGGCGACCAGGCGGACATCCACCTTGATATCTTGTTTGCCGCCGACACGGCGCAGAGTTTGCGTCTCCAAAACACGCAGGAGCCTTGTTTGCAAATCGAGCGGCATTTCGCCGATCTCGTCCAAAAAAAGAGTTCCCGTGTGGGCTTCTTCAAAAACGCCGGTGTGCCTGTCGGAGGCCCCCGTGAAAGAACCTTTTTCATGGCCGAACAAAACACTCTCGATCAGATTTTCAGGAATGGCGCCGCAATTGACGGCCACGAACGGCTTTTCTTTTCTGGCGCCCAAGTCATGAAGGGAGCGGGCGGCCAATTCTTTGCCCGTTCCCGATTGGCCGACCAGAAAAACGGAAACATCGCCCGCGGCGGCTTTCCGGATTTTTTCAAACACTTTTTGCATGACGGGCGATTTTCCGAGCATGTTGCTCAAACCCTCTTCTTTTTTTACCGATTTGCATTGAACGACCGTTTCTTCGGCAGTCTGCGTATTGGAAAGCGGCTCTATCAGCTTCAGCCGCCACGAACCGATTTGTATCCGATCGGCGGTTTTCAGGGTGGCCTGAAAAACACGGTGGTCGTTGACAAAAGTTCCGTTGCGGCTGGAATCTTTTAAAATGAAATGCCCGTTTTGTTTTTCAAGGGTGCAGTGGAGGCGGGAAATTTCGGGGTCCAAAAGCTGGATGTCGGATGCCGGGTCGCGCCCGATGGTGAGTGTTGCGTTATCGATGGCCCTTTTCAAAACCGCCTGCCCATTCTTCTCAAAAATGATTTCAGTCATGGTGTGACACTAAAAGAGAATGCATTAAATTCAACAATAAATTCATAAAGTTGTGATCTTTTTTCTTGCCTTGATTTTGGTACAGGGTGTAGCATTTCCGGACAACCGAGCGGAGCGTTGAGTTCGTCTTATACGTACTTCTTCCATTTCCACCACAAGTAGAGTTTTGAGACGGCAACGGCTTTGCATTGCTTTTTGGAGGGAGGGGATATGAAACTGAAAGAAGGGGTTATTATGCTTATGCTGTGTGGGGGGTGCATCCTTTTCGTCGCTCCGGCGACCGATTTGGAACCGAAAGAGATCTCCCCCAACGTTATTGCCAATCCGGTTCCCATCGGCTGGCCGGTAAAAGGGAGAATTTCTTCCGATTACGGCATGCGCCGTCACCCGATCTGGCGCCGCAAGATTTTTCATGACGGGCTCGACATCAAAGCCCCCTATGCCTCTGTCGTGCGGGTAACCGCGGCGGGCAAAATTGAAAAAGCGGGTTTCAGAGGAGGTTACGGGCGTTGTGTCATTGTGGATCACGGTTTTGGCTGGAAAAGCGTCTATGCCCATTTGAAGAGTGTCGCGGTAAAAGCGGGTGAACGGGTCTTGAAGGGACAGAAAATAGGGATGGTCGGCTCCAGTGGGCGCGCAACCGGCCCGCACCTGCATTATGAGGTACTCTACAAAAGCATCGCCTTTAACCCGGAGCTGTTTACAGCCGGATTTGATCGACAAGTGATTTCACTGCTTGAAGACTTTTCTCAAAAAGGGTCTTTTCGTCCGCGTTGAGTTTGAGTTCGAGGATTTTTTCAATTCCTTTGGCGCCGATCACGGCGGGGACGCCGAGGTAGTATCCTTTCGTTTCGTATTCGCCGTTAAGATAGCAAGCCGCCGGGAGGACTCTCTTCTGATCTTTTAAATACGACTCGGCCATGGCGATGGCGGAGAGGGCCGGTGAAACAAAAGCCGAGCCGGTCTTTAAAAGTTCAACCACTTCTCCTCCCGCTTTTTGCGTTCTCTCGGAAATTTTTTGAATCTTCTCCGCGGGCAAAAGATCGGTGACCGGTATGCCGCCGACCGTGCAATAACGGGGGAGCGGTACCATCGTGTCGCCGTGCCCCCCCAGCACCACCGCATGGACATCTTTTACGCTGACGCCGAGTTCCATCGCCACAAAAGCGCGGAAACGGGCCGAATCCAAAACGCCGGCCATGCCGCAGACTTTATTCGTCGGAAAGCCGGAAACTTTTTGAAAAGTATAGACCATCGCATCAAGCGGATTGGAGATCACAATCACAAAAGCATTGGGGGCATGTTGTTTTACATTGTTTGCCACTGTCTTCATAATTTCGAGATTTTTGTTGAGCAGATCGTCGCGCGACATTCCCGGCTTGCGGGCAAGCCCCGCCGTGATGATCACGACATCGGCGCCGTCGATATCGGCATAATTGTTGGTCCCTTTAAGACGGCTGTCGCTGTTGACAACGGGGAGCCCCTCCAGAATGTCGAGCATTTTTCCCTGCGGCAGGCCTTCCACCACGTCAAACAAAACAACATCGCCCAACTCTCTCGCGGCCAGATTTTCCGCTAACACACCGCCGATGTTCCCGCCGCCAATCAGTGCAATTTTTTTACGCATACATCCTCCGTTGTCATTGCGACCCCGTCGAAAGGCGGGGGAAGCAATCTCTCGGTGGATTGCTTCGTCGCTTAAGCTCTCGCAATGACATTGGGATTGGACTATGTCAAGAACTTCCCCAACTCGGATTCATGCGCTCTGGCATCCCGGATGCCGGTTTCAATGAGGGCGCCGATGTATTCTTTGTCGAACATGAGATAACTCAACAAATCGAGATCTGCATTGGGATCTATCTCCATGAATTTCAGAAAAAAACGTTCCACCGAAGAAAGTTTATTTTTGCTACGGCTTATTTTCAGCAAACGCTCGGTGGCGATGGAGCCGAAATCCTCGCTTGGAAAAAGGGGATACGATTCGATTTTTTTCAAACCCCGGTTGGCGATGTCGCCTTCTATCCCTTCCGCTCTAAGCATCTCATTAAGTTTTTTCAGATAATCCGGGCCGTAAACTTTCTGGCTCCATTCAATAATCCGGTTGATGCGGGTCATTTGCTCCAGATCGTAGTCGATGTGATCCAAAAAGAGTGCGTTTAATAGTTTGCCGGCCAAATGGGTGAAACTGGGATAGGCATTGGGATCGCGGAATGCATATTTTCCGGTTGTCTCCTTGGAAGGTTTGAAAGTCAGCCCCACGATAAAAACCTTGTCGGCCCCCAGCTGCACGGCGGGGCTCATCGGCGTATTTTGGCGGATACTGCCGTCCACATAAAAATAGGCGCCGATGCGCACCGGAGGAAAAATCAGCGGAACCGCGGCCGAGGCCATTGGGTGGGTCCAGTCGAGCGGTTCCATGTGAATGCGATAGGCGCCGGTGTAGGGACAGTTTTCTTTTTTGTTGATAAAAAGTTCCATCTTGCCGCTGCCGGCGTTGGTGGTGGTGATGGAAACGGCATCCACGGGGCCCTCCTGCACATTCCGGCGGATATTTTCAAACGGGATGTTCTTCTTCAAAAAGGGGATGAATGGGCTGGTGTCCAGAAGGCCCTGAAACGGTTTGACATCTTCCCCCCATTTTTTGATGACCGGAACGAAACTGAAAAGATGCGACACGCCGAAGCCGGCGGCCCGGGCCAAAACTTTTGTGACAGCCCCGAAATCGCCGCGATAAATATCGCTGGAGCGCAATTTTTCCCAGACTTGGCGGATTTTTTTCCCCTGCGTTTTCGGGGCATCGGCGGTGGCCGCCAAAAAACAGGTGTTGATGGCGCCGGCCGACGTGCCCGAGTGGATGGCAAAACCGTGCCGGTCCGGCATGATTTTTTCGCGCAAATAAGAGATGACGCCTGCTTCGTAGGCCCCCCTTGCCCCGCCGCCCGACAGGACGAGGGCTATTTTAGGTTGAGCAACCATTTTTTGTTATAAATTCTAAATCCTAATATCTAAATCCTAAACAAATACCAAATTCTAAATTTTAAATTCCAAACAGTTTGAGATTTCGAATTTTGAGCATTGTAATTTGTTTAGAATTTAGGATTTAGTGCTTAGAGTTTTCATTTTAGAATTTGCATTTTATCGTGCCGGTTGATGGATTCTTTTGCGGAATTGTTTCAGCGAAAGCCAGTGAAACAAAACCGCGACCGCCGTAATATATGCCAAATCCCAAATCATGACAGAAGAAAAACGGCCCATGGCAAAATCGCGCATGAGACGGACACAATGGAAAAGGGGATTCACTTCCGCAACCCAGGCCCAGGAACCCAGCCGCTCTTGTATCGGAAAAAAAGTGTCGCTGAAAATCATGAGCGGGGTCAGAAAAAGGGTGAAATAGACGCTGAACAGATCGATCGCCGGAATCGAAAACGAAAAGGCCATGCCGATGGCCGCGAAAAGATAGCCGGTCAGGATCAACACCGGAATAATCATGAAGGCCCAAAAAGAGGGGACGAGCCCGAAGAGGGTTGTGATGACAAGAAAAGCGCCGCCGTAGATGACCGAACGGGTGATGGCCCAGAGAATTTCCCCCAAAACAATTTCTTTATCGTTCACGGGAGTCGCCAAAATGCCGTCATAGACCCGGTTGTAATTCATCCGGACGTAGACATTGTAGGTTGATTCAAAACTGGCGCCGTTCATCGCGGCGATGGCGATGAGCCCCGGGGCCAGAAAAACAGGGTAGGGGAGCCCCCCCATCTGCTGGATGTAGTAGCCAACCCCCAACCCCAGGCCGATCAGAAAAAAGACCGGCTCGAAGAAATTGGGGAGGAGATTGAGCATCCACGTTTTGGAATACATCAGGGCGTTGCGCCGCCAAATACTTTTGACCCCCGGCCACCAGATAAATTTCATAAATTCTAAATCCTAATATCTAAATCCTAAACAAATACCAAATCCTAAATTTTAAATTCCAAACAGTTTGAGATTTGGAATTTGGGGGTTGTAATTTGTTTAGAATTTAGGATTTAGTGTTTGGGATTTAACTATTCTCTTAGGTCTCTCCCCGTCAGTTCCAGAAAAACTTCTTCCAAATTTTTACAGCCGTATTTTTCGACCAAACCTTTCGGTGTTCCTTCCGCGATGATTTTCCCATGGTCGATCACCACAAGCCGGTCGCACAAAAATTCGGCCTCATGCATGTAATGCGTGGTCAAAAGAATAGAGGTCCCCTTTTTCTTGATTTCCCCCAGTTTGGCCCAGAGCAGGTGCCGTGCCTGCGGGTCCAAACCGGTGGTCGGTTCATCCAGCAGCAAAAGTTCCGGTTCATTCAGAAGGCCCTTGGCAATGCTCAAACGCCGCTTCATGCCGCCGGAATAATGAAAGACCGGTTCATCAGCCCTGTCCAAAAGTGCGAGCATCTCCAAAAGATATTTACCCCTCTCGTGAATATATTTTTTGTCGAAACCGTAATAGCGCCCCTGCATCAGCATATTGTCCCAAGCCGAGACAGTCTCTTCCAGAATGTCTTTTTGCATGACCACCCCGAGCCGCCTTTTGATTTCGCGCAAGCGCTCTTGTACCGGAAGATCAAAAATATGCAATTCTCCGCCCGATGGCGGCAAAACACCGTAGATCATTTTAATAGTGGTGGTCTTGCCGGCCCCGTTGGGCCCCAAAAAGCCGAAGCACTCCCCCTTGGCCACTGAAAAACCGATCCCATCCACCGCTTTGAGGCTGTTGAAATGGCGGCTTAAATTTTTGGCTGTGAGAATAGGGTGCATAGGGTGATCCTATTCTTGACATAAAAATATTGTGATGTTCAAGTGCACAGATTCTATGGCACGCAAAGTGATCATCATCGGTTCGGGTTGTGCGGGGTGCACGGCGGCGCTTTATGCCGCGCGCGCCAATCTCAACCCCTTGATGATCGAGGGGACGCAGCCAGGGGGCCAGCTCACCATTACTTCCGATGTTGAAAATTATCCCGGTTTTCCGAAAGGAATTTTGGGCCCGGAGCTGATGAATTTGATGAAAGAACAGTGTGTCCGTTTCGGCACCGATGTCATTTCGGAAGATGTCACGAAAGTCGATTTTTCCAAACGTCCGTTTAAAGTCTGGGTCGGCGAAAAACTCTACGAAGGGGAAACGGTGATTGTTTCCACGGGGGCGTCGGCCATGTGGCTGGGGCTGCCATCTGAAAAGAAATTGTGGGGCAAAGGGGTGAGTGCGTGCGCCACGTGTGATGCCTTTTTTTTCAAGAATCAGCATGTGGTGGTGGTGGGGGGCGGCGATACCGCCATGGAAGAGGCTACTTTTTTGTCCAAATTCGCCGCCAAAATAACAGTCGTTCATCGCCGCCATGAACTGCGTGCCTCTAAAATCATGCAAAAGAGGGCATTGGATGATCCCAAAATTTCCTTTATTTGGGACTCGGCGGTGGAAGAGGTTTATGATATCTCCAAAGACAAAGTCACCGGCGTAAAACTAAAAAATTTAAAGACGCAAGCAGTTCAAGATTTTTCTTGCGACGGCCTTTTCATCGCTATCGGCCACAAACCGAACACCGAGCTTTTCAAGGGCCAGCTGGAGCTGGATGTCAAAGGCTACATCGTCACCAAAAAACAGCCCTCCATGGCGACCGACATTCCCGGAGTCTTTGCCTGCGGCGATGTGCAAGATTCCATTTATCGTCAGGCGGTGACGGCCGCCGGCACCGGCTGTGTGGCCGCCATCGATGCCGAAAGATTTTTGGCACACAATGAGTGATCGTGATGTCATTCTGAGCCGCAGGCGAAGAATCCCGGGATCCTTCGCTACGCTCAGGATGACATTCATACTGTTTATTTTCCCATCCTTAGTCTGGGCCAAAGATTATCCTGGGCAAGGGCCTCTCATCACCCGCACCCAACACCCCGTTTATCTGCAAATGGTCAATTTAAATCCCGATCGCGCCATGG
>JAUYJH010000133.1 GCA_030688705.1 Deltaproteobacteria bacterium
GCCCAAATTTGCCACGACACCTTTTCAAAAACAATGTGGGATAAAGATGAGTTGGGCGAACTTGCCACCAAGCAAATGGGGATACCGACATTTGTTGATTATATTAACTCCAGTGGTTTAGCTGAAAAAACCCTCGCCACTTATTACACCGATGCCGTGGCCATTTTTAAGACATCTCTGGCCCCCGCTTCCGTAGCTGTTACAAAAGCCGGCGACGTCCGCCCTGAATTAAAAAAAATGTTTGCAGGTAACACAACAGTTTTGAATCAGATAAAGGCTTTGGAAGACGCCTGCATAAATCTCCCGCCGGAGGGGCCAGTGGGCGCCTGTGCTGGCAAGTTAGATAACGATCTGTTTGGTGCTTACCAAGCGGCGCAGGGGAACAATGTCAGTTTGGCTTTTAGCATCAGCCTGTTGGCAGCACAAGCACCCGCCGCTGGCGCCGTCGGAACTCTTCGGCCTCCCCCCAACGGTGCCGCAAAATCTGGGTCCTTTGTCCAAGTAGACCCTATTGGTTACGAAAAAGTCGGCACCGGTGGCGCTTATATTCCGGAAGATGGCGCCTATCGGGATCGTTGCGTCGATGGGGCCCCAGACAGCAACAGCAATACCTGCCAAGGCTCCGGTTCCAACTATTTGACAAGCACAAAGAGATATATCCATGAGGGAGAAGAGCATGATGAAAATGTTAAAACAGCCTCACCCTTCAATTTCTACAAAATACTTGGTGTTAGAGTTGGTCACTCCTGGTTTTCAAAAGATGAATCTGTCTTTGGGGGGATAAGCGGAGCACTCCGCCTCTATTATGGCCAGGCTTCAGATACAGACGCGTTAGGTTTCAGCCAACGCTTTATGTTTTCAGGAGATGTGTCGGGCCACGTTGGTTTTAGAAAAGAAAATTTTGAAGGCAAAGCAACCCTGGGGCCCACAGGTTCAATAGCTAGCGGAGATTATCCGCTTGGTGAAGATCTCCCCTTTGGCAATCCCTTTACATTTGGAATCCGCGGGTGTGTCGCCCCGGGCTACTATTTGAATGATGCGAAAACATTTCTGGTTGGGGCCGAAATTTGCCGTGAGCAGCAAATAGACACCTTTAATAGAACAAAATTAGGGGGCTTTGGCTATCACGGTGTCGGTCCTGATGATCGGTTCAGTGGCAGTGTATTAGCCGGATGGAATTTCTGATGAAACACAAGGGGAATAAACGGAGTAAAACGGAGTCATTATGATGAAAAAAACAATTATCAGTATCGTTGCCGTTGCCGCTCTTTTTAGCGGATGGACGGCCCATGCCCGCGTCGACTTGGGAGATGCGGGTCAGGACCTGTGCCGAGTGGGGGAAAACAGGGACAAACAGGGGAGAACCAATAAAGGCATTACATTAGATTTGGCTCTGCAAATGGTCAATACCCAACAAATTTCTAAAAGAAAATGCCAAAGGGAAATTCGCCTTGAATTTGGCAAGATGGAAATGACGGGGCCCCTCGTGATTACTGTTCCTGCTCCGAAAGATAGATTTTACTTCGGCGGCCGCAGTGTCGAGAACCCCGTTGTTCTCGATTTTTCAAACATCGGTCCCGCCAGCAAACCGCTCGAACAATGCGTTCTGACTTTGGAAAATGTTCGTAATATCACGCTTAAGAATTTAAAAATCATCGGCAATAACGGTGCCAGCGGCATTTGCATCGGCGGTGCCGACGGCAAGCCGGTTTTGGGAATCGAACTCGACAATGTCCATGTGGAAGGGGCAGGCGGCAACGGGATTATTGTCAAGGCCCATGCCAAAAACACGATCATCCACGCCACTTCTTCAATCGATTCAACCACGGAAGGGGACGGGGTCAAGATCGACACCAACCGTCTCGACGCGGCAAACTATATTGAAGCAACCCTTCTGGAACCGACCGGTTCCGATGAAAATGGTTTGGCCAAATTTGATGAAGACCCTCTTACCTCTGCCTTCAAAATGGTCGGTGTCGGCAGTCAAAGATATGTTACCGCCGCCAATGGCTTGATGGTCCGTATTTTGAGAATTTCACAGGTTGGGCGGTCGACTGTCTATCGGATCGAAGGGGATATTGTAACGCGCCCCGAGACTGCCGAATCGATGAATGACTTGTGCGGTGCCTCACGCGTAAATCCGTCGACCGGAGAAACCGAGGCCGTAAAACGCCTGCAAATATATACGATCAACGGCAATGAGGGACAATTCAAGACCTATGTGACCGGAAAAGAGAGGCTGGATAACGCAACCTCGTTTGGTGTCGTTACAAGAGGTCCGCAAAAAGGAAAATTCCGTTTTCAGTGGAATACGGTGAATGGAGCTCAATTGGTCCTCGTTCCCGAACTCGTCAGCAAACAGGTCGGCAACAGCTCCTTTCTCTTTGGCGTGGATGCCGCAACTTTTTGTGGCGGCAGTGCAGGCGGCACAGGCGGCAGTGCGTTTGGAGACGGTTTGCAACTGTACAGCATCAAAGAATGCCGTGATGCGCGGGGTCTTACCGGAAGCGGTGAACCCGATGCGACCGGCCTGACAGAAGAATATGATTCCGACGGTGACGGCATCCCCGATATTTTGGAAGACACCAACGGCAATTGCATCTGCGACTCGGGTGATTTGTCCTGTTGGTACAAACCCGATACCGACGGCGACGGCATATTGGACGGTTTGGAACTCCCATTCGGTGAGGAGGGTGCACGCTGTGGGGAGGGCCTTTTCCATGGAGAAAATTTTGAGAATGTTTGCGATGTCAACGGTGATGGTGTTTCCAATGCCTATAGTGATGACAGTGACGGCGATGGATTGCTCGACTGGCAGGAGGACCGGCGCCGCGTGCTGAATCCATACAAAGCATCGGTCATTACACTTCCTGATGGAACGGAACAATCCTGTTCCCTGGGCGACTATCGGTCTGTCGGAATCAAATGGGACGTCTATCGCGTTGACGATAATAACAGAGCCGTAGTGCACGTCTTTGAAAACAGCCAGATGGGTGCGGAAGGACCGGCGCTGTACATGCTGGCTTGTCAAAATAAGGCTGTTTCAAGCACCGATTTCAACGGACAAGTGGACACGGGCAGTGGAGAAACCAGCGCCTATGTTGTCAATATAGACGATGGCAGTGCTCCGATCTGCGCTCCCAACGAAGATTACTATACGATCAAGGACAATCCAGAGGATCCGCGATATCTTATTCTGAACGCGGAAAGGGATGTCATGGGCTTGAAAGATGCCGATGGCAACGGTGTTCCCGATCTCTATGAAGTGGCAAACTGGAGAGATTTGAGCACCCTCTGCGAAGATTTCGACAACGACAGCATTCCGGATTGCCTTGAAAGAATGAATCCGGGATGTGACACCGAGCAGTTGAGGCTAAGAAGTCTTAATCAGCGCAAAGCCGAGAGCGATGTCGATGTTTTTGCCGATAGCATCGATATCGATCCGATTGAGTCCCTAGCAACCAATACGATTACCGATTCCAAT
>JAUYJH010000135.1 GCA_030688705.1 Deltaproteobacteria bacterium
ACTCTACTTTATGGAAGGGGGCGATTATTCGCTGGTCGGCTTTTTGGACGACAGCATCCGTCCCGGCACAAAACTAAGCCTGAAGCGGACCCGTTCAAAGGGGGCGGCCTTTACCGCCATTGTGCTGGGGGGTTTGAAAGAATTGGGGCACATCGTCAAACAGCACAATATCTATCAGGTGATGATCGCCATGCCCTCGGTGGCGCAGGAAAGAATTTTGCAGATCATCGACACCTGCATCCGCGAAAAAGTCCGTTACGGTTTTGTCCCTCATCTCTACAGCCTGCGTTTGGAACAAATCGACACCAAAAACATCGGAGACATCCCCCTTCTCAAAAAAAGGGATACCCATTTGAGTTTTTTGTATGTGGCCGCCAAACGTCTCTTCGACATCGCGGTCTCTTTCACCATTTTGGCATTTCTTTCCTTTTTCTTTCCGTTTTTCGCGCTGATGGTGAAACTGGGGAGCCGCGGTCCCATTTTCTTCCGTCAAAAGCGGGTTGGAAAAGACGGCAAACTTTTCGCCATGTACAAGTTCCGGACCATGGCGGTGGAAACGCCGGTCTATATGCCATCTCCTTCCAGCAACGAGCCGTCCAAGTACATCAACAAGTTCGGTTCTTTTTTGCGTGACACCAATCTGGATGAAATTCCGCAACTATGGAATGTTTTGAAAGGCGATATGTCGATTGTGGGCCCCAGGCCCGAGATGTCCTTCCATGTTGAGAAATATGACGAGGTACAGCGCGACCGCCTCAAAGTACAGCCGGGGCTGACCGGGTTGTGGCAGATCAGCCCCGACCGGGACAAGGAGATTCATGACAACATCGATTACGATCTTTACTACATCAACAACCAGAGTTTCTTTTTGGATCTGGTTTTGGTGTTAGAGACGTTTCTTTTGACGTGTGCCGAAGTCGGCAAAAAAATGAAAAAAATTCGGTGCTGGGGGAGAAGGGTTAAAAAACGGGAGGCGCTTCCCGTGGCTGAAAATAAGCTTAACAAACAAGTATTGGCTAATTAGGATTGTTTTCCCATGGTCGATTTTTCTTAAATTTAAGAAACAACGTGTCTTAAATTCCATTCCCCATTTTCTTTTTTCCACAAATGAGGGCTCCGGAAACTGTCAATAATCTCCCAAAAACGTTCCTCTGTTAAATTTAAATAGTCGAGAATTTCTCTAAAATATTTTTTTGGAAATTCCCCGTCAAACCGTCGAACCAAGGCTACACCATCTTGCCGAGTCAAGTGATGGTTCCGAATCTCCTGTGCAGCATCATAGGTGGCACGCCCGAGTCCGAATTTGATCCATGTGGTATAGTAAAAAAATCCGTCGATTCGGTCGTCGAGACTATTGTATTTGGAATAGGTGCCATCGGTTCTCTCCGGATTTGACTGAAAACCGGTGTTTTCCACCGCGTAATAATAACATTCCTGTGGGGTCCATTTGAGATAATATCCCAGATAATGAAATTCAATCCCTCTTCTCTCAATTCGCTCGGACTCCATCGGGAGATACGGTTCCAAATCAACCTTCTCTAGTTCATAGTGCTTCATGATCTCTCCAGCGGAGATACCTCCCATATAAAGGCTGGAAAAGTCCTTGATTCCCTCGACAAAATTGGTGCTATGCCCATCGGTTCCCTTATTTGAAAATTTTTTTTCAGTTATCGGCACATTAGCCCCGTATTCACCCGGCATTTCGCCGTACATAATCAGCTTGATGTTAAATTTCTCGGCGATTTTTGGTGCAAATGTTTTCTGTCCCAGAATAAATGGTTGAAACGGGTGAAGTAGATTTTCAAAAGCAAGTTTTGTGAGAAGTCTATGAATCTTGGGATTCGGTGTGAAGAGAAAATTGTCAAATCCGCCCACATGAAGCCAATTCTGAAAATTTTTCCAGCCGATGTCGGTGTACAAATGGGGTGACCAGGTTATTGTCAGCGGATGCATCTTATATTTGTATTTTAAGATGTGGGACTGAAAAGCACTGTCTTTACCACCACTGCCCGGGACCAAAATATCGTAAGAGCCGTCTTTTTTTCTATGTTGTGCCAAAAGTTCCAGCAACTCCTCTTCCCTTATTTTCCAATCGATCGTTTTGTGTTTTGCCTCATTGACACGGCAAGCATAACAGACCCCTTCCTCATCAAAAGGAATCGTCTCCTTTTTAGAATCCCTATTGTGTTTGTATTCATTTGAAGAGGAGGGGCGCTGATTCGAAATCACGCATTTTTTACAAAACTTCACCTCATCGGGTAAACCGTACCACGCTTCCAATTTTTCTGTCATGATGCAACCCTTTCCAAAAATTGTTTCAAGATTTTTAAGCCGACTGTCCCACTTTTTTCGGGATGAAACTGGCACCCAAAAATATTGTCTGATAGGAGGCTGGAACAAAATTCTGTATCACCGTAGCGGCTTACAGACAAGGTTACACTTGCATCCTTGGGTTTTACATAAAGGGAGTGGACGAAATAGACAAACGTTCCCTTTTTTAACCCTCTCAAAGGAGTCGAATTCCACGACCGGTGAAGAGTGGCATGAATCCGGTTCCAACCGACCTCAGGAATCTTGTATTCCGGCTTCTTCTGTCTTTCCTGTCCGAAGCGAACAACCGACCCTTCAATGATATTGAGTCCCTCATGATGACCAAATTCGAAACTCTCCGACATCAACAGCTGGATTCCGAGACAAATTCCCAAAAACGGTTTCCCTTGGGCGGCCACATCCTTCAAGACACCGACTAAATCGAGACGCTTCAATGCCTTCATCGCCTCCCCAAACGCTCCCACACCGGGAAGAATGACCGCATCGGCGCCAAGAATATCTTTTTTCGAGGAGGTCTGGATGGCATATGCCTCCAAGTATTTAAAGGCATGCTGTACACTGAAGAGATTTCCCATCCCGTAATCGATAATCGCAACCTTCATGCTACTTTTTCCTCCAATGGATACCGGCAAAGGATACCTTTTGCAGCCAATTCTTTTTTGATTGCCGCAATGGAACTTTCCTCGACTTTTGAAAAACCTTTATTTGCTTTCAGATGTTCAATATTTCCCTCACCCTCAAATTCAAAACCGTCGAGACTCCGTAAATGCTTGACGGCAGTGTAATGTAACATGGAGGCAACACAGATGGCATCAGCTTTCCCCTCCCAAACTACTTGGGAAATGTCAGCCGAACGGCCGGCTCCTCCACACGCAATGACCGGAATCGGAACCGATTTCGCAATTTTTCGGGTTAATTCTAAATCGTAACCCTTGCCGGTTCCCTCTCGATCGATCGAAGTAACAAGCAACTCGCCCGCCCCTAATTCGGCTGTATGGATCGCCCATTCAAATGCATCGAGTCCGGTTTTTTCGCGCCCATTGTCGGTATAGGCTTCATAACGACCATCAGAGCGGCGGATTGCCTCAATCGAAACGACAATCGTGGAAGAACCGAAACGGTTGGCCGCTTCTCGGATAAACTCGGGCCGGTGAACGGCTGCCGTATTGATTGAAACCTTATCGGCTCCGGCTCGAAGGACTGTCTTAATATCATCTAGCGTACGCAAACCACCGCCAACGGTCAGCGGAATAAAGATTTCCTTTGAGGTTCTGGTCACAATGTCGAGCAGATTATTCCGGCCGTAAAGGCTTGCCACAACATCCATATACAAAAGTTCATCGGCTCCTTCCTCATAATAATAACGGGCAAATTTTTCGGGCTTGCCCAGAACGCGCAGACCTTCAAGATGAATCCCTTTCACCAGATTGGGTCCTTTGATATCAAGTCTGGTAATAATGCGGACAGTCATTTTACAGGTATTCCTTTCATTCGTAATACTCCAACCCCAAATGCGTAATCGGTTCCTCGCCCATGATGTGTCTCAATGTGTTTTTGAGCTTCATCTGCTGGATGAATAAATTGTGCTCCGGGTAGAGGCCTTCGGCCACCATCGGGGATTTATAATAGAAAGAGAGCCATTCCTGCATCCCTTTCATGCCGGCTCGTTTTGCCAAATCCATGAACAAGACCAAATCCAAAACAATCGGGGCCGCCAAAATCGAGTCGCGGCACAAGAAATTGACTTTGACCTGCATGGGGTAGCCCATCCAGCCGAAAATATCGATATTATCCCAGCTCTCTTTGTTGTCGCCGCGCGGCGGGTAATAATTGATCCGCACCTTGTGGTACAAATCGCCGTAAAGTTCCGGCTGCAGTTCCGGCTGTAAAATGGTATCGAGCACGGAGAGTTTTGATTCTTCCTTCGTTTTGAAATTATCGGGGTCATCCAACACCTCGCCATCCCGGTTCCCCAAAATATTGCTGGAAAACCAGCCGTTGATGCCAAGCAATCTGGCCCTGAACCCCGGCGCCAAAATCGTTTTCATCAAGGTCTGTCCGGTTTTGAAATCTTTTCCCGAAATGGGGGCTCCCGTTTGCATGGCCAGCTGTTGCAACGCCGGAATATCGACCGTCAGGTTGGGGGCGCCGTTTGAAAACGGGATTCCCATTTTCAAGGCGGCATAGGCATAAATCATGCTGGGTGGAACCGACGGATCGTTTTCTTTCAACGCTTTTTCCAAAGATTCCAGATTGGCATGCGTGGCATGGGGCTTGATGTAGGCTTCGGTCGATGCGCACCAGATCATGTTGACGCGGTCGAGCCCTTTTTCTTGCTTGAAGCGCCGGATATCTTCCATCAACGCCAAGGCCATATCCCATTTGGTTTTTTCCTGTTTGACATGGGTGCCATCGAGTTTTTTGACGACATTCTTATCGAACACGGCTTTCCACGGTTTCAAAGCGGTCAACTCTTCTTTCAAGGGGAGCAGATGCTTGCCGTCCAAAACGCCGGCTTTCAGAGCGGCATCAAAGGCGTTGTCCTCAAAGATATCCCAAGCGCCAAAAACAATGTCGTCTAGAGAAGCCAAGGGGACAAAATCTTTGACCAAAGGGCTTTTGTGTTCCGTTCTTTTTCCCAGTCGAATGGTCCCCATCTGGGTGACCGAACCAAACGGTTTGGCGAGCCCTTTTTTTGCCGCCAAGACTCCGGCGACAAACGTGGTGCTGACCGCCCCCAACCCCACCATTAAAACACCCAGCTTTCCTTTTGCCGGTTGAATCTCTATTTTTTTCTGCATGAACCGCCTCCTTGATGAAGGTGAGCCTCTAACATATTTTTTTAAAAAATCACGCTACTTTTTTTGAGGCGATGCGATAACCACTATGAAAGGTTTTTATGATCAGAAAGCTCTTACAATCGGTGATGGGAATAGGCAAAAACACAAAGCATTACAATGAGATGCCCGTTTCGCCCCTTGCCCATCCCAAATTGATGGATATCGCCCATGAAGTTTTGGCCAAAGACGCCCTTGAAAAAAAGCTGGCCCTTTCTGCTCTTGAAAAACAGGGTTGGCCTTATCTGCAAAGACAGCGTTTCACGGAGATCGTCCGAACCAAGGTGAGAAAGCTTCTTCGCTTTTCATTTAAAAACGGGGAAGAAAACGAAATGATCGAGGAAATTACTGAAAGGATCGCAGAGGTCGCCGAAGCGGATCAGCGGCTAAATCGGCTTTTTGGTGATGCCGGAAAAACGAAATAAAAATCACCCCCAAACCCATCCAGATGCCGGCCCGAATTCTTTTTACAATTTGAATGGTCAATCCGATCACCGGGTTCATTCCCAAAAGATAAAGAATGGCGCTGTAAGCCCCCTCCATGATTCCTAACGCCCCCGGGATAAAAGTGAAGGCCATGTTGATGACCGGGGCCACCGTTGCCAGAAGCAGGGCGACCGTCATGGAAAAATGGGGATCAATGGTCAGACCGATGCAATAGACCTCCAGAATGCCCAACAGCCGTCCCACAACATGAAACCCGAGGGCGGTCCAGAAAGTGCGATGACTTTTTTTGTAGAGAGAGGCCACCTGTTGGTCCAACTCTTCGGCTTTATCCTTGAATTTTTTGCAAAGCCTTTTTGCGATATGGAGTTTTTGCGCCAATCTTAAAATGGAGCCGAAAAGCCCCTTGTGCTGGCGGAGCATAAAAAAGACGATCATCGAAATGGTGACAACCAAGAAGAGAGGGATGCCGATGGCAACCTGTTTAGGAAGCCCGGGGATGGCCAAAAAGGCGACGACCGATCCGATAAAAATTACCGAGACAATGGCAATGCTGTTGATTGTCCGATCGACCACCACCGAGGCCGCCACAGAAGTGACGTTCAGAGCGGCTTTCCGGAGCTGGTAGATCCGCATTGTATCGCCGCCCAAAAAATTGGCAGGGGTCATGGTGGTTACCGTATCGCAGGAAATTTTGGCACGAAACAGTGGCCAAAAAGGAATGTCATTCCCCTGCATTTTCAGAATTTTTTGCCAGGCCAGAGTATAAGAGACATACCAGCCAAAACCTATCGACAAGACCGGAATCAGCCAAAATTTCAGATTTTTAATCTGTTCCAAAATAGCATCCGGCCCTATTTTTTGGATGACCCCCCAAAGCAAAAAGAGGCCGATGCCCAAAAAAAGGAGACGAAAAACTTTAAAAGCGACTGATTTCATATTGACACGTCATCCCCGCGAAAGCGGGGATCTACTGGATTCCCGCTGGAGCCTGCCCTCGACTCCGATCGGGGGCGGGAATGACAAACTACGCCAGAAACTGCGGATGACTTTTTAGGGCTTTTTCTGCCTTTTGTAAATCTTCAATCGTATCGACTTCCAGCCAGCGGATGCCGGAGGTATCGGCGATGTGAACCGGTTCGCCGCGCGTGGCCAGTTCCCCCAAAATCATCTCCACCGAGGTTTTCTCGCCCAATTTGACCAGAGTCGTTTCCATGGCCTGCTTGTAGAGGGCAATCTTGTCCGCGGGGCAATAGGTCATGCCGATATAGCCGCCGTCATATTGCGGCAATTTTTTGTGGATTTGGAAGAGATGCCTGTGATCATCCAGCTTCACTTTCATGTCGTCTTCCACAAGAGGGCGGTCAAAATCACAAACGGCCGTAATACCCTTGGCTTGTTTGACGACTTTATTCAAAAGCCGTTTGGGATAGATATGATCGACATTCATCATCAAAAAGTCGTCGTCCAAAAAGTCGAGTGCCGCTTTGAGCGTGAGAATGCTTCCCTGCTCAAACCGGGTGTTTTCAAAAAAATCGACGGGGAGATTGTTTTTGGAGAGAAAATTACGGACCAGCGCCGCGTGATACCCCCCCACCACCCCTATTTTGGTGACGGAAGGGTCTTCCAAAAAATCAAGCTGACAGCGGATCAGCTCGCGCCCCAAAACCTTGACAAGGGCTTTGGGGACGTCATCGGTCAGCGTTTCAAGCCGTTCGCCTTGACCCGCCGCGAGAATGAGTACCTTCATAAAATTTCCCTCAATTGAGACAGTTTGGAAATCACCGGAACATCGGGAAAGCGCTTTTGGAAATCGTCTTTCTGAAACGTTCCCTCTTTGGCGATGAAATCGATGCCGCTCTCATAAGCCCACTCGCCGTCTTTTAGGGAATCACCCACAAAGACCATGTTGGTGGGGCCTGCCCCCCAGCGCTCCATGATGTAGAGAAAATGCGAAAGCCCTTTGCCGAAATTTTCCTTCCACCCCAAAGCCAGATCACAGGGAATGTCGAGTTTTTTGACCAGCGCTTCCAAAAGATCGTGGGCGCTGTTGGAAGAGATGATGACGGCGTATCCCTTTTCTTTCAGATAACGGATCGTTTCGATGGTGTCGGGAAAACATTTTTCGTTGAAATAGCCCTCTTTCTTTTGCCGCTCGAAAACGCCCGCGGCGGCCGATGTTTTTTCCGCGGCATCGGGGTAGAGGGTTTTAAGCTGTTCAGAAAAAGGGAGGCCGGAAGTAAGCTGATAGAGGCGCCGCGCGTCTTGTTCGGAAATGCCGAAAGAATCCGCCATCACGTGCGACGCGATATCGGTCAGGCGGTCCATGGTGTTGACGAGCGTTCCGTCAAAATCAAAAACAATAATTTTCTTGTTCATATTTCAGCTTGTCATTGCGCCTGTCCGCCGGTTGTTTGGCGGAAGCCCTGGAGGGGCGAAGCAATCTCCCGGGGCAATCGTTGATATTTCAAATAGATTAAGACCACATTGGCGATCCAGAGGCCGCCGGTGGCGGCAAAGAGCACCCACTCCAGAATTCCCAGCAGGGCCAAAAGAAAAAAGAGGAGCGAAAAACAGTCTTTGCTCATGAGTGTTTTGCCCACACGGATCAGTTTGAGCAGAAAGGGGGAGTTTCCATTCTGCGGCAGTTTTGCAAGATATTCCTTGTTAAAGGTGGCGAGGCTTGCCGACTGGGTGTTTTTTTTCAAAAATGCGATCATCTGCCAGAAAAGCAGGCCCAAACCGGCGGAAAAACAGGCCACCAGGGCATATGTGAAAGAATGGGTGTGGGTTTTGGAGTAGGCGATAAAAAGACCGGCAAAAAAACTGACAAGGGCCGAATTGTCGCTGATCGTATCAAAATATTGGCCGAATTTGGAAGTCGTAAAGGTTAGCTTGGCCAGCTCGCCGTCGCAGCCGTCAAAGATGGAAGCCATCTGAAAAATAAAAGCCCCCAGCACAAAGGCTTCAAAGGTTCCTTTTGCCACCACAAAACCGCTGAAAATCCCCAGTATCATGTTGGCCAGCGTGATCCAGTTGGGGTGCATGCCCCACTTTGCCAGATGCAGGCTGATGGGGAGTGAAATTCTTTTGTTGAAATGACGGGCCACCGGCCCCGGCGTGCTCAAACGGATTTTTTCGGCCAGCATCTTTTCGGCCTCTTTGATGTCGGAGGGGGCCTCCAAAAGAATCGAATAATAGGGGGCGGGGAGTTTTGGATCGACCAGCCCGTTGGCGGGAATTCTTGTCTGTGTATCGATTGTTTCCCAAGGAAGGGTCTCTTCAAAAGTTTTCAGGACAACGTGAATATGCCGCTTCTCCAATGCCGGGGCTATTTCGTCCTGATAGCGCTCCGCCAAGGCTGCCGGCAAAACAACGCCGATCCCCTGCACACCGGCCTTTTTGAGGAGGAGAATATTCCTCAACAAAAGGGGGATGCCGGCCACTTTTTCGAACAAAATCTGCGAGGTGTGATGGTAGTTCTTCGCCTCGCTGAAAAGGGTGACTTGAAGCTTCATGGCGCGGGTTTTATAGCCATCAAGTTGGCTTAAAGTAAAGGTAAATGTCGGTTGACTCTTGGGAAAATGGCATGGTAGAAACACCGATCTTATGGATTTGGCCGAAAAAATAAGGGGGTTTGGTTATTACCTCCGCTGCAAGGTGCAAAAACGCCCCTATTTGTTGAATGTCGAGTTCACCAAACTTTGCAATGCCAAGTGTTTTTTCTGCCATTGCTGGCAGGTGGAATCGCAAAATGAACTGCAAGATTACGCGCCGGTGATTAAACGCTTTCGCCCTGTTTTGTGTTCCGTCTCCGGCGGGGAACCTCTTTTAAGAAAAAATTACGATGAGCTTCTGGCCGGCATTCGCCCGTGGTGCCACTATCTGATGATCATCACCAACGGGGCTTTGTTGAATGAAGAAAGCTCCGGGCGTTTGCGCAAAGCGGGGGTCGATCAAATTACCATTTCTTTGGATTATTTGAGCGATCAGCATGACCGGGTGCGAAAAATCGACGGGCTTTTTGGCCACATCAGCAAAATCGCGCCGCTTCTGGCTTCCAAGGGTTACAAAATTTGTTTCAATTCGATCATCATGGACTCCAACATCGATCAGGTGATCCCTCTGGCCAAACAGGCCAAAGAGTGGGGGTGCGATATTTCGTTCAGTTCTTTTTGCACGCTCAAGGCGAATGAAGAGAGTGAGATGGTCCGCACCGACCGGTTAAAACAATTGAGCGCCACGGTGGAAGAATTAAAAGTGCTCAAAGTAAAAAACAAAAACATCAAAAATTCCTATTTTTATCTCGACCACATTGTCCCTTATTTCACAACCGGCGGGGTGGAGGGTTGCAAGGCCGGCCACACTTTCATTCAAATCACTCCCGACGGCTACGTCCAGCGCTGCGCCGAAATGCCCCGCATGGCCCATTATTCCGAATACTGGCCGAGCAAGGTGGAAAAAACCTTGTGCACCAAATGCTGGTACGGCTGCCGCGGCGAAACCGAAGCCCCCATCACCCTAACCCGCGTCAAAGATATGATGCGGGCTTGAGATGTGATTCAAAACCGTCTTCTCCCGCATCATTTCCGTCGCCCCTTTTATTCTTCTCAAATTTAGCGTGCCTAGAGTTGGCATCGGTTTTGCTAAGACCTCCTGCAGGAGGAAATGGCTATGACAGATATTGTACCGATCGAACGGATTGAAAAACGGATTTTGTTGCTTCACGGAAAAAAAGTGATGCTGGACGCCGATCTGGCTCAACTTTATGGAGTCAGCACCAAGCGACTCAACGAACAGGTGAAGCGAAACATGGAACGTTTCCCCGCTGAATTTCTGTTTCAGCTGACGGAAAAAGAAAAGGAGGAACTGGTCGCAAAGTGGGGATGGGTTAATCAATTCTGTTGATATTTTTTCCATTGCAGATGATTTCTGGTCGCATGCGAAT
>JAUYJH010000058.1 GCA_030688705.1 Deltaproteobacteria bacterium
CGTCATCATCAATGGAGACACCAAAGGCCGGCATTTGGGGAACGTGGATCGGGCGTTGGAAAACGTTTTAATACCCCAAGGTTATACAACCTTTGTCGCCAGCCCCTCAAAACCCTCCGTTTCACATGACCATTATTTTTCCCCCGGCCCCGTATCGCGGTACGGGGCAGGCTCCCGCCGGGGTCCAGTCGACTGGATTCCGGCTTTCGCCGGAATGACGTGCAAGCCGGAGTGACGAATGATTACGATTTTGCCTGATTTTTGATGGCTTCGATAAAATCGAGCAAGACGCGGGTGGCTATTTCCCCCTCTTTTACAATCTCTTCACGCAGTTGATCGAGCAGGGGGGCATCGGCAGTCGCCAGAAACCGGCCTAATTTTTCGCTCGCGCGTTTCCACTCCGGGGAGAGCCTCGCGTGCACCTGTTTGATGGCGGGATTTTCTTTTTCCTGCTTCTGCATGACTTTATCGACCGAAGCGACAAATTCTTCCATTCCAAAATCTTTCTTTTTTTTCTGCTTTTTCGATTTCATAGAGTCATTGCGATCCGCCAGAGGCGGAGAAGCAATCTCCCGACAAACTTGTAGATTGCTTCGCTGGCGCTCGCAATGACAAAATCAAGTGTTTCTCATCTGCTTTACAATTTCCAGCAGTCTTTCTTTTGTGTTTAACGCAGGATCATCCAAAACCAATTCCACCAGTTGTTTGATAATCTGCCCCATGCGCGGGCCGGCCTCGACGCCCGCCTCCATCAGATCGTGGCCAGTTAGGCCCAAATCTTTGGGGCCAAACGGCGGCTTTTTGGCCAATTCGGCCCGCACCCGCGCGCGCATTTTCAAAACCCCGTTGACCGACTTGGGGTGCTTGCCGCCGCGGTTATCGGCCAGACGCAGATCCAGCAGTTTATAAATCATATCTTCGCCGACTTTATGGACAAACCGGCGGATCGCCTTGTCGGTAAAATACGATTTGGTCTCGAACATATGGTGCTCCACCAGCGTTTCCACGTGCCGCGGGTCGATGCCGATATGGGTTGCCTTCATGCGGGCAAGCCATTTGCGGAGTATCCTTTTTGAAACGAGCTGATGGCCGTAAAAAACAATCCGGTCTTTGGCCTTGTCGTATTTTCGCGTGGGGGCCTTTCCGGTATCGTGAAAGAGAGCCGCGAGCAAAAGCTCCAAATCGCCCGCATGTTCCACATGTTCGTCAATTCTGGCCGCATCCAAAACCCGCATCGTGTGCTGATAGACATCATCCCCCGGGCGTTTATCCTGTTCGATGCCGATAAGAGTTTGGACCTCCGGAAAAAGAATTTTGAGCAGTCCTGTCTGCCGCATGATTTCAAAACCCAAAGAGGGCTTGGGGGCCAAAAAAAGTTTGCGGATCTCCTCGATGATTCTTTCCGCCGAAACGGTGGCGATGAGCGGGGCACTGGTTTCCATCGCCTCAAAAGTTTTGGGTTCTATGGTCAGGCCGAAACGGGCGGCAAATTGCACGGCGCGTATCAGGCGCAGGGGGTCTTCTTCAAAGGCCCTGTCAAAAACCATCCGCAATATTTTGGCCTTCAAATCTTTTTGACCGTGAAAAGGATCGATGATTTTTCCGGTTTGCAAATCGAGCGCCATCGCATTGACGGTGAAATCGCGCCGCCCCAAATCTTCTTCGACCGAAAGATTCGGGTCATAATCGACGTCAAAATCACGGTGGCCCTCACCGGTGGAGCGCTCTTTGCGGGGGAGGGCGATATCAATCATTGTTTCGGGCTCGCTGTGCGGAGAAAATTTCAAAACGCCGAACGATTTGCCGACCACCGCCACTTTGCCGAACGGGGCCAAAATATTTTTTAATTTGTCGATCGGGATTCCGCGAACCAGATAGTCTTTGTCTTTGTGGGGAATTTGGAGAATTCGATCGCGCACTGTTCCTCCCACCTCATACACCTCTCTCTTGGCCTGCCAGAGGGTTTCCACAAATTTGGGATGTTCTTTCTGGATCACAAATCTTCTGGTTTGATAAACGATTCCACTTTTGTTTTATCGGCGAATTGGCGGAAAAAAATATCGGTCACGCGAAATTCAGGGAGATATGTATTTTGAGGAATCTCTTTGACCTTTTGCTTTTTGCTTTTGGTCCGTGGTCCCTGGTCCTTGGTCCCTGGTCCTTCTGCAACGGGTTCCACCTTCTCCACCCATTTTTGAAAATTGTCGGCCAACAGGTCTTTGCGCAACAAAGCTTCATAAGAAAGGCCATAGCGGCTGTAAAAACTGCGGATGAAGTTTTTATAGGAAACGGGATCAAAGTCCTTTTCTTTCAATATGTTATCGCGCAACTCCTGATCGGTCACTTTAAAGCCAATGGAGGCGGCAAATTGGTCCACGAGGCTTTTGGTAACCAGTTGCCTTTGCGTTGAAGTTTTCAGGCTTTGGAGCAGAAAATCGGGGATTTCCCCGTCTTTCATGTTTCGGCGCAAATTATCGACCTGATTATCATAAACAAGGCGATATTCAGAAAAGGTGATGTCTTGTTTGCCGACCAGAATGGCGGTGGCATCATCGGTCGGCTGGTAGAGCTGGTTGAAACCGAAGAAAAAAACGAAAGTGACGATGATGACCACCAAAAGGGCCTTGAGCCCCCAGCCGACATGTTTTCGGACAATCTCAAGCATGCCGCTCTCTTAGCGTATCTTGCTTCATTTTTCAAACCCGATTTTTACTATAAAGAGCCGGAGCATATGGTAACAGGGTGGATTCAAAACAGATAAATGATCCCGATTCCCCCCCACACTTGCGTTCTGCCGGAGCGGACGGCACGGGCCGGTTCAAAAAGAACCCGGCTTACGCGAAATGTCGGTGTGAGCTTCCAGTGCCTGGACGGTTTCCATGAAAACAAGAGGGCATAATCGACAAGATTCGGGCGGGTGCCGACATCGGCAATGTGGGTCCGGTTGAATTTTTCGTCTCCGGTTCCAAACAACAGCCAGGTATCGACGGAGAATTTTTCGGAGAGGTCCTTTTTCCACTCCACCCCCGCGTCACCGTAAAGACCCCCCTCCACGGAGACAAACAGTCCCGCGAAATCGGCGAAAATAATCAAGGGCCCCGCCGGATAGGTAAAACGGGCATTGGTTTTAAGGGTGGCAGAACTGGCATCGAGCGATTTGGGATTGCCGTTGGGGTATAAATCCCCCTCCAGCGAAAAGAAAAGCCCCAATTTACGTAGGGAGGTTTCGTAAGAAAGAATCAAATCGATCTCATTAAATTGTCCCTGATTGGGCTCGTCATCGAGGACAAAATTCCCCCATGCGGTGAACTTGAATCCGTGCAGAGAAACGCTGGCGGAGGGCTGCCAAACGGGGCCAACGCTTGCGGCCATGCCATACCAGACATAACGGGAATAAAAATCGGATTCGATCTGGAAGGAGAAGGGGCTTTTGCCGGGGATCTCTTCGGCCACAATATCCGCCTCTTCCTGGGCGCAAAGGGAAAAAGAAATCAGCAGGGACCCGATCAAGAAAAAAAGGAGACGCTTGTTCACGGGCATATTTATATGAGATTCCTGCGCGCGCGGGAATGACAAAGAATAATGCGGACTTGATCTTTTACGGGCACTTTGTTAACACCCTCCACCCGTATGATCCTCGACGCTTTATTCGGAATGTTTTCCAATGATCTGGCCATCGACCTTGGCACGGCCAACACCCTTGTCTATGTAAAAGGGCGCGGGATTGTTGCCAACGAGCCCTCTGTGGTCGCCGTCCAAAAAGACATGCGCGGCATCAAGCGGGTTTTGGCGGTCGGCAAAGAGGCCAAAGAGATGCTCGGGCGCACCGCCGGCATGATCGAGGCGATCCGCCCCATGAAAGACGGGGTCATTGCCGATTTTGAGGTGACCGAGGCGATGCTCCGCTATTTTATCCGCAAAGCCCACAACCGTAAAACGCTGATCCGCCCCCGCATCATGATCTGCATTCCGTTCGGCATTACCGAGGTTGAAAAACGGGCGGTGCGCGAATCGGCCGAAGGGGCCGGAGCCCGCGAGGTGTATCTGATTGAAGAGCCGATGGCCGCGGCGATCGGCGCGGGGCTCCCCATCACCGAGCCGTCCGGCAGCATGGTGGTCGATATCGGCGGCGGCACCACCGAGGTGGCGGTCATTTCTTTGGCCGGCATTGTTTTTTCCAAATCGATCCGCGTGGCGGGCGACAAGATGGACGAGGCGATCATCCAATATCTAAAACGCAAATATAATCTTCTGATCGGTGAGCGGACGTCCGAGGCGATCAAGATAAATGTCGGCACCGCCTACCCCGACGGCGACATCAAAACAATGGAGATCAAGGGGCGCGATCTGGTGGCCGGCGTTCCCAAAACGCTCACCATCAATTCTGAAGAGATCCGCGAGGCCATTTTGGAACCGATCAACGCCATTGTCGAAGCGGTCAAAATCACGCTGGAAAGAACGCCTCCGGAACTCGCGGCCGATATCGTCGACAAAGGGATCGTCCTGACGGGCGGTGGGGCCTTGATCCGCAATCTGGATGTTTTGCTCCGCGAAGAGACCGGTCTGCCGGTGACTGTGGCCGATGATCCGCTTTGCTGCGTGGTGCTTGGCTCCGGCAAGGCGCTGGATCAATTGGATGTGCTCAAAGGAATTACGGTAACCTAGGTCCTCGGTCTTCGGTCTTCGGTCTATGCTTAATTCCAAACTGAAATCTTCCTGGCAATTTTTAATCCCCGTGTTTTTGGTTCTTTTTTTCGCGTCGCTTCTCTCCGGGCGGGTCCGCAGGGCTCCGTGGTATGAACAATGGGCGTGGAATGCCGTATCCCCGGTCGTTTCCGTTTTTTCATGGGTCTCCCACGGTACCGGGGATGTATGGCGCCATTATATTTATCTGGCGGGTACGGCAAAAAAAAATGAACTTTTGACCCGTGAGGTGGAGCGCCTGCGGCAGAATACGGCGGTTTTGGAAGAACTGCGGCAGGAAAACAAAAGGCTCCAAAAACTTTTGGGGCTCGCACGGGAGTCCTTTCCCGAATCGGTCGCGGCGCAAGTGATTGCCTTTGACCCCGCCGCTGAATTCAAAACAATCGTCATCAACAAAGGGGGCGACGATGGCATTCAATCCGATATGCCGGTGGTCTCCACGGCCGGTCTTGTCGGCAAAGTGGGGCCGGTTTTCAACCGCCACGCCCTTGTTTTACTGATTGTCGATCCGGCCTCAAGCGTGGATGTGCTGGATCTGCGTTCCCGTGTCCGCGGTATTTTGAGCGGCCGCGGGAAAAACACGGAACTGCGCCCCGGTTATTTTTTGAGCCGGCTGGAATACGTCAAGCAGACCAGTGATATTCAGGAAGGGGACACCTTGGTCACCTCGGGGCTTGACCGGCTTTTTCCAAAAGGAATCGCCGTCGGAACGATCCACAAAATCATCAAGGGCAAATACGGGATTTTTACCGACGCTGAAGTGGTGCCGATGGTTGACTTTTCACAGCTGGAAGAAGTGTTGGTGCTGCAATGAAACTCTTTTTTCTCATGCTTCTTTACGGAATCGCGGCCATTGCCTGGCAGAGTGTCTGGCAGTTTCCGGTCCATTTTCTTTTTTTGGCCGTTGTCTATATGGGGTTTTACCGGACATGGCGCGAGGGGCTGGCCGGTACGCTGATGCTGGGCGTTTTGTTCGATTCCGTTTCTTACGCCCCCTTTGGAGCTTCCATTCTTTCTTTCGGGGTTGTGTTCGGGCTGATCCGTTTTTTTCGGAGAAAAATACTTTTTCAGGCGGTCGGCCCCCGTTTTTTATGGGTCGCCGTTTTAAGTCTGATCCACAGCGTGATTTTGTTGCGTTTAAGCCGGCATTTGGGCGCCAATTTCGGATATTGCGTCTGGACCGCTTTTTTGGACGGGGCTGTGGGTCTTTTTTGGATTCCCGCCCTTCGCCGTTACGGTGCGATGACGACCAAGGAATTGGTGGAAGAAAAAGATATTTTGCTAAAACGATAATGAGGATTCTAAAAAACTTGGGCGAGGGTGATCTTTGAGAAAAGCCTGCGTAAGGCGATTTTAACATCCGGGATCCATAATCAAAATCGCCGACATAGGAGCGAATTTTTTGGGTCGACCCAAAAAATGTCGCGTCTTTTCGAAAAGGTCAC
>JAUYJH010000161.1 GCA_030688705.1 Deltaproteobacteria bacterium
CACCAGTATCGATTTCTCCAAAGATGCCCGGTTCTGCCGTGATATTTGTTAAAATTCCTCGAATAATTAGTGCAGAAGTTATGCATTACTTCGTCAATAAAATGATCGTGATGAGTGGATATAAGCAAATGGGCATGTGTATTCAACAAAGTGTGATTGTAAATTGACAAAGAAAACCTCTCTTTAACCTCGGCCAAAAGATTTAAAAAATGCTGGAAATCCCTTTCTTCTCGAAGCAGAAACTCACCATTGTTGCACTTTATAACCACATGATAGTAGATGTCGTTTCCTCTAATTCTCGGTGGTCTTGGCATATTTATCCCCCCTTTTTTCACGAGGTGCCTGACTCCTCATAGGTATCCGGCTCCTCGTGAAGGGATGCTTATGCGAAAACCGTGCCAAGGCCGGAGAGAAATAAGAGGGGTTTAGCAAGATGCGCTGATTGATTTTCGTCGGCAAACGACGAAAATCGTACGAGGTGCCTGGCACCTTATGAAGAGTCAGGCTCCTCGTGAAACTAGAACTCAATCATCGCGGTGAATCGGGCGGCGAAGCCGATGGAGGCTTTGTCGGATGGGATCGGGTCGATAATATTGCCCGGGTCGGTCACGTTCACATCGGTATTGTATTCACGCCCCGGAATCAAGACGCCCGTTTCGAGGCTGGTATAAAGGTTATGGAAAAAGAGGGCCTCTGCCGTAGCGTCGATCTCAACACCGTACCATCTTTTGAAGAAAGAATTGGCCGTTTCGGTGATGGCAGGAAGGCTGGAATTATTAAGCAGCTGTGCAAAATTCAAATTCACGTTTTTCTTCGGCGCCCATGCGGTAATAATTGTTCCACCAATTTTCATCCAATCTGCCTGCGGTATGGCATCCCGGATATTGAGTGTATGGGCATAACCGGCGGTGATGTAAAGAGCGTTGTTGATAAAATTGCCGGTGATCGGTGCCCCGCCGGTCAGCTTGGTGGTGGTGGAGGGGTTGTTGGCAGTCCCTCCATACATGGAGGGTGAAGAACCCATCGGTTCATAAAACATCAAAAGGGCAATCCGATAATCGGGACGAAAACCGTACTGGGTGATTTTTCCGGAAAGGGCGTTGGCATCGCCACTGGCATAACCGGTTTTGACAGACCATTCACCCCCCCAATCGTAAATTCCTGCCGCTTCAAAAGCGGCCATCATAATTTCAGCGCTTTGCTTGGCAGGAAGATTGATAATACCGGCTCCTGTGGCGCTGGAAGAAAAGGCGCTGAATGGAATGGCATTTACAGCAAGGCCGGTCGAAATATCTCCGCCGATATAAACTCCCTCAAACTGAAAAGTATATTCGTTGTAATTATATTTTGCGTAGATATCGCCGAAATAAAGAAGCGTACTGCCGTCAATGCCGGAAGCCACCACGTTCCCCTTGGCATCGATGGCGGTCATGGTGGTTCCGGTGCCGCCGCTGCGCCGGCGGGCTCCCGCAAAAGTGCCGATTGCCCATTGGGGGTGCTCATAGTAAAGCACCGCCGCGTATTGCTGTAAATCCTGTCCATTATCCCGAATCACGCCACCCAACCCCTGCACGCGGGGATCTTGTTGGGCTTCAAAAGGGATGTCCCACAAAAGACCTGCGGCCATGGCGGCACCAGTATTAAAATCGAATTCAGTCAGGTATAAAATACGATCTTCGGAATCGCCGAAATCTCCCTGCCGCTCTTCGCCGTCATTCTGGAAAATACCGAGCCCCCAATGCGACGGCTGCCGGCCAAGTTTGAATTTGCCGATGGGGCTCATTATTTCCATCCAAGCCCGCCGCACGTTGATGGAGCCTGTTTCTCCGGCGACACCGCCGACCTCTCCGATGGTGCCGGCCCCGGAAGGAAGCGTGAGCGTCCCCACAACGGGGGAGAGAATTTGCAGATTTTGGTTGGCCTTGGACCCAAAAACGATGTTATCCAAAAAATCGAATTCGGCATAGACCCCCAAGTTATCGTTTACCTTGATGTTGGGCTGGACGCGCAAGCGCATCTGATTGAATTGCATCAAACCGAAACGGTCGTTGCTGTGGGTGATGCTGTTGTTGGGAGTTTGAAGATCGACGTCTTGCAAAACCATGGCCCGCGTGCGGTAGTAGCCCTTCAAACCGAAGTCGATGGCGAAGGATGAGAATGGAAAAAGAAGAAGAAGCAGAAAAAAGAGAGATTGCTTCCTGCCTGCCGGCAGGCACGGCGCTAACGCTCGCAATGACAGAGATAAGAATCCCTTGCCCCCAAAGGACTTACGATGCATGCGGCGTCTATAGCATAAAAAATAAAAAGGGGAAGTGGTTTTCAACCCACTTCCCCTTTCCGAAAGATCCTTCGCTAACGCTCAGGATGACAAACTTGAATTACATACCATAGTCATGCGGCATGTGCGGAGCAGCCGAAGCTTTGTCTTCCTTCGGGCGCTCGGCAATCATCGCCTCTGTGGTGATCATGAGACTTGCAACCGAAGCGGCGTTCTGCAATGCGGAACGGGTCACTTTGGTCGGGTCGATGATACCGGCCTTCAAGAGATCTTCAAAGCGGCCTTCTTCGGCGTTAAAGCCTTCGGCCCCTTTAAGTTCCTTAATGCGAGAGACAACAACAGCCCCTTCCCAGCCGGCATTTTCAGAAATCTGACGGCAAGGTTCTTCAAGGGCTCTGCGGACGATGTTGATTCCAGACTGCTCCGCTTCATTGGCCCCTTTGAGGGTTTCCAATGTGGAGAGACAGCGGATGTAGGCAACGCCGCCCCCGGGGACGATCCCCTCTTCAACAGCGGCGCGGGTGGCGTGCAAAGCATCTTCCACTCTGGCTTTTTTCTCTTTCAATTCGGTTTCAGTGGCGGCACCGACATTAATGACGGCAACACCGCCGACCAGTTTGGCCAAACGCTCTTGTAATTTTTCTTTGTCATAATCCGAAGTGGTCGTTTTGACCTGCTCGCGGAGTTGTTTGACTCTGGCTTCAATCTGCTCTTTTTTGCCGGCTCCATCCACGATCGTGGTGTTGTCTTTGTCGACAACCACTCTCTTGGCCTGGCCCACATCGGCAACCTGAACGCTTTCCAGCTTGATGCCCAGCTCTTCGGCAATCATTTTGCCGCCGGTCAACGTGGCGAGATCTTCAAGCATCGCCTTTCTGCGGTCACCAAAGCCGGGGGCTTTGACGGCACAGACATGCAGGGTGCCGCGGAGCTTGTTGACAACCAAAGTTGCCAATGCTTCGCCTTCCACCTCTTCAGCGATAATCAAAAGAGGCCTTCCCATTTTGGCAATTTGTTCCAAAACCGGAAGAAGGTCTTTCATGCTGGAGACTTTTTTCTCATTCAAGAGGATTAACGGGTTTTCCAGAACGCATTCCATTCTCTCCGGATCGGTGACGAAATAAGGGGAGAGATAACCGCGGTCAAACTGCATTCCTTCGACCACTTCCAGGGTGGTTTCCATTCCCTTGGCCTCTTCAACGGTGATGACCCCCTCTTTGCCGACTTTTTCCATCGCCTCGGCGATGATGGTGCCGATGGTGGCGTCATTGTTGGCAGAGATGGTGCCGACCTGCGCGATCTCTTTTTGATCTTTGGTCTGTTTGGAAAGCTTCTTCAAATCTTCAACAACCGAGGTGACCGCTTTGTCGATACCGCGTTTCAAACCCATCGGGTTATGACCTGCGGAAACGAGTTTGGCGCCCTCTGCGAAAATGGCTTCTGCCAAAATCGTGGCGGTTGTCGTTCCATCACCGGCAACGTCTGATGTTTTGCTGGCGACTTCTTTTACCATCTGGGCGCCCATGTTTTCAAAACGGTCAGCCAATTCAACATCTTTGGCAACAGTGACACCGTCTTTGGTGATGGTTGGGGAACCAAACGATTTTTCCAACACGACGTTACGGCCTTTAGGGCCGAGCGTTACTTTGACTGCAGCGGCCAAAGTGCGGACCCCTTTTAAGATCCGGTCTCTAGCCTCTTGTTCAAACAAAATATCTTTTGCCATATTTCCTCCTTATTTAAGATTAATTAACCAATGACTCCTAAAACATCGTCCTCGCGGACAACCAAATATTCTTCTCCATCCAGCTTCACTTCTGTTCCGGAATATTTTGAGAAAAGAATTTTCTCTCCCGGTTTGACGTCGGGGGCTTGGAATTTTCCGTTTTCCAAAACTTTACCCAGACCTACGGCGATGACTTCCCCCTCCTGCGGTTTTTCCTTAGCGGAATCGGGGATGATGATGCCGCCGGCGGTTTTTTCCTCTTCAGTCAGTCTGCGGACAACCAAACGGTCGTGCAGAGGACGAATTTTTAGTTTCGACATGGCTTTTCCTCCTTATATGTTGTTAATTTTTAGTTTATTAGCACTCTAACCACTAGAGTGCTAAACCTTCAAGGTGCCGGACATATAGTGGTGTCCTCTTGAAGAGTCAAGAGGTTATAACCCTTTTTTGGAGAGTTCTTCGTCGAAGTACTGGCGGTAGAGAAGGTCCCATTCTCTGGAACCTTCGGGGATATTTCGTTTCAACGTGCCGATTTTATTTCGGATTTGGGTGTCCACACTCTCTAAAAGAGAGCCAAATTGGTGAAAAGCCTGTTTGATTCCAGCCAAAGCCTTTGCCTCTTCAGGATAGCTGGCGCCCCCTTTGGTTCGCAGGGTTTTAAGAATTTCATGAGACAAAAAGTTGATCCGATCGTCCGATAGGTTCATAAAACGAAGTTTTTCTCCTTGGCCAACTGCCTTTTAATCATCGAAAAAGCCTTTTCTTCGTCGATATTCTGACCGATCTTCTTTTTATTGATGTCGAGCAGTTTTTGGGCCTCATCATTCAATTTTTGCTCCTGCTCAAAGTTGTTTTTAAAAATGGAGGCGACCTGGCTGGCCAAATTTTCATCGGACTGGCCAAAATTGGCCAACTTTTTCTCTTTTAATACCTTGATTATGTGCCTGGCCAAAGGTTCCAGCTGGCTGAATTTGAGTTGCATTGCGGGCACCTTAGATTGCTTCGCTTGCGCTCGCAATGACAAATTGCTAGGAGAATCGCTCTATGCACAAGTTTAAGGTCAGAGTTTATCCATCGAAAGAGAATCTCCCAAAAGAAAAGCAGTTGGCTTGGGGCATGGCCGAGCTGGCCTCTCATAATATAAAGGCCGATTCTCTTGCCTCTGAAATGGTTGCCAACCGGGTTATCGATAATGCCGCAGTCGCTATGGCCGCCATCAATCGAAAACCGGTGGTCGCCGCCCGCTTGCAGGCTTTGGCCCACCCCAGCGAAAAGGGGGCCGCACTTTTTGGAATATCAAACGACCAAACTTTCGAATGTGAATGGGCCGCATGGGCCAATAATGTCGCCGTGCGGGAATTGGATATGCACGATACCTTTCTGGCGGCCGATTATTCCCATCCCGGAGATACCATTCCCGCCCTTTTGGCAGTGGCCCAACAAAAAAGTAAAACCGGCAACGATTTATTGCTGGGCATTTTGACCGCTTATGAAATTCAGATGAATCTGGTCAAAGGCATTTGCCTCCACGAATTTAAAAAAGATCATATCGCCCATTTGACCCCGGCCATCGCCGCGGGGATTGGAACGTTACTCAAACTCGATACTGAAACGATTTTTCAGGCGATCAACCAGTCGGTTCATTTGAGTTTTTCGACACGGCAGTCGCGCAAGGGAGAGATTTCCAGCTGGAAGGCTTATGTTCCGGGGTTTGCGGGGAAGCTGGCGATTGAAGCGGTCGATCGGGCGATGCGTGGAGAAAAATCGCCCTCGCCCATTTATGAAGGAGAAGATTCGGTGATTGCCTGGATGCTCGGCGGAAAAAATGCCGAATACACCGTGCCGTTGCCAGAAGTGGGGGCTCCCTTCAAAACCATTTTGGAATCGTACACCAAGGAACACTCCGCAGAATATCAGGCGCAAGCATTGATCGATATTGCTTTTAATCTGCACCGCAAAAAGATTGATCTTTCAAAAATCAAAGAGATTGTCATTAACACCAGCCATCATACTCATATGGTTATTGGGACCGGTGCCAATGACCCGCAAAAATTCGACCCTGATGCTAGCCGAGAAACGCTGGACCACAGTGCCATGTATATTTTTGCAGTCGCACTCGAGGACGGTGCCTGGCACCATGAGAAAAGTTATTCTAAAGAACGTTCTCATCGCCCGTCTACCGTAGAGCTTTGGAAAAAAATCCGGACCGAGATGACAAAAGAATGGACCGATTCCTATCATCACCCCGATCCTGGCAAGAAAAAATTCGGGGCGGAAGTGGTGATCACCCTGAAAGATGGCTCCAAAATCAGTGAGCGATTGGACAATGCCAATGCCCATCCAAACGGGGCAAGGCCGTTCACAAGACCGCAATATATTCAGAAGTTCAAAACGTTATCGGAGAGAGCGATTACCTCCAAAGAACAAGAACGGTTTTTACAATTAGCCGAAGGGCTTCCTAATTTGGATGTCGCAAAGGTGCGTCAGCTCAATGTCGTGGTTAATAAAGAATCCTTGGAAGGAAATAAGCGGGATGATAAGGGGATATTTTAGTCCCGGACATCCTGAGCTTGTCGAAGGATGGAAACGATGAATTTTAAAATATTTATTCAAACAAAACCGTTCGTGATTGCGGGGCCCTGTGCGGTTGAGAGTGAGGCCCAGCTTTTGGCCACGGCGCGTGGAGTAAAAGCCGCAGGCGCTCATGCACTTCGCGGCGGTGCTTATAAACCGCGCACCTCTCCCCATTCGTTTCAGGGTTTGGGAGAAGAGGGATTAAAGCTTTTGGCGAAGGCCCGTGCCGAGACCGGTCTGCCCGTTGTGACCGAAGTTTTGGATACGCGCGATGTCTTGCTCGTTGCCGAATATGCAGACATCATCCAGATCGGCTCGCGCAGTACGCAGAATTTTCCGCTCCTCAAAGAGGTCGCCAAAACAAAAAAGCCGGTGATTTTAAAACGGGGCATGGCGATGACGGTGGAAGAGTGGCTCTCTGCGGCCGATTATATTCTGGAATCAGGCCACGACCAAATTATTTTGTGCGAGCGGGGGATTCGCACTTTTGAAACCGCAACCCGCCACACCCTAGATTTGAATGTCGTCCCCCTATTAAAAGAGAGAACAAAATTAGCCGTGATGGTCGACCCCTCCCACGGCACGGGCCGCGCCTCATTAGTAGCCCCCATGGCCAAAGCAGCCCTAGCCTGCGGCGCCGACGGCCTCTTAATCGAAGTCCACGCCGACCCCTCGCACGCCTTAAGCGACGGCCAGCAATCACTAGACCTCCCTGCATTTGAAAAATTAATGAAAACACTATTGTCCCGATGAATTCTCCCCCTTTGTAACCTGCCTGCCGACAGGCAGGGGGGGAGTTAGAGGGGGTAGGGTCTTAGGGTGAGGGGTTCAAATTTCTATCACTTTGAAATCATTAATAAATTTTACGTCCAAAAAAAATAATGAAAAAAATTAAAAAAAGTGAGCAACTTATTTTGAAAACGGACGAAAACAATAGTGTAAGGGGGAAAGCTTTGGAGGAGATATGAGTCGGATTCAATTTGGTAATATGCGATTGGCCACGCCACTGGAGCAGCAACAATTCCTAAAATTGGACATTGCGAAAAAGGAAGATACAGGAAAAACCAGCACATTTCCAATAACACATTATGGGCTAAAGATAAAAAATGGGAAGAATGATCTGCTGATCTCTTGTGTGGAGTTTGTCGCTGATAAACGCTTTCAATGTAATGTGACGGATATCATCAATTCTGGCGACATAGAGGAACTTGCAAAATCTCGTTCTGGTTCTATTTGGATTACAGATCTTAATTTATCACCTGTTAAAGAGGTCCGTGGGGGTGATATAGACGGTGATGGAGATATAGATATTGCTACCAAATTAAATGATGGCGGCATTTACGTCTTTCATCAAAATTAGCTACTGAATCACCTTGATCAGCTCCACCACCGCTCGTATTGATAATCTTCTTGCGCATCGGAAGGAGTTTCTATATACTTCTAGTAGTTTCTAGAAATGGAGATTATGGGTAAAACAGCACTGGCAACACAAATTACAGAAGAACTGAAAGAGGAGGTTGATGCCGTCTGTGATGAACGGGGGACCACCATCAGCTGGCTTGTGGAAGAGGCTCTTCGTGAAAAAATCCTCGACCTCAAAGAAGAAGAGGCCCTTTTGCAAATGTCTCTCAAAAGACTGGCAGAGCCGGGTGAAAAATCTTTTCGTGAATATCGCCGTTTGATGTCCAGACTAAAATGACAACCCGCTCTTCCTATTCCGTTGCCTTCAAACCCGGATTTTTTAAAGATCTCAAAAAACTTCCCAAGGATGTTCGAGAGCGGTTGGACAAAATAATCGGCATGATCCAAAGCGATCCCTTTGCCGTGTCGTCAAAAAAATTGGTGGGGCATGCCCAATTGTATCGGCATCGTTTGGGAGATTACAGGCTGGTCTATTATTTGGATACAGAACAACGTAAAGTGCTTTTTCTCCTAATGGCTCATCGCAGGGAAGTTTATCGAGAATTGGAAAAAATGAGATAGGCAAATTCTTCGTGAGGCGCCTAGTCCCATTTTTTCAGCATGCGCGACAGTTTTCCGGTGTAGTGAAAAAAAGTCACGACTTTTTTACAGTTGGGTGAGTAACCTCTGTGGCAACCACATTAGCCTTTTTTCTACTAGTGACCTTACCTGAAAGTGTTGGCCTGGATGCGAGGCTTATGGGACAAAGTGTCCAACCTTTTCAAAAAATCCGCCTGATTTTCGGCAAAATATCAAATCCCTTATCAAACGAAAAAATTGGTTCAATTTTTAGGCGGTCCATCTGGGCGGCGTGCAGGGCGTCTCTTGCCGACAAATTTTCATAAGCGAGCAGAAGATCTTTTGCTTGCAGACAGTCTGCTTCCACGACATCAAAAATCTGATCGATAAATCCATAGAGGGCGTCAAAGCAGGGTTGAATGGCGTCTTTTCTTTTGATGGCCGTGTAGCGGTGTAAAATTTCCTGCAAAACTTCTGTATTTGTTACCAATCTTTTTTTCTCGCTAATCAGGCGTTCCAAAACAGCAATCGTATCTCTTTTATGGGGATGTTCGGCGCCGATCAGATACATCGGAATATTGGAATCGATAAAAATCATGACTCGAGATAACCTTTTTCGATTTCTTCGAGGATTTTTTCGATGTCACCGGTCGGATAGGTCTGCTGGCTGGAGAGGCGAACTTTTTTCAACTTTTCCGCAGGGCTTTGTGAGGAAAAACCAGCGGCCGCCGTACGCAAAACCTGCCGCACCCATTCCCCGAGACTCAACCCCTCTTCTTCAGCCAAGTGCTGAATGTTCTTATATTCTTTTGGTTCCAGGAGAACTTGTAATCGTTTACTCATGCTATGAGTATATCTTGCTCAACAGAAGAGTCAACCATTTCTTTAGCTAATCACCTTAATCAACTCCACCACCGCTTCGTATTTGCCAAAGGGGGGGAAGATGTAGACACCCTTCACGGCGGACATTGATTTGGCTTCTTTCAAAGATTCCTGCGCAACCGTCAAACCGATATCTCTTTGAGCCTCTTTGCTGGCAGCGTTTTTCAGGCGGTCCATTACTGCGGCGGGAATTTGCATTCCGGGGACTTCATTGTGGAGAAATTCGGCATTTTTCAAACTGGCCAACGGCAAGACGCCGACAAAGAAGGGAATGTTCAAAAAGTCCTTCGATTTTGAGAGAAATTTTTCCAGCAATTTTGAATCGTAAACCGGCTGTGAAAAAATAAATTCAGCCCCCGCCGCGATTTTTTTGCGGAGCCTCTCTACTTCCAAATCCATATCAATCGCCCCCGGATTACAGCCGCAACCGATTACAAGCGAGGTCTGTTCTCCAATGGGGCGGTTGGCAAAATCCAAACCGTGATTCAGATTATTCACAAAATGAATCAGGCCGATCGCATCGACATCAAAAACGGCGGTGGCATCGGGATATTCCCCCATTTTCGGAGGATCCCCTGTGATGACCAAAACATTTTTGAGCCCAATCGCGTTGGCGCCGATTAAATCCATCTGCATCCCCAGCAAATTTCGGTCGCGACAGCAATAATGGATAATCGTTTCCATGCCGATGGACTGTTTGATCAAGACCGACATTGCCATGGGGCTCATGCGGGCCATGGCTCTTGGTCCATCTGCGATATTGATCACATCGACTCCGTGCGCTTTTAAAAATTTGGCCCCTTCGATCGCTTTGGTGGCATCCAATCCTTTCGGGGGGTCAATTTCGACACTGATTGCAAATTTTTTCCCCAATAAAGCTCCAAAGCCGCTCCGTTTTTCAATCGGCACCGGCGTTAATTTTGGAGCCTCTTCTTTTTTGCTTTCAGCTCGAATGATTTCAATTTTTTTGGCCGGTTTTAAAGTTTGGAGATATTTTTTCATCTCCTTGATCATGGCGGGCGTTGTTCCACAGCACCCTCCGATTAAAAGAGCCCCGGCTTGAGCCAGGCGGCGGGCATATTCGGCCATATATTCAGGAGTAGCCAAATATAAAAGACGATTTTGTTTGGTTTGCGGGAGTCCGGCGTTGGGAAAAGCCGACAACGGTTTGGTCGTTACCTGCTCCATCAGCTTGATCGCCTCCAAAACGCCGACTGGCCCGTTGCAACAGTTGACGCCGATCGCATCGGCTCCCCATTCACACATCGTTTTGCAAGCATCAACAGGCTGAATCCCTTTGAATCCTTCTTCCCCTTCATATTTCAAAGTGACTTGCGTGATCACCGGATGGGAATTGGAAACCGACCGCGCCGCTTCATAAGCTAATTTTAATTCGTCCAGATTATAGAATGTTTCGAGGAGGATCAGATCGACCCCTCCTTCAATCAGCCCC
This sequence comes from Deltaproteobacteria bacterium, assembly GCA_030688705.1. Classification (GTDB taxonomy): domain Bacteria; phylum UBA10199; class UBA10199; order SPLOWO2-01-44-7; family SPLOWO2-01-44-7; genus JAHFSU01. The sequence goes on from JAUYJH010000161.1 coordinate 10,894, forward strand.
CCAATCTGCTCTTTAAAAAGAGTTCTAATTTCATCCGGGCTTAGTGTGGTGCTCGATTTTGCCGCCCATGAAATGGGCCCTACGGCACCAGCAACATAGGCTTGGCCCTTGGCGGCGTCTTTCGCGATTTTGGCGCCGGCGCGGTTGATCTCTTTAACCTTTTCTTCAAAACCAAAAGGGGCGAGTGCCAAGCGGTTTGCGGTGAAGGTGTTGGTCTCAAGCAGTTGCGCGCCGGCATTCAAATATTCAGTATGAATATCGCGGATCAGCGTTGGGTTTGATAAATTTAATTCATCATAATTTCGGTTGATGAAAATGCCGCGAGCGTACAATTCAGTGCCCAAGGCCCCGTCACCCAAAACACCGTCTTCCACCAAAGTTTCCAAAAAAGGTTTCAAAAAACCCCCCTTACATTAAAGAAAGTCTGTTCCCCTTTTAGGGCCGCGGCCAAATAGGGGTTGGTTTTTTTCTGGTTGCCGATTGTATCGGTCGGGGTGGGGCCGTAATCATGGCCGGGATAGATAATCGTCTCATCAGGAAGGACCGCCAGCATTTTTAATGTGTAAAACATTTTTTCAGGGTCGCTCCCCGGAAGATCGACTCTGCCACACCCATCGACAAATAAAACATCGCCGGTGATCAGGTGATTGCCTACCTGGTAGCAAAGTTCGCCCGAAGTATGCCCCGGGGTCAAAAGACATTTGACAGAAAGACCCCCGACAGAGAGCGTGTCGCCATCGGCCAAAGAGTGTGCCGGCACCCCCATCTCTTCCAGGGCTCCGACCTCGATGCCAGAGACATAAACAGGGACTTTCAAGGCCTCAAAGGCCTGATCCAACTGTTGAATATGGTCAAAATGGGTATGGGTGACGAGAATTTTTTCGATGGTGACCCCCATTTTTTGGGCGGTTTGGAGGACTTTTTGAACATCAAAACCGGGGTCGACATAAGCCGCCTTTTTGGTGGCCGGATCTATAATAAGATACGAGAAGTTGGCCATAGGGCCCACGGCGATTTGTTCGATCAAAACCGTTTGCATTGAAAACCCCGTTTATGCTACGAAGCCCCCCTTGTAAAGTGTCATATAGTGCCACCTGCCTGCCGGCAGGCAGGGGCCACCGGGTGACAATTTTATGACCAAGGTACCGATGACCCCGCAGGGGCATAAAAAACTGCATGAGCGCTTGAAACACCTAAAGGCGGTGGAGCGCCCAAAAAATATTTTAGCCATTGAAACGGCGCGGGGCCACGGTGATCTCTCTGAAAATGCCGATTATGATGCCGCAAAAGAGCGTCAAGCCCATCTTTCAATGGAGATTGCCGAAATCGAAGACAAATTGGCTAGGGCCCATGTCATTGACCCCACCACATTAAATCATTCCAAAGTGACTTTTGGGGCCACGGTAACGCTGGAAGAAGGGGAGAGTGGCAACAAATTAACCTATCAAATCGTCGGTGTTTTTGAATCCGAGATTAAATTGGGAAAAATCTCCGTCGAATCCCCCATTGCCAAAGCGTTAATCGGGAAAGAAGCGGGAGATGTGGTACAAGTGCATACCCCAAAAGGCTCCAAAGAGTTCGAAATTCTCGTTATTGAATACAAATAACCCTTTTTTCTAATTGCCATTTTTTTGACGATACGCTGTCAAAAATGTGTCAAAAATAACCCAGTCCCTTTCCGCCAAAAACGTATCATCATGTTAACTAATTGATTTTATTAAAATTATCGTACAATCGTACTGTCGTACTAGCGTACGATTTTGGCATGCCTTTTGCTGAACTTAAGGGTCGGAGGGTAAAACCATGAGCTTTTTAAAGGCATTTGGGGTCATCGCTTTCTGGATATTCATCTCTTTCGTTTGGGTCAGTCTCGGCCAAGCCAAAGAAAGGGAATGTCCCAATTATGGAAGCGCTGAAACGTGGATGAAGCCCTACCCGGTCTTGAACGAATGGTACAAGTTTTATGTCGACAAACATGCCTGCGAACTGCACGAATCCGATTTTTTCAAAATTTTGGCCAGTTCAGAACCGTTGGCCACAAAGTTAAACCAGGCCAAAGTAAAGTTTGACCAATTCTATGTTCCTCTCTCCAATCTGGTGCAGATAAACTGGGAGAGGGTAAAAGACGGAAAGTTTCAAAATATACAAAGTGATTTGAGTTTGATTGATGTCAATTTGCACAAGGCTCTTTCCAGCATGAACACCGCCGACCAGGATTATTTTCGCTCTATTGTTTTGTTTGATCTCCCCTCCGAATTTGCAAGGGCCAATGGGCCCCCGGGTTCCAAAAATGTTGAAGAATTGATGCTGACGCGCCGGCTTAATACCGACAAGAGCGCCTATGCAAAACGCCTTCCCATCCCCGCCAAAGAAATCACCCCCCCTCCCTACAAGAAAATTTACCCATACGGTTTGGAATAAACATTCCCTTGTCTTGATCAAAAATCAGCCCTATAACTTCCGCCTTCATGAATTGGCGAGCTTTGGCAAAATTAATCGGCTTTTTATCGTGCGTTGTCGCCTTGCTGATCGGCATTTCGGCGTTCATTTCTTTTCTGTATCGGGATGGAGGTTCTTTATGGCTTGCCGCATCGGCTTTGATTCCCTTGTTGGGGGGATTAACCCTGATGCAATTTTCCTGGAATGCCGATGCCGATAATTTGTCCCATCGCGAGGCGACCCTTTTGATTTCTTTGTCATGGGTGACCGCCATTTTGTGGGGGGCCTTTCCCTACTATTTGACCAAGTCGTTCGGGGATTATTCCTTCACCGCGTTTTTAAACAGTCTTTTTGAGGCCACTGCCGGATTTACGGCAACGGCGGCGACGGTTTTGGAACCGGGTATTGCTCTGGAACGGCTGCCGCACGGCCTTTTATTCTGGCGGGCGTTGAGCCAATGGCTGGGGGGGCTGGGCATTATTCTTATGGCTTTGCTCTATCTTCCCTTTATCCGTTCGGGCGGGATGGAACTGTTTCAAACCTCCTCCATTGTTCGTGAAAGAATACGGACCAAGGTGGGAGAGGTCTCCAAAACTGTTTTGTTTATCTATCTGATTCTCACCGCCTTGGCGGCGATTTCTTTGAAAATAGGGGGGATGACTCTTTTTGATTCCTTGTGCCACGCCTTTACCGTGATTTCGTCCGGAGGATTTTCGACACACACGCAAAATATTGCCGCCTACAACAGCCGTTTTATAGAGGTGGTTTTGATTATTTTCATGATTTTGGGGACGACCAATTTCGCCCTCCATTTTTCTTTCATCAAAAAAGATTTCGGGGCCTATTGGAAAAGTTCGGAACTGCGTCTTTATATCTCCGTGTTGGTTATCGCCTGCCTGTTGATTTTGTGGAACCTGCGGGTGAACGGCATTGAAATAGATTCTTTTTCCGTTATTTTCAATACCGTTTCCATCGGCTCCACCACCGGTTTTTGGAATACCGACACAAACAACTGGACCTCTTTTGCCAAGGCGGTTTTACTGCTTTTGATGTTTGTCGGCGGCACGGTCGGTTCCGCGTCCGGCGCCATCAAATGCTTTCGCGTGTCGCTCCTCATGAAATATTCCTACAGAGAAGTTTTTCGCATCATCCATCCCGCCGGTTTTACGCCGGTTAAGCTGGAGGGAAAAGTTGTCGGTCGCGAGGTTTTGGAAGGGGTGACCGCTTTCTTTTTTATTTACATTCTCATTTTCACCGCGGGTTCCCTCCTTTTGCAGTCGCTGGGTTATGACACCATGACGGCGATATCGGGGGTGGCATCCACCCTTGGCGGTGTTGGCCCCGGTTTCGGCGAGTTTGGGACACAAGGGGGATACATGAACGTCCCCCTTGCTGGAAAGGTGACCCTGATGTTTTGCATGCTTTTGGGGCGTGTTGAAATTTTTCCCATCCTTGTTGTGTTGTCGAGAGAGTTTTGGAGAAAGTGACCCCGAAGGGGTCATCCTGAGCGGAGCGCCGGAAGGCGCGGAGTCGAAGGATCTATATATATGTCACATGAACAGAGTCATTGCGCCCATTGTGTGGATGTCCGCCCCCAAGCCCATGAAAAAGATTTTCGCCAATGGGTTTGGCGGCTGGTTCTGGCCGTTCCACTGACGTTGCTCCTCATGTTTTTACCCCAAGATTATTATCCACCATCGTTTGGCGCCCTTCTTTGTGCGCCGGTTTATTTGGTGAGCGGCTATCCCTTTCTCAAAGGGATGGTTCTTTCTTTATGGCGCCGGCATCTTGACATGAATACCCTGATCGGTCTGGGCGCTTCCGCCGCCTTTTTTTCAAAATATTTTGACACCACGGCGATGCTGATGACTTTTTTGATGCTCGGCCGCATGTTGGAGGCCAAAACAAAAAGGGCCGCCAGCCGTTCTTTGCAGTCTCTTTTTGAGGAGATGCCGCGAATAGTCCACCGTTTTGTGGGTGAAAATCTGGAAGATGTGGCGGCCAGGGAATTAAAAGAGGGAGATTTTATTTTGGTGCGGCCCGGAGAAGAGATCCCCGTTGACGGCAATATCGTGGAAGGAATGTCTGCCGTGAACGAGAGCCTTTTGACTGGAGAGGCCCTTCCCACATTGCGGCGATTTGGGGACAAGGTTTACGCGGGGACCCAGAATATCGATGGAAGTATAAAAGTTCATGTGGAAAAAATTGAAGAAAAGACCTTTTTGGCGCAGATTCGCAAACGGACCGAAGAGGCCCTGGCCGCCAAGGCCCCCGTTGAAAAATTGGCCGACAAAATTTCCGCCGTTTTTGTTCCCATTGTTCTGATTGTGGGGGTGGCTGCTTTTTTGTTTTGGTATCAAACAAGTCCGCAACACGATTTTGAACGGGCCATGCGGTTTGCCATTGCCGTTGTCATTATCGCCTGCCCCTGTGCTTTGGGGCTTGCCACGCCGACGGCGGTGATGGCCGGTGTGGGCCGGGGGGCCACCACCGGCATTTTGATTAAGGGTGGAGAGGTGCTTGAAAAAGTGGCGCATCTTCATACCCTTGTTTTGGACAAAACGGGGACCATCACCGAGGGGAGGCCCAGGGTCAAAGAGGTTTTACTTCCGGAGTCTCCCATTGTTGAAGCGGGCGAGGTGGTGCGCCTTGCCGCCATGGTTGAAAATTATTCGGAGCATCTTTTGGCGAGGGCGATGGTGGAAGAGGCAAGAAAAAGAAAACTGGAATTAAAACCTGTAACCCAGTTCAAGGCTTATCCCGGTCTTGGGGCCAAAGCCGTCTGGGAGGGGAAGGAAATTTTGATCGGCTCCGCCCATTTTTTGGCCGATAATGATATTCCGTGCGCGGGTTTGGCCGAGCATGCACAGGAAAAAAGAGAGAGGGGTTTTACGGTTATTTTTGTGGCGCTCGACCGGAACCTTTTGGGGGCTCTTGTGTTGGAAGATGAAATAAAGGCAAGAGCGCAAGAGGCGGTCCAAAAATTAAAGGGGATGGGATTGGCCGTCTGGATGATTACGGGCGATCAAAAAGCGACCGCCGAAGAGGTGGCGGAAGATTTGGGCATTTCCAAAGTGATGTCTTCGATGAAGCCTTCCGAAAAAGTGGAAGCCATTGCCGCGTTGAAAAAAGAGGGGGTCGGCGTGGCGATGGTGGGAGACGGCATCAATGATGCCATGGCTTTGGCCGCGGCGGATGTCGGTATTGCCTATGCCAGCGGGAGTGACTTGGCCAAGGCGGCCAGCGACATCACCCTTTTGCGAACCGACCCGATAGCGATTGTCGATGCGATTGAATTGGCCAAAAAAACATACAGAACAATTCGGCAAAATCTGTGGCTCTCGTTTATGTATAATGTCATCGCCATCCCCATCGCCGCCGGCATCTTCTATCCTACCTTTGGATTAAAACTCTCCCCTGAAATCGCCGCCATCGCGATGAGTTTGAGTTCGGTTTCGGTGGTGCTGAATAGTTTGAGGTTAAGGGGGGGGTAACAGTCTAGGTGTCGGACCCCTAGAGGGGGGACCCTTTGTTAACTGGTTGATTTTCTGTCATAATTTTTCTTAGCCTTCATACGCAACTTTTCCCGAAAATTGCCGATAACTTAGGTGAGATGTTAATGCCCAACGTTACAATTGGCGCCATTTCTGCCTTCACCGGCCTTACCGCTTTGGGGGCCGGTTTGGGGTACAAGGTGGAGACTTTGATGGAAGAGGCTTTGCACCGCGATGTGGGATCGGGTTTCGTGGTTATGGGTGCTACACTCGGGGCCATGATGGGAACCGCGACCGCCATCGGTATCATGGGCTTTTTTTATAATCCCTTGCCGATTGTGTACCGCAATCTCACAACAAGCCGATACCGTGTTTTGGAAAGATATTATGGGGGAACTGATCAGTTTTGGGTGGTTCACGCCATTGATAATACAGATGGTAAAGAGGTTGTTTTGAAATTACCCGCTTTGGCCAAGAGTAAGGTTCTGTCTGGTGAAATTAACAATGCTGCTGTTGCCAAGGAACATCGCATTTTATCTCAGATGGATTCTCCTCATATTGTTAAACCCGTGGCCTATTACAAGGGACTACACTATTCCATTCTTGTTCTAGAGCATATTGCTGGGCCGACTCTTTATGATCAACTTGGACAAAATGGGCCGCTTTCTTTTGCTCAAACTTTGGATATGGCACTTGCCATAGCAAAAGCTTTAAAAGAAATTCATTCAAAGGGATTTAGGCATGGGGCAGTAGACGTTTCTCAAAACATCATTCTTCATCCTGAAAGAAAGGCAGTGTTGATTGATGTCCATGCGGCACACGAAAGCCAAGGGCCGCAAGATGAGATGGAGGATTGGTCACAGATCGTCCGCTTGGCTATTGGCTATTACAAAGCGGATGAAACTAGAGCTTTGATTGAGGCTTTAAAAGAGAGGGGAGAAGATGATGCCTCTACGTTGGCAAAAGCAGAGCGGCTACAAATTATTTTGGATCGCGCGGTAAAAAAGGGGACTTATGGATATGAAAATTACGATGCCCTCATTCAAGATTTGGAAACCTTATGAATATATTTGTGCCGAGTTATTTTTTAGCGACGACTACTGTAGGGGCGGGATTTGGACTTTTTCTCAACAATTTTTCGGGGGGATTGACCGATTCTAACCTTACCTCTGCCGCTGTCGGGGCGGCCTTTGGCGCCGTTATGGGTGGCGCCTCTTTGCTCATGTCCCCAAATCCCGACAAACCCCGCCGCTCACAATTGCGGGGTGTTTACAAAGACCTGTTGAAATACAGATATCGCGTTGTCAAACAGTACGAAAGCAACAGAGACGCACAGGTGGTTTTAGCTCTGGAAAAAGGGAGCAACAGGCAGGTGATATTGAAACTCCCCAAACCGACGATGGATCGACACTTTGTTAGTTTTAGAAGCGGCGAAATCAGACGTGAATATGAAACGATCATTGCAATAAGGAAGAAGACAGATTCCTCCCATGTTGCAAAGGTCATCGACTTTTTTTCTGGCGGGGATGGCGAGAATTATTGGTTTATTTGCGTTTTGGAATACGTTGCCGGGCCCACACTAAGGGAAGAGATAGATAAAGGTCTTCTTACTTTGGCGCGGCTAAAAGAAATTTTTCCCAGTTTGGCCGAAGGATTGATGGATGTTTACAAAGCCGGTTACGATCATGGCGATTTGAAACCGGAGAATGTGATTCTCAATCCGGAACGGGGAGCTGTTTTGATCGATTTTCAATTTGCTAATCACACAGACCGTCCCAAGTGGGCTTTGGATAAATGGTGTGAACTTCTTTGTGAGGCGATAACGGGGCGGGAGAGACATTTTGGTCCTGCAGACACGGTCCGCTCACTTTTGGAAGCGAGAGGCGCTTTGCAACCTTCGGAAGTGGCATCCGCCGAAGCCCTTCAAAAAATCATCGACCGTGCCCTACAAAAACCGGGCGTGATTCCTTATTCTGATTTTGATTCTTTCGTGAAAGAGCTGCATCAATGGGAGACTTCGCAATGAGCCTGTCGATACCTGTCACTTGTCATCCCGACGAAAGTCGGGATCCATCAATTTCAAATACTTCTGGATTCCGGCTTTCGCCGGAATGACGTTTTCCACCACGCTCATCACTGGCATCATGTGGTTTCGTTGGGGTGATTTAGAGTATCCGATACCTTCAGAAATTTTAGGAATAGTTCTTTGGTCCGGTTTGTTACAAACGGGCTGACATCTTTCCATTCGAGATGGGCGTTTATAAGCGTTGCCGCTCCCTCACGTTTTATATCCTGTCCCATTCGTTTCATGACTTCACCCATGGCAGATTTGTCAGCTGTGATGTTTTCTTCTTTCAGTTGATCGAGAATGTGTTCCAACCTGACATCTGTCACAAATTCCTCGGCGAATTCTTTGGCACCTGCAGGAATTTCTTTTTTCTGTTTTGGAATCTTCGGGTGTCTTTGTTCGGAGGCACGTTCCGCCCATTTTCCGATTTTATATTTAGCCATGACCGGTTCACGGTTTTCCTCCCACAAAAATGGGATAGGCCTGATGACGATCCCCTCCATGGTATTTTCCGGATTCACAATTCCATTTTCCGCACCAAGGAGGGACATGGTATCTATAAACGAATCAAAAACTTTTCTTTCTGGTTTTCCCTTGTAAAGAACGGGCATCGTCTTGAGGCCGGCTTTTTCCGCGAATTCTGACAGTTGATCCTGTGACAGATATTTGCCGTCGAGCCGGACATCAAAAATTCGGAAATCATTTCCCTTAATATAGCGGATACCCTTTTGAATCTGCGGCCAGTTTTTTTGTGGGGTTCCGCTTCCGTGCCACTCGCCATAGAAGATGATGTCGTGATTTTGAAAGGCCTTTGCAATCCTCTCACCGAGACCTGTCTCAAGAGCCCATGACACAAAACCTTGGCCATCTTTGGACTGCGGAGAAATGTTTGTGAATTCAAGACGGCGGCCTCCAAAACGGACACAACCATCAATCAGGCCAATGCGCATTGCGCTACCGTGGATTTTTTCGGTGACAATAACCTCAGGCAGGTCAAAAATGCCGGGCGTATCATCCAAATTTTTAATGTGTGGGTACTGGGTAAATTTGTCTTTTGTGGTCATAAATAGTTCCTACAAAACATCCATAAATGCACTCACTGAAAAGACGGCTTTGCCTAGGCCGGCTTCGCCGTAGCCTGGGGGGATGGGGAGTTTGTATTTGCGAAAAGTATCGCGATAAATTTGTAAAAGATTCACAAAATATTCGAGCGGCGGTGGGTTGTTGTTGGTTTGGCTTAATGTTGTGTTCGGCTCGACGCACCAGACGGTGAATCTTGGGGTAATTCCCTGAGACATAAAAAATTCGAGCCCCTTTTTTGTCGACTTGATAGCCTCCGGCACCGTTTCAAATCCGTGTGGTTGGCTCATCTCAATCCCCGCTACAAAATTGGGGATGACGTTTTGGGGCCCAAAAATTTCAGCGGCGTCGACCACACGGCGGATCCATTCATCTCGGCCAATTGTCCGGTCTTTGCCCTGGCAAAATTGTGCGAAGAGGTTTTTATCCCAGACCTCATAGTTGGGGTGATAAATTTGATAGCCTGCGTTTTTAAGGCGCTGAACTTCATCTTCGGGCAGGGCCTGCACCACCGCTTTGCCGATCCATCGCCCGGGAAATTTTTTTTCGATCGCCTCGGCGTATTGTGCATAAAAATCAGCCTCGGCTTGGCCGTTGAGTTGGCTGGTGATGGAACCGCCGGTTACTGTATAAGCTTGGCTTGTCCGTTGGGTATCTGTTTCCTGAATGATGGAGAGGGCCTCCAGAATTTCATCGATTGATTTAACCGCCGTGTAGCTTCTCTCTTTTTTCTGCTGGCGGTAATTTTCATTGATATCGCAAAACTGACATTCTTCTTCTTTGCCCCAATATTGGCAGAGCCTGAAAGCGGTCAAATAAATGAGATAACCCCATTCGATGGTGGGGGCAATGTCAGAGACCGGTTTGCCGTTGGCCAAGTTTTTTTCGTAATAAGCCGGGCGTTCGAGCAGAGTGACGTCGCAGATTTTTTCATTGTTATAAAATAACTGGATTCCGGCTTCCGCCGGAATGACGATATACGGCGACTTCGGATTCAGTCTTACCGACACAATTGTCCGTTTGAAATCAAAAGGTCCGCCGATCAATGCCATCTCTTCGGGGGCGGCATGTTTTTCGGTTTCGCTTAAACTCTCTTGTGTGACTCGGTCGAAAGAAAAGATGAAATACGATTTTGCCTTGAATGCGGCAGAATATTTGAGGGCCTCTGGCGTAAAATGAACCCCTAAACGAAGCAGGTCGCTTTTGACAATCGCCTCCAGAGGGATGCCGTATCTATCTCTTAGGGTCTCGAAATTTTTTGTCATCGGAAAAAGCTGACTAACAAGGTTTGATAGACTTGTAACCGGGAAACTTTGATCACCCTCCCCCCTAACCCCCTCCCATCAAGGGAGGGGGAAAGTAAATCCAGCGTTTTAAACCCAAGCCGTGCCGGAAGCCGAACAACCGCTTTCAGCCGGCAGGCATACCATGGGAAATAATCACAATATTTTTCGTATTCGCCCAGATATTTTCTCGCCAAGACAAAAATTTCAGACAACGGCACTCCAGAGGGAATATAATGACGTCCTTTTTTCAAATCCTGCGGCCTATCGCGCAAAATATTAACGAGCTGCAATCCCTTCCCCAATTTTTCTCCGAGGGCTTCGCTCTCTTTTCCAAAATTGGTTCCAAAAGGAAAATGGGCCTTCATCATTTTAGTCCAATATATGCCGACACAGCCGGCGACATAATAAGTGTATTCATTCAACTCTTCCAAAGTTTCACAGGTTTTATGGGACAAATCGCGTTGCATCCCTTGGGTTAATTCCAACACCAGCTCTTGAATTAAAAGCCAATCGTTGGAATCCAGATTGCGCAGAGCCGACATCAAACGATCCAGATTTTCAATCAGCGCTTTTTCCGAGGACGATCCCCCCCGCGGTTTCAAAACAATTTGAGCGATGGAATGGGCATTACCGCCGGTCACATCGGCAAAAAGTTCCCGATAGGCATCCAAAAGCTTGAGCCGCTCTTCAGCCGGAATCAATTCGGTATCGGCGATGGTATCGGCCGCTTTGCAGGCCAAGAAAGCCAGCCCCATCTGCAGGCGGATTTTTTTTGGCAATAAAATGAGGCTCAAATAAAAAGAGCGGGAGACCCCTTTTAAGATTTTTTTTAGGTTCATATTTGATTGTCATTGCGAGGAGCCGAAGGCGACGTGGCAATCTCCCTGTCCTCCTGTCCTCACTGAGAGATTGCTTCGCTTCGCTCGCAATGACACCTCGACAAAAATGTTCGTAAGGTGATGTTTATTTTTTCAGTCCTGGTTAATCCCACTTTTCCCTTAAAAATAGCCATAGGGTCTTTGGCAATCTTGTTTAAGATCGATTCATAGAATTTTCCCATTACTATCGCCGCCATCAACTTTCGCCTCTCTTTTTTTTCAGTGGGAAATTGGGACCACGCCCCTGCAAAGAATTTTTTGGCCCGCTCGATTTCAAAATAAAGCAGGTCGATGAGATTTAAGTTTTTGGAATTGGCGCCGCCCAAGTCGGACAAACTCACCCCAAATCGCTTTAAATCTTCCGCCGGAATATAAACACGCCCTTGCCCCAAATCGGTCACGATATCTCTTATAATATTGGTCAGTTGCAGTGCCTTGCCAAGGGCAATGGAGCCTTGCTCTAATTTTTCCGTTAGGGTGGCGCCAAAAATTCTTATGCAAACCAGGCCGACGCAGGAGGCAACCCGGTAACAGTAAAGATTGAGCTCGGCAAATGTCGCGTAACTTTTTTTGGAAAGGTCCATCTCGCAACCGGTGACAATCTCTTCCAGATATTTTTTGGGGATGGCGAAAACAGCGACGGCATCTTTTAAAACTTTCGATACCGGATGCATTGGAGCACCCGCGTAAATAGCTTCAACCTCGTTCCTCCAAAACCGGAGATTTTTTTGGGCCTCTGTTTCATTTGGGGCCAAATCGACCGCATCATCGACCAAGCGGCAGAAGGCATAAAAGGCCTCCAGCGCATGTCGTTTTTTGGTCCCTAAAAGATAGAAGGAATAAAAAAAATTCGACCCGCTCTTTTTACAAATTTGATGGCATATCTGCTGGGCTTTTGGTCTTTGGTCCTCGGTCCTCGGTCTAATCATGCTTTATCGACCATCTTCCGGAGCTGGCGAAGAGGATACTGATACACATCGCAACGATCGCCAGATTATATTCATAGCCCTGATTCTGCAGAAAAAAACCGTTTTTCCAATGGATGGTATAAACGGCTACCGCCATGACGCCGAGGATGAAGAGGGCCCCCCAGCGGGCGTAAAACCCCAGCAACACCATAAGTCCGCCGAAAAATTCGGCGCATCCGGCCACAAGCGCCATAACGCCTGGAAAAGGGAGCCCCAAATTTTCCATAGACTGGGTGAAACCGCTTAAGCTTGGGCCCCCCCAGAGACCGAACAATTTTTGCCCCCCGTGGGCGATGAAAATCGCGCCCAAGGCGATGCGGAGAACAATGATGGTATAGCCGCCGAACCGGTTGAAAATTTTTCCGAGCATCTCCCCCTCCTTTTAAAGATCAAAAACCTTGCATTCTTTTACACCTTTTTGGACCAGAGCGTCTATCTCTAAATCCTTTTCGATCCGTTCCAGTTCTTCGCAGGTTGATTTGGTTTTGGGGTGTTTCGGAATCATAAAACTACAGCAGTCTTCGTGCGGTTGAATAGAGGTATTGAATGTCCCAATTTTCCTCGCTTCATCAATGATCTCGGTTTTATCCATGCCGATCAGTGGCCTTAGCACCGGCATGGTGACGGCCTGTTCAATGGAGGTAAGGTTCGATAAGGTTTGCGAGGCCACTTGAGAAAGTGATTCCCCCGTGGCCAGGGCCAGACAGCCGTGTTCTTTGGCCATTTTTTCGGCGATGCGGAGCATCATGCGGCGGTAAACCAATACTCTGTAATTTTCCGGTGTTTTGGCGATGATCTCCTTTTGAATCTCGCCGAAAGGGATCGAAATCATTCTTCCCCCATCCTGATACTCTCCCAACGCCTCTGCCAACTCGAGTACCTTGTCGAGCGATTGGGGCGAAGTGAAGGGAGCCGAATAAAAATGGATAAACATCATTTCGCAACCCCGCTTCATCATTCTGAAACAGGCCACGGGGGAATCGATCCCCCCCGACAAAAGCCCCATCACTTTTCCGGCAATGCCTACAGGCAGGCCCCCCACTCCCTTCACTTTATTAAACCCATAAAAAATTTTGTCTTCGAAGAGCTCTATATAAAGAGTCGCTTCCGGTGTTTCAAGGTCCACTCTTGCCCCCGTCTTTTCTTTTACAAAGCCGCCGATCTCTTCGTTGATGAACTGGGAACTTAACGGAAATGTTTTCTGCGCCCTTTTCGCGCGGACGGCAAAAGATGAAAAGACAATATCTTGCAGGTGCATCTCTATACCCTGCTTGAGTTTCTCAAGGGAGGGGTCGGCTACATCGCAAAAAATAAAATTCGAGAGCCCGCAAATCTTTGAGAGGCTGTTTGTGAGCGCTTCAACATCTGGGGTAGCGGCAAAATCAAGCAATAAGCGGCCTTCAAGGCGGTGAACCCTGCATGGGGCTATTTTCATGCAGATCCCCTGAATTCTCTTTTGAAGCGCCTGTTCAAAGAGAAAACGGTTTTTATTTTTCAGCGCGATCTCGCCGTAATGGAGAATGACTCGTTTCATTTTTAAGTCCTTCAAATTCCTTAAGAATCTTTTTAGTGCAAGGAATATATGAACAATAGAGGAAATAAAGTTGACAAAAAGCGGCAAATTGCGTTTGACACCTCTATATATTGTGGTTTAGCATTCCCCTTGCCACTATATGTTGTGTAAAAGCTGGGGAATAAGTGGTGGATAAGGGTGGAATTTCCATTATAAGTAATCGAAATTATTTAGTTTTTAACTAATTGTTTATCCACAAGGGGGCCTACGTGTCGACAAAATTCGAAACCATCGAGGAAAAATCCAAAATTTCTGCCGGAAAAGAAGAAAATCTCCATCCGGTTTCTGCCGGTGGTTCTGTCGAGCGGTTTTTCACCAAGGCGGGGAGTGATCCTTTGGAGATGGTTCGGTATGTTCGCCGCCAGTCGCTTATCAATAATACCGACGGCTCGGTTGTTTTCAAAATGGAGGAATGTGAGGCCCCCGAAGGATGGACTCAACTGGCAGTCGATATTTTGGTCTCCAAATATTTTCGTAAGCGCGGCGTGCCGGGCTTGGGTTATGAAACTTCCGCCAAACAGGTGGTCCGCCGCATTGCCGAAACGATCCGTCAGTCGGGCGATGCATTGGGCGGTTATTTTGCAACGCCGGAAGATGCGCAAAGTTTTGAAGATGAACTCAAATTTTTGCTGATCCATCAATATGGCGCTTTCAACTCACCGGTTTGGTTCAATGTCGGCCTCTATCAGAAATACGGGATAGAAGGGTCGGGAGGAAACTGGTTTTGGAGTCCAAAAACAGATGCTGTTGAAGAGGCAAAAAGATCTTACGAGCATCCGCAAGGGAGTGCGTGTTTCATTCAATCGGTCAATGATGACTTGATGTCGATTTTTGAATTGGCAAAAAATGAGGCGCGGCTGTTTAAGCATGGGTCCGGCACAGGGACCAATTTTTCTGCATTGCGCGGCAGGCAGGAAAAGCTTTCCGGCGGCGGCACTTCTTCCGGCCTGATGTCTTTTTTGGAAGTTTTAGACCGTGGGGCAGGGGCGACTAAATCTGGCGGCACCACGCGGCGCGCGGCCAAGATGGTCTGCCTCGACATGGATCATCCGGAAATTGTCGATTTCGTCGAATGGAAAATGAGAGAAGAAAAAAAGGCGCATGCCCTGATTGCTTCCGGGATGGATGCCGATTTCAACAGTGAGGCGTATCGTACGGTTGGGGGGCAAAATTCCAACAATTCGGTCCGCATCTCGGATGATTTTATGTTCGCGTATCTTAACGACGGCGATTGGGAGACAAAATTTCGCACCACAGGTGAAACCTGTGAGAGATTTAAGGCCAAAGATCTGATGCACAAGATTGCCTCTGCCGCCTGGCGCTGTGCCGACCCCGGAGTGCAATTCGATTCCACCATCAACAAATGGCATACTGTAAAAACCACCGGAAAAATAAATGCCAGTAATCCGTGTTCAGAATTTGTCTTCCTCGATGACACCTCGTGCAATTTGGCGAGTCTGAATTTGATGAAATTTTATAATGAAGAATCACGCCAGTTTGATGTCGAAAAGTTTCGCCATGCTTGCAAAGTTTTCACGACGGCACAGGAAATTTTGGTCGACTTTTGTTCCTATCCGACAAAGCAAGTTGCACAAAACAGCCACGACTATCGTCCGCTCGGCTTGGGCTACGCCAACCTCGGCACACTCTTGATGGTGATGGGGTTGCCCTATGACAGCGACGAGGGAAGGGCCATCTGCTCCGCAATTACGGCCATCATGAGCGGCAGTGGCTATATCACTTCGGCAGAGATTGCCTCACACAAGGGGGCCTTCCCCGGTTTTGCAAAAAACAGGGAGCCGATGCTTGAGGTGATGCGCCTCCATAAACAGGCCTCTCACGCCATCGACAAAGAAAAGTGCCCCAACTATTTGCGAGAGGCCGCCATCGCAGAGTGGAACCGCTGTCTCGAAGCCGGAGAAAAATTTGGGTACCGCAATGCACAGGCCACGGTGCTCGCACCGACGGGTTGTCTTGTTGGGAATTCATTGGTGACCACGGACCGTGGACTGGTGAGGTTAAAAAAATTGGGAAATCCAAAAGGGGCCCAGTGGCAGGATGTCACTTTTAATGTGTTTACCGATGAAGGTCCTCAACAGGCGACAAAATTTTATGTCAATGGGATCGCCGAAACGCGACGGATCAAAACAAAATGTGGCTATGAAATTCAGGGGACCGTCAAACATCGCATTCGTGTTGTCGCCAAAGAATCGGGAGAATGGGTGTGGAAACGTTTCGATGAAATTCAATCCGGAGATATTGTTCCATTGGCCTTGGACCAGATGGTGGGTGAGTCTCAAAAAGTGGCCCTTCCCCCCTTGGGAGATTTGCACTGGAATGCCGATTTTGAAATCGTGGTGCCGAGAGAAATGACGGCAGATCTTGCGGAGTTCGTCGGCTATTTCATGGGAGACGGGTCTTTGCACGCCAAGGGGCTTCGTCTTTGTGTGACAGCGGGGGATTTGGATGTGATCGATCGATTGCGTTTTTTATCCAAATCTCTTTTTAATTTGGAACCGATCATCAGTGAAAAAAAAGGTTATACAGAAGTCGCTGTTCATTCTGTTCCCCTCACATTTTGGTGGGAGGCTTGTGATTTTATAAAAATCAGACCCGAAGGACATTCCGGCAAAGGCTGGACCCCACATATTCCAGATGCCGTCCTTTTTACCAATGATCGTAAAATTTATCAGGCTTTTTTGAGGGGTCTTTTTGAAGCGGATGGAACTGTGACAGCTGGAATTCCCAGCTGGACCACCGTTTCCAAAGAATTTTCTGTTGAAGTTAAATCACTTTTGCTGACTTTGGGTTTCCCCACCACGACAAAAATGGACGTCAGTGGATGGGGACAGTCCGACATGTATGTGTTGCGTTTGAAAAACCAAACTTATCACACCCCATTTGTTGAAGAAGTCGGTTTTATGAGCAAACGAAAGACAAAAAATGTGAAGGTCTCTGAAGCCTATGCTCAAGCGGCAAGAAAAGACGTTATTTATTTGGATGAAAATGTTTTAAAAATGGCGGTCGGCGATTCGCATAGTGTGCATCACGATGCGGTTGCTCTTTCATTGAGGCGTCATGGGGGTGTTTCCCGCCGCCGCGTTGAAATGATGTATGAGGATTCCGGAGATTTTCGTTTGAAAGAGGCTCTCGGATTTTTTTACGACACCGTTGAATTGAATGAGGATGGGGGAGAACAGCCTACTTATGACTTGTCTGTGCCAGCAAATGTCACCTACACCGCAAACGGCTTTTTGAGTCATAACACAATCGGTCTTTTGATGGATTGCGATACGACCGGCATTGAACCCGATTTTGCGCTGGTGAAATTCAAAAAATTGGCCGGCGGCGGCTATTTTAAAATCGTCAATCAAAGTTTGCCGAAAACGTTGCAGGCCATGGGCTATAACAGTTTGCAGGTTGGCGAAATCATCACCCATGTTTTAGGATCCTGCACCCTCAAAAAGGCGCCGCATATCAACCCGGACACCCTAAAGGCAAAGGGCTTTACCGATGATGATTTTGCAAAGGTCGAAAAAGTTTTGCCCGGCGCCTTTGAGCTTTCCAATGCTTTTGGCGCCCATCACCTTGGTAAAGAATTTTTTGCCCGTTTTGGGTTGACGGAAGAGCAGTATACAAAACCGGGGTTTAATCTTCTTAAAGATCTTGGATTCAGTGAGGCGCAGATCGAGGAGGCCTCTCTCGCTATTTGCGGACACATGACTATCGAGGGGGCGCCCCACTTAAAGCCGGAACACCTACCTATTTTTGATTGCGCGAACAAATGCGGCAAATCGGGAAAACGGTTTTTGGCCCCCATGTCGCATGTGAAAATGATGGCGGCCGCACAGCCTTTTATCAGCGGCGCCATCAGCAAGACGATCAACATCCCCAACGAGGCAACCGTAGAAGATATTGAAAAACTCTATGTCGAAACGTGGAGGCTGGGTCTCAAGGCCGTGGCTCTCTATCGGGATGGCTGTAAAATGTCACAGCCGCTTAACAGTGTCAGTGACAGCCAAAAAGCAAAATCCGTTGTGGTGGAGGTGGAACCGGCCAAACAACAGCACCCCGTTTTAAAACGGAAACGTTTGTCGAAAAGACGCCGTGGTTTGACGATTGAAGCGAGAGTCGGCGGACAAAAAGTTTATTTAAGAACAGGTGAGTATGATGACGGCGGCTTAGGGGAACTCTTTATCGATATGCACAAAGAGGGAGCGGCATTTCGAAGCATGATGAACTGTTTTGCGATCGCCGTCTCGCTGGGTCTGCAATACGGGGTGCCTCTGGAAGAATATGTCGATTGTTTTACTTTCACCCGTTTTGAGCCGCAGGGAGTGGTCGATCATCCGAATGTGAAGATGGCGACTTCGGTGATCGATTATATTTTTCGTGTCTTGGGGTTGGAATATTTGGGCCGGACCGATTTCGTGCAGGTGAAACCGACAAAGGATGAAGATGTGGCGTTGGCGATGGAGAGCCAGAAAGGGACCATGGACAATGGACCAGGGACCAAGGACCAAAAGCGAGAAGAAAAGCCGGTTGCAGGACATATTGTGAAATTGGCAGAACGCAGTACGCAGCACGCAGCGCGCAGCACGGATGGAAACAACGAACATCTATCCAAAATGATGGGGGATGCGCCGTTTTGCGATTCGTGCGGACACGTGACAGTAAGAAACGGCGCCTGTTACCGCTGTCTCAACTGCGGTAATTCAATGGGGTGTTCGTAAAGTTCCCTCTCCCCCTGTGGGAGAGGGTTAGGGTGAGGGGAGTAAGCGTCGTTTCAAATCAGCCAGCTCCCGCTCAATCCGTGCAGGACTCGCCTCATCTTTTTTGAGCTGTTCGATGCG
>JAUYJH010000163.1 GCA_030688705.1 Deltaproteobacteria bacterium
TACCAGGTAGGGATCAGGATCGGGTGTTTGAGGTTGGGGGGCCCGAAGAGATGACGATGAAAGAGATGATGCAAAGGGCTCTGAAAGCCGCTGGGTTGAGACGGCCGATTTTGTACATTCCCAAATTTTTGGTGAGGCCCATGCTGGGAAAGGCCGTCGATTTTATCACGATGGACATTCACCTAGACATTGAACCCTTCAAAAAAACATTTCCTCTGCTTAAATTAAAAACGATGGAAGAGGGTTTGGATACTTACATGAAGTTTAGGGGTTGATTTTTAATCGTCCTTTGGAGTGGGTCGCGTAGTTGGGGGTCACTTGAGCAGAGGTGGTTCCTTCTCCCAACTGGCCGCTTTCATTTTCTCCCCAGCATTGAATATCGCCGTTGTCCAGCACGGCGCAGATATAAACTTTCCAATAATTGCTCATAATCAACTGAACCGGCTTGGATGCCAAAAAAGAAATTGTCTGCGGCGTGTAATAATTTCTCACGCCGGCAGACCCTGTCCCCACGCAATTGGAAGCCGCGTTTTCTCCCCAACACTTGGCCACGCCGTCCACGATGCCGCAGGCGCAAGTGCGGCCCAATGCCAACTGGTTGAAACCGGATAAATTTCCGGCAATCGCGGCAACGCTTCGGTCGGTCACCGTACTGCCGTCGGCCAGCTGGGCTCGTCCATTGCCTCCCCAACAGTAAATGCCGTCACTTCTTTTGGCACACGTGGAATAATGCCCCACCCAGATTTGATCGACTCCGGTCAGCTTGGTATCGTCACCGATGCCGCTGTCATAAGTGCCATTGGCCCCAACACCGGTAACAACATAATCGGGAGTGCCGTTTTTAGACAAATCGCCCACAGCACTCCCCCAGCCCAGCCGGACTTTGCTTAATCCCCAGCATTTAACCGTACCGTCTGAAATTAAGGCGCAAGAGTGAGACTCGCCTAGGCCAATTTGTACCACATTGGATCCGGCTCCAAGACCCTGAACCGTTGCGGCCTTCGCCGTGTGCGCGGGCCAAGCATGGGAGGTGCCGTCTGTTCCGCATTGTCCGGAACCGTTATTTCCCCAACACTTCACACCCCCATCTTGAATAACACAGGCGTGTGAAAATCCGGCTTTCAGGGAGGTGACTCCCGTCAACGCCTCATCCGTATCGGCGTCAATGACATTGACCGGGTAGGCATAAGATTGCACCGTCCCCCCGCCGGCCGTGGCATCGGCTGAAGAGCCTCCGTTACCGACACCCCCTGTCGAGCCGTCATTGCACGGGTTCCCATTACACCCCCAACACTTTACAGATCCGTCATGAAGGCGGGCGCAGGCCTGAACGCCGGCGGTGATCTCCACCACGTCGGTCAAAACGCTCCCGTCCTGATTAAGCACCGGTGACGGGTCCGCGCTGTATTCAGGGTTGTTCACCGTCCCTCTCCCCAGCTCGCCGTACTTATTTTGTCCCCAACAACTGACCGTCCCGTTAATCATCAGCATGCACAAATAGCTGTTGCCGCCGGAGACGAGCATCGGATTCGCCTGTTTTTTTGGGATGGAGAGACAGACGCTGTTGAAAGGGTCGCAAAGGCCTGTGCCGCAATCCCCATTGTCCGCACATGTCGCTCCTTCAATGACCAAATCTGTGGAAGCAGAGGCAGAAACAGTCGATGCGGAAAAATCGAGTTTCGCGGAGCCGCTGTTGGGAACCGCGTCCGACACTCCGTCATAAAGACAGACGGCGCACCATTTTGCATTCTGGTCGCTGTCGACCTTGCTTTTCATCTGTTTGTGGCTCAACGAAACGGTCAGATCGCTGTTACCGTCATCGTTCGTCCCCCAAGCTCCCGAAGCCCGCATGACACCGACGTCCACACTGTTATACAAGTTGACGACCGGCGTGAGCGTCCCCGATGTCGTGGTAATTTTCAAATAACGGTCCTTCGCAAGCCCGCACCGGCTGGCATCGGTTCTTGAGGCATCGACAATTCCGTTGGTGCCGGAGGTGCCATCTCCGTTGAACTCAATGTAACAGGTCAGCCCCTCCTTTTGCGTGTTTGTCAATTCGGCATCAAAATTGACAACGCATTTCGTGTTCGAAGCATCCGGCTGATAACAACGAACCGACTCGATATCGGTGCTAATCGCGTCGTTGGTGCCGTCGTTGATGAAGTTCAGAAATTGGGTAGAGACGTTGATCGTGCTGTTGCCGGAAGAAGCGATCGCACCCGATGCAGACCCGCTGAAACCGCTTTTGACCCCGTTGGAAGTCAGGGAAGCGTCTTCACATTCCACCTCGAATGTTTTGGAGCCGGAGGACAAATTGCTTATGTTGAAAGTCACTTCGGAGGCGCCGCCAGCCACCGTGGCCGTTTCCGTAATCGTGGTTTCTCCGGGGGCCGATATGGTCAAAGTGCATCCGTCCACATTGCTTTTGGCCGAGCTGGCTTTGCCCACCATCAGGGATTTTGAAACCCCCGTCGCAGTCGGGTTTGGGTTTTCAACAATAAGACTGACCGTGGCAGAGCCGCCCCCTCCGCCGGTTGATATGGCTCCACCGCACCCGATAAGGGTCAAATGACAGATTATGATAAGAACCCCTTGCTTCAAGACACACCCCCTCAACCGAAAGATAAGAACGTGCAAAAAAAGGGCCATATTCCTTATAGTTAGGCATTAGAATAGCCCAATAAGGTCATTGAGTTAGTCTTGGGGTGGGGTTCGATGAAAAATTGACATGCGTCAAAATAAAGATTTCGTCAATTTATTGACGCTCATTTTGATAAACCATGATTATTAAAGATTTTTATGTTTTGGCAATGACACGGACTAACTCACCATCAACCCGCTTGATGCCCCCCAAAAAATCGCGGACAAAATCGCTTTTCGGGTTTTCGTAAAAATCTTTGGGGGTCCCCTGTTGGATTATTTTTCCGGCATCGATGAGAACAATATGATCGGAAAGATAAAAGGCCTCTTCCTGATCATGGGTCACAAACAAAATGGTCAGCCCCAATTCTTTTTGAAGCCGCTTGATCTCTTCGCGCATTTTAATCCGAAGAGACTGGTCCAGATTGGATAAAGGCTCATCGCAAAGCAGAACCTCCGGTTCCACCACAAGCGCCCTGGCCACGGCGACCCTCTGTTGTTCCCCGCCAGAAAGCTGGTTCGGGGCCCTTTTTTCTTTTCCGGTGAGCCCCACCCTTTTTAAAATTTTCTCAACCCTTTCTTTGATCTCTCTTCGCGGCAAATTGCGGACGCGCAATCCAAAGGCGACATTTTCAAAAACACTCATGTGGGGAAAAAGGGCGTAACTTTGAAATATCATGGCCACAGGGCGTTTGTTGGGTGGGAGCCCGTTCATATTGTGATTGGCAATGGAAACAGAGCCGGCGGTCGGTGTTTCAAAACCGGCGATCATTCTTAAAATGGTTGTCTTGCCGCAGCCAGAAGACCCAAGCAGGGTAACCAATCGGCCCGATTCGACTTCCAACGAAAAATGGTCGACGGCGGCAATCTCGCGCCGTTTTTCCTGAAACACTTTTGTTAAGTCGCGAATGGATACTTGCATATTATGTGTCATTGCGAGGAGTGAAACGACGAAGCAATCTCTCGTTGTGAGCGTGGATTGCTTCGCCCTTCGGGCTCGCAATGACAATGTTTTACACCCCTCTCAATGCGCCACCCAATCCGCGCGTGCTGACCAACCCCACAAAAAATTTGATGCCGAGCAACACCAAAATCACAATGGCGATCAAAATCAGGGAGAGGGCTGCCGCATAAGACAGTTCTCCATTTTCCACCAGCCCCAAAATATCGACCGTCACCAAAGACCAGTTTCCCGAAACGACAAACACGACGGCACTGATGGCGGTGATCGCTTTCACAAAACTATAGGCCCAGCCGGTAAAAAAAGCGGGTGCCATCAGTGGCAGAGTAACGCGGCGAAAAAGCCCCCATCCCTTGGCCCCCAAATTCATCGCCGCCTCTTCAATGCTTTTATCAACCTGATTTAAAACGGCAACCCCCGCCTGCAATCCCACCGGCAGATTCCTCACCACAAACAAAAGGAGAATAATGGCCCACGTTCCCTGCAAAACGGGAAGACCCAAAACGGGCTTGTTAAAGGCAATCGCGTAGCTCAAACCCAAAACGGTTCCGGGAACGGCAAAGGCAAACAGGGTAACCGCCTCCAAAAGCCTGCGGCCCAAAAATTTCCGCCGCACCACCAGATAGGCGATCGCCATCCCCAAAAGACCGGTTATCGGCCCGGAGATAAAAGCCAGAAAAACGGAATCGAAAAGGGTTTTGGACGAAAGCTCCCAGACCTCTTTGAAATTGCCCAAGGTGAATGCAAACCCAACCCCCCAAGCCTTGGTGACGCTCCCGACGCAGATCATCCCGTACATCAAAATGATGAGAAGGCTGTAAAGAGAGCAGAGAAGAAACAACACCCTTCTCGGTTTTTTCCCGAGCCAATCAAAAGACGACCCCTGCGATTTGCCGCCGACCACCACGACGCTTTTTTTCAAAAACAACCGCTGGCCGAAAAACGCGATGAGCGACGGGGCCAAAAGCATCAGCGCCATCGCGGTGGCCGCGTGGATATTGTAAAAGGAGGTCATTTCCATGTAGGCCTTGACCGCCAGCACCTCAAAATTGCCCGAAAGGATCAAAGGATTGCCAAAATCGGCCAGCGATTCCATAAAAACCAGCAAAAAAGAGCTGATGAGGCCGTGTTTGGCCAGCGGTAAAACAATTTTCAAAAAGGTATAGCGGCGGCCTGCCCCCAGATTGAGAGCGGCCTCTTTCATGGAGGCCGGAATCGCCTCCAAAACCCCTTTCAAAATAAGATAAGCAGTGGGGGTGTAGGCCAAAACCTCCACCAAGGCCAACCCCCAAAACCCGTAGATTGGAAAGAGGGGGGTCCCCGCAAAAACGGTCTGCGTGATGACCCCCTGTCTGCCGAAAAGCAGAATCATGGCTATCGCCAAAACAAACGGCGGCGAAATAAGGGGGAGTGTCGCAAGGCTCGCGAATATTTTTCTTCCGAAAAGTTTTTTTTGCGTGGTTGCGAGTGCCAAGACAAAACCGAAAAGGGAGGCCAAGAACCCCACAACGGCGCCCAATTTTAAACTGTTTAAAAAAGGGGTCCAGATTTGCGCATCCAGGACAGGCCGCTCAAACCCGACAAAAAGATGCCCCAAAGGGTAGAGGACGAAGAGGAAGAAGAATAAAAAAAGAAATGTTAGGAACATTATTGTATCCCCCCTCTCCCAGAGGGAGAGGGTTGGGGTGAGCCTGTCATTCCGGAATTTTTGCGAATGCAAAAATATCCGGAATCCAGATTAAAAATTCCTGGATTCCGGCTTTCGCCGGAATGACAATAGGGAAAACACGTTTTACTTCCTCTCACTCCTATTTCTTTATCGTCTGGCGCCAGCGGGTCAACAAAAGATTGCGCTTAAGACCCAGCGCGGGATTCATGTCAATCAACTTGAGATCGGTTGGCCCGCCCAAACCTTTGGGAGTTTTCGCCCCGGGCAAAATCGGGTAGCGCCCCCACTTGTGCATCAGGTTTTGCCCCCTCAAAGAAACCATCCAGTCGATAAATTTTTGGGCCGCCTCTTTTTCTTTGGCCCCTTTGATAATCGCAACACCCCCAATTTCATAGGGCGTTCCCTCTTTTGGATAACTGACTGACACCGGAAACCCGCGTGACGTAGCCTTGCGCCAAATATCCTGGCTGAAGGCAACGCCGGCCCCCACTTCACCCAAGGCGGTCTCCAACACCGGCCCAGAGCCCGATTTGGTATAGTGCCTCATATTTTTATCGAGTTTTTTCCAATATTGCAGAGCCCCATCCTCCCCCATCAACTGCACCAGACCGGCATAGAGTGTGAAACCGGTGCCGGAGGTATAAGGGAGGGCCACCGCAATTTCATTTTTATAAACGGGTAACAGCAAATCTTCCCAAGATAAAGGGGGTTGCAAACCCTTTTTTACCAAAAAAGGCTTGTAGGTAATGAAACCCAGAGAACCAAAATAGATGCCGGTCCAATAGCCTTTTGCATCACGGAATTTTTCCGGAATTTTTTGTGTCGCCGCCGAAGAATACGGTTCGAGCAATTTTTCATCCGCAGCGGCGATGTAATCGAGGCTTGGCCCCCCAAACCAGACACTTTGCGTCGGATTATTTTTTTCGGCCTTAAGCCTCGCCACCACCTCCCCCGCCGAAAGGCGAATCGTCGTCACCGCAATTTTAGTCTCGGCCTGAAATTGTTTTAAATACTCCTTAGCCTCGAGAGGATCGAGCGAGGTAACAACGTGGAGTGTGCCGCTTTGAGCCTGCGCCGAAAATCCGAGGAGCAAACAGGCTAATAAATAATAAATAATCATTTTACATCATCTCCAAAAATTTTCTAAAAAAAGGGTCCAATATGAAAAACCGGTTTTCTGTGTCGCGGGACAGGATTGGGGCATCCTCAAGATTTTTCCCGATACGGCTTAATTCCGTCGGCGACAATCCTGTTTCCAGAACCATTTCCTTTCCAGTAAAGGATTTGACAACGCCCATTTTGGCAACCGCTTTTACGAACTTTCTCTGATTGATGCTGTAGCCATAAAGAGCGCTTTCATATCTTCCTTTTTTTGAATGAGCCGCCGTCTCAAGCGCTTCATCGATATGTCCTTTTGTCAATTGCGTCCGTGTCTGCGTGTCCACAATCCATGACCCCAGTTCATTGATATAGTTTGGTATCCCGTTCATTTTTTCCATCATATAAGCCGCAACTTCAGAATCAATGGATACATTCACTTCTGAAAAACGCTCATTCATATAGGGGACATAATCGCCAATGGATATCGGTTTCAGTTCCAAGTCTTCCCCAAATCCAAAAAAGGGCGATTTTTTATTGTTAAACATTCCATATAATAAGCGTTGATTGCTCCCCATCAGGACGATAGCGGCATTGTCGAGTTTTTTAACCTCACGCCGCAAAATAGCCTGCGCATCATTCAATCCGGAAATGCCCTGAAATTCATCTATGATAAGGGCAAGAGGACCCTTCTCGCCGATTTTCCTCAATTCCTGAAAAAGGGACATCAGATATTCTTCGGGCTGAAGGGATGCGTATTTTTCAAGGGAAAGTTCAACGCCCCCGGGGATATCCAGCTTGAGGCGCGAGAGAAGATCATTGATGTGTATTTTGACTTTTTTCAGTGGAAATTGCTCTTTCAAGGCAAATTCATAATGGGAACGGAACCGGACCGCAGTTTCCTTGAGACTGGCCACCTCACTCAAATCCACATACAAGTGGAAAACTTCAGAATCAATGGACCTCATTTTTTTACTGCAAACATCAACGAGCGACGTCTTTCCCATTCTTCTCAAGCTGTATATGATAATTCTCCCATTTCGTTTCATCAGGGAGAGGATTCTTTTCTTTTCCGGTTCCCTGTCGCACATATCCTCTTCGCCGATGATAACGTCGAATTTGAATGTTTTTCCCACGCCCTGATTAATACACATATTTGTGTATAAAATCAACATTTATTATAAACAATATTGTATGCTTTCACGGGGTCCTTTTCCATTTTGCAACGTGTCTTGACAAAAAATTGCCCATACCTCATGTATAGCCGAAATTTATGAGCGTCGCAGATTACATTTTTATCGCCTTCCCGGCCATGTTCGTGATTTTAAACCCTTTTTCGGCCTCTTCTGCCTTTCTGACCCTCACCGCCACGCAGACTGAAGAGGAACAGTTGAGAACCGCTAAAATAGCCTGCATCACCGCTTTTGTGGTGTTGGTGGTTTTTGGGCTGACCGGCCATGTTATTTTCAAAATGTTCAACATCACCCTGCAGGCTTTTCG
>JAUYJH010000165.1 GCA_030688705.1 Deltaproteobacteria bacterium
GATACAGCAAGGCAATATCTTTTCTTTTTTCAATTAAGTATTGGTTCGACTCCATGCCGCACAGTTCAGCCAGCACAGCCTTGACCGCATCTATGCCGCTGGAAATATGAATTAATTCGTGAGTAAGGCCACCACCGCCAAGTCTTAATCCAATATCGAGAAGAATAATTTTATTGTCGCTGCATTTAAACTCGAGATGGGCCATCCCCGAACGAAAATCAAGAACCTCTGCAATTTTCATGGCGGCGGATTTCAATCCATCGCAGAGGGATTGCTTTAAACGACCCGGCATACAGTATGAAATCTCTTCAAAATAAGGGGGGGGCATTTTAGATTTTTCACAGATGCCCAAGCATTTTATTCCGTCTTTGTTGGCAAATATTTCCACGCTATATTCCTCTCCATCAATGTAATCTTCCACCAAAAGCGTTTTGCAGACATCGTACTCATGTGAAAAATCGAAAGATTTTACTTCATGTGAAATTTTTTCTAAAACAGACAGGCTTCTTTCAATGGCGGAATAAACTTGTTGTTCAGAAGTTACCATCTCCACGCCGATACTGGAATACCCCAGCAAAGGTTTTATGACCTTGGGCCCAGACCAAGCTGAAAACGGATTTTTTTGGCCGGGGACATAGAGATTGAAAACAGGATTGTAGGGGGTTTTTTCAAGCGCCCTTCTTAGCATTAACTTGTTTTTACATATTGAAATAAGCGGGCCCGAATAAAATTTGGCTGGAGAATCAAAATAACGATTGAGTTTGTTCGTGAGAGGCAATAATTGATCTTTTAACGTCCAAAATAGAGTGATTTGGTCGTCGGGCAGTTGCCTCTTGATTATGGAAACAATTTCACCGAATTCATAATCCTTAACGACCTTCATGCTGTCTGTCAGATTTTTTATATCGTCTGGCACGTTATTCTCAGCAGTAATGAGAAAAACGTGGAGCCCCAATTCACGCGCAGCATGAAAAGCCCGTTTAAATTGAGAATTAATTCCCAGAACTATTACCCACATATTTATGCCCCTTAATTTTGTAATAAAAAGTGTCTGTCTGGCACAATTTCCAGCCGCCCTTCTGCAAACATGGAGAGATAATTTTCGTGAAAATCAAATGTATGGGTGAATTGTTCTCCGTCCATAATGGACTGCTTGTTAAGCGGAGCTTTTTCTTTAGCAATCTTTGTATAAAGGGAAGGAATATCTGCATTAGTTAACTCCGCCAGATAAGCGCCGGGCCCAAGCCGAACCATTGTGGATGTAAAGCAACCGGCGGTCAGGATACTTTTCATCTGTTCAATTTTGGAAACACGGCAATTTGGAAATACCCAAGCATGGCGATCGGGAAACCCAAGCAAATAGATTGCAGAAATCAATTCAAAATCGGATTCTTCCAAACGGATTGAGGAGTTCTTAGAGAGGTTGTCTGTTTTGGGCGTGGTGATGGGATTCCATATTGGCATTCCTATAATTAAGGGCTCAATGGAATCTCCATAACGAGAAATCAGCGCGTTTCCATGAATAACCGATGACAAGATATCGGCTTCCAGATGTGGGGATATCCCCAACATGACCCCCAACCCTGCCTGCAATCCGGCACGAATAGCGTTCTCTTGGGATTTCATTCTAAAAAGATACCCATCACCATGTGTGTCTAGTGATAAATCATCTGTTAAGCCGACTGCTTTAGGTCCGGAAGTAATATGGGCATAATATGTGTCTCTGTCATATGTTTCCTGCCATGTAAAAACAGTATCCAAGCCGCAACGAGCCAGATGGGAATAGTGCACCTCTGAAAAAGGTGTGACGCATATTGAAACACGCGCGCTTGGAATGATCTCTTGCGCCGTTTTTTTCACAGACGCTATCAATTCAGGCAGTTCAAAACGAAGCAAATTCAGATCATCACCCGATGAAAGCTCAAAATGGGCAAACCCCATTTCTGCCAAAAATTTTATTTCTTTGATGAGTGCATCCTTGGCAAGTTTCAATCTAATCATTTCGGCATTGTCTTTTCTCCACCCACAAAATCGGCAATTGCTCGAACAAAAGGAGCTCATTTCGACGGGCACCATAACAGACACTTTATTGCCAAATAATCGCTTTCTTAATATGCGGGATGATTCCAAAACCATTGAACGAATTTCATTATCTCGAAAATTTCTAACCAAATGAAGAAGAAGGGAAACATTCTGGACATTAAGAGGATCTGCGGTAGTCAATCTTTTATTCAACAATGTCTGAACAACGGATTTTATGTCCGATTCGGTCTGGACATATTGAGAAGAGCGCCTAACCTGGGAGCAAGCATCCTCAAAGATTGAATTGTAAAACTGATCACTGAGGGTCACCATTTGCAAAAATTTCCTTTTTTTATAAACAACGCCATCTTTTTTATCTCCCCTTAGTGAGTTATCGCAAACCTCAAAAATTTGTTGCTTCCATTTAAGAGTAACTCTTATGCCAATTCCAAAAATAAAAAAGCATTATATTTCAAGCACTTTCAACACGCTTTTTTACCTACATTCCGGCATCTGTGATGCCCAGGGGAGGGTGCAAAAACTGGGCTGGGCCATGTCAACCGGAATAACCGGTGCGGCGGGAGAGGTGTTGAGTTGATATTGAACCCATTGCTGGACAGTGCCGTAAGAGATGCCGCCGGTATAAATCTTTCCCGGCAGGGAAAATTCACTGGTGTTGTAGCCGAGCGGCACGCGCAAAAGCTCATTGGTAGCACTCATCACAATCCTAAATTCGGTGGGACATTGCACGGCACGGTCGTGAACGCCATCGCCATCGCAGTCGGCTACAAACGGGTGGCAGTCGAGATCGCCAAATATATTATTGATTGAAACTGGTTCTATTCCCAAACTGCGACCTAAATTCAATATATCCCAATTGCCATTATTGGATTTAATTCCAATGTCAGTTAATCCATACCAACCTAAAAGTGGAATCGATGTATTTCCGAATAATGAAACGAAACGATCACCATCTCTATTAGCAATACCCCTCTGTCCCATCGTAGGCGACATATATCGCAACTCACCTTCTCCAGTTATTCCATCGGGAACTTTGTAGTGAATAAAACCATCTTGAGCAATTGCAGGCAAATACGCCCACCCCGGCGCTTGGGATAATTCTTGCGCGGTCAAATAAGTAACATTCTGATCAAATGTTCCGTAGTCGCTCTGCAACGGCCCGCCGAAATCGATGCTCCAGATGCCGTCGCTTCGGGCCAAAGCCAAATCAATCCATCCATCGCCATTGTAATCCCCCGGCATCGGCCTTGCGTACTTTGCCGCCCAGACATTTCGGTTCAGTTCATCACGGTATGGATGCGTGACTTGGCGGTCCCACGTCCATGGTTCGACGGGCTCACCATGAACGGGGTTTAACAGTTTGCTCGTCGTAAATTTGATGTACCAAACGCCATGCTCTTTATCATAAACCGCAAGATCGGCGCGGCCATCGCTGTTGTAATCTTCGGTCACCGGCCAAAGCCAGCGGGTGCTGATGGCCGGCGGGGTGATCTGTACATCCCACGCCCCCAATCCTTCGACAAGCTCAGGATGAGCGGGGGGTGGAACCGAGGAGAGATCGATCTGCCATTTTGTTTTGGTCCAATTCACCAGATCGGCTTTGCCATCACCGTCAAAATCGAGCGGCTTGGCAATCTTCAAACCGGCCGGCCATATCGCCCCCGCCACACAATCATAATCAGAACGGGCAACATCCAGCGGCATACAGCGCATGTTTTTGCAAAGATTGCTCACTTCTGTTTCGGGCTCCAAAACGCAAACTGCCGTTTCAGGGCACGACGGATCAGAAGTTTCAAAATCCCATAAATTGCAAACCAAACCGACACCCCTGTTGCGCAATGCCAATCTTCTGCTCCCCCCAATTTCATCCCCCCGCGCCAATTCGGGAAAGTCGCGGCGGATACCGGTCCAAAAAGAATCGAAAAGATCAATCGCCGAGTCCATCCGCGGCTGTCTGCCGATGCGACAGCCGTTGTCCCCCACAGCATCGACACCCGACTGTACCAAAATGTCTTTCATCTTTTGCGGCGTCAGATATTTGTGAGTCCCCATCTGTTGTTTGCCGTAGCTTTGCAGTAACGCTGCGGCGCCGGCAATAATCGCCGATGAGGCGGAAGTGCCGCCGAATTTATTGGTATAGAAAGTATTTGGATTATTCGGATTATTGTCGAAGGGTGGCGTTCCTTCCCAATTGAAGACGCTGGGGTAACTGGTGGTGACGATGCCGGAGCCCCACGAATAAAGATCGATGCGGTTGCCGCAGTTGCTTGCCGCCAACTTTTGACGATTGGCCCCCATGGAGGCGCCGACCATGATAGCGCCGCTGTTTTCTCTGGAGAGATCATGGCTTCCTTCGAAATAGACATCATCGGTGTCGTAGTTGACGGCGCTGTTGCCGGAGCCTTCGATTACAGTTACTCCCGCGAGTGTTGCCGCCTCAAATGCTGCAAAAGCATCAGGACTAACTTCGGCAGCAACGGGCCTGTCGTCAGCACCAGTTACTCCACCTGTGCAGAGATAAATTTCCCCGGCCGGAGAAGAACCAACTGCTGCATCGAGGCATCTTGTACTATCTGCTGTACCCAAGACTGCATTGGAAATGATCCCTTTAACACCGTGACTGTTGTTCAATCCGCCTAATACTCCAAGAGTTGCCGTACCGTGGGCAATGGCAAAATCTTCACAATTAGAAATTCCAGAGCGGTTAAGATATGGTCCTCTCGGTAAATCTTCGTGATCTACATTCCAATCGCATTCTCCATCAGAAAAAACAGTAACATTTTCTCCCCTCACCCCTTCATTCCACATCGCATCAAAACTTAAACCCCCCGTCGTTTCATATAATCCCAAATACCCCAGCTGGCCGCTTAAAACGGGAATGCTTTAAATGCCAAAGGGTATAGATTTCATATAAGGATAAACCGATTTGACTCCGCTCCCCTTCCATAATTTTCTCAAAATCTCTTCGGCCTTCGCTTTATCTTTTTCATCAATCCGATAAAAAGCCGAAAGATCGCTCTTTAATTTCTTGCCGCTCGCCTTTTCCAATTGACGCATCCAATTTTTCACCTGTTTGGCGCTCTCACCAAAAAGGGGTTTTGCAGTCACACCTTCCAGAAGTGATTCAGAAGAAACCTGCGCAATCAAATACCCCTGATATTCGGTCGAATAAATCTGCTCGACAAAATTTTCCAATTGGGAATCGTTTGATTTGGAAACGGAAGGGGTGGCTGAAGCGGAAGGATTATTTTGCGAATCGGGTAAAAGATTGCCGCCATGTCCGCAACCGAATAAAAGGACACAGAACGCAGAACATAGAACGCGGAACGCCCCTCTCCCTTTCATCTTGGGCCAGACTTTTACTCTGATGACATGGGGTGTCAATAGCAGTGACATCACCCCTTATATCGGCACGCCGTATAAAATGTTGCGTGTCTTATGAATGATTTTCCCCCCTTTGCAAAAGGGGGGCAGGGGGGATTTTAGGGGATTTCCAGCACAGCCGTCTTTAAAATATGGATGTCTTTATCGCAGTTTGCCTTTGTTGCTAACCTTTGCTAAACAGAAAGGCATGAACATGGAATACTTGAAAAATCTTGCGTTCAAAAACCGGATCGCGTTCAAGCGGCATACCCTTTTAAGGATGTATCAAAGAAATATCCGCGCAGTCGAGATCAAGGAGATTTTACAACAGGGCCAAATTTTAGAAAAATACCCCACCGACAAACCTCTACCCACCGCCCTTCTCATGGGTTATACTTCTTCACAAAGGCCTCTCCATGTGGTCGTGGCCTTAGATGAAGCAGAAGAATGGATATGGATTATTACCGTCTATGAGCCTGACAAAACAAAATGGGAAGAGGGATTTAGAAAAAGGAGGCCAACGTGAAATGTCCGCTTTGTAAAGGGGAAATGGTTAAGGGAAAAACGGATTTGCCTTATCCGCTAGGCAAGAAAGAATTAATTGTTATTCAAGATGTCCCTGCTTTTGTTTGTAATCAATGCGGAGATGCGTTTGTAGAGATGGAGGCGGCGCAAAAAGCGGAGGAAATTCTTTCTACTGCGCAAAGAGATGGTGTGACTCTAGGTTTTATCCATTATAGGGAAGCCGCCTAAGAGATTCTGGCTGCTGCCGCAACCCGCCAGCCAAATAGCGAGGCACAATAAAAACCCCTTCCTCTTCATCTTGATCGCGTTTTCTACTCTCATGACCATCTGTGTCAAGGACATCTTTAAATTTCCTTTTGTATTACCGCTGGTTAGCTAAATAAACGGCTTCGCGGTCCGCCCCGCCACGCAACTTCTTCGACCGCCTTCCGAAAAGGTTGCGTGGGGAATAAAACTGCTTGATTCGAACGGATAATATGTTTAAAGAGAACCAGATGCAGGATCCATATTTTAGCTCTCGCCTTTTCCAAAAAATTCCCAAAATCAATCTGGAGGTCTTTTCATGAACATCAAATCTCTCTCCCCCGAGGTGCGTCATATTTGGCGTGTGGCAAAAGTGGTGCAGGGAGTCATGGGTTTTACGATGGGGCTTTATGTTTTTACCTATGGGCCGCTTTTTTACGAAAAATTATCTCATGCAAGTGATCCTAAATTAGGGATGACATTAACCACCCTTTGGTTCGCAATTATGACAGCCCTGATTACTTTTTTGGAAGTGCCAACAGGAGCCATTGGTGATGTAATAGGGCGTAAGTGGACAGTCGTGTGGAGTTTTGTTTGTCGTATGTGTTTTTTTATTTTTTTGGCCGCCATCTCATTTTCCCAATCTATCACCCTAGTTTTAACTTTGGGAATTATAGCCGCTCTTTTTTTTGGTTTCTCATACACCTTCTTCAGCGGCACATTCACTGCATGGTGCGTTGACAGCCTTCGAGAAAGAGCGCCGGATATCGGCTATGAGCACCTTCTTTCCCGATCTTATACTTATAATTTTTTGGCGCAAATTCTTGGCGGCATTTTGGGCGTCCTTTTTTATGTCTGGCATATTCCGTATGTCGGCTTTTTGATCGGAGCATTATCCTGCATGGTTTGCGTTGCTTTCTGTCTTGGCGAAATGGAAGAGGTTAAAAATATTCAATTTCTGGAACATAAAACCGTTTCTTTAACTGTCATTACCAGACGAATTGGTGAAATACTGGGCGTTGGCTTTCAAGTTTTTTCAAAGTCATCTGTCATCCTGTCGCTCACCTTAGTCTTTGCGAGTTATATGTTTGTCGTCAATATTGTCGATTACCTGTGGCCGGTTTATTTGCGGACACGAGTCCCAACCAATATTCAAACTTCTTTGTGGATCGGGCTTGTGGTGGCTATCCTGTTAGTGAGCACACTCGGTTCCCACACCCTAACCCTTTGGACACGCCGCTGGCACAAAAAGAACGGTGCCCGCACACACAATACTGTTTTAAGACGCTGGTTCATCGCCACATCCCTTTTTGCGGCGCTTCCAATTTTGACTTTAAGCTGGCTGACCGCAAGAGGGTTGGATACTTTCTGGTATTTTACTTTTGCCATTTTGGCGGTGGAATATGCCTACGGTGTGATTGCCCCCTGTTATGAAACCTTGGTGAATAATTACATCCCGGAAGAACACTCCCAACAGAGAGCCACCATCATGTCGTTTGGGAGTTTGATGAGAAGTCTGTTGGTCATGCTGTTGGCGATTCCGGCTGGGGGAACGAGCGGCGCCAAAACAACGATCGGCTGGGCGATTCCCGCCTTTTTGCTTTTGGCCAGCGCTATCATTGGCAATTTTGTCTTGAAGAGGGCTCAGCGCAAAACACTCTGCGCCACAGAACTGCCGCCGCAGCCTCTTGCGTCACCCATTTTGGAAAAGGAATGATTTGTGCAAAATGTCTCACGAAAAATCTTTTACAGCGGACTTATTAAATTCCAATCGATTCTTTTTGCCGTTACGCTTGTCCCGCTTTTGGCTTTGAAAATTTTCTTTTGGCTCTATCCCGCTGATGTCGGCACGCTCATTAATATTCTCATTTTTACCGCGTTTGCCCTTTGCATTATCGGCGGATGTTTTTACATGCTCACCCACTTTTCTTCGGTCGATAAAAATCTCAAGCCGGTCACGCGCCTTGCGGAAGTCGGGGAAATGGCTTCAAAAGTGGCGCATGATTTGCGTGGACCTCTTTCCGGCATTCATGCCGTGATCGATCTTTTACAGCAGAACGCGGCAGAAAAAGATTTTTCAAACATCACAAATCTTTTGGAATTGAGCTCCAAGCGCTTGGAACATGTTGCTAATGATCTATTGCAAAAATACAAGGGGCAAGAGGAAGCTATCGCCCGTTTTAATCTGCATGAGGTTCTGGATGAGTTGGCCGGGGAATATATGGCCCAGCCGGGATTGGGAGATGTCCGATTCAAGAAACTCTACTGGCGTGACGCCATCTGGCTTGATGGAAAACATAATCGTTTGCAGAGGGCCTTTGGTAACATTATCAAGAACGCCTTGGAAGCCATGGCTTTTTCCGGAGAGATTGCGTTAACGACGGAACTGAAAAACGGGAGGGTCTTGGTCAGCATCAAGGATACCGGTCCCGGCATGACCCATGAAAAGGGGCAAAAGCTTTTGCGCGAGGGTTTCAGCGAAGGGAAAAAAGATGGCAACGGAATTGGAGTCGCTTTTGTGAGGGAGGTCGTTGCAGAACACAGTGGCATATTGAGTTTAGAGACATCCCCCGGCATGGGTTGCCTGTTTCATGTGAATCTTCCGTTTGGTGCCGGCATGGCAACAGAGATGTTCGAGATTACAGCGCGGACAGATATGCCGATCGTGGTGATTGATGACGATTATACTTTGCTGGAACAATGGCGGATGGTTTTGGCGAAAGAGGGGATAACGGCGGAGACGTATGCCTGTTATGAAGAATTTACCCTTCGACCTGCCTGCCGGCAGGCAGGCAAGGCTCAGGGTGAGCGGAGCGGGACAGCCATCATCGACTACCATTTTGAAAACAGCGAGCTCAACGGCATCGAAATCATCAAAAAATTAAAAGAGCAGGGTTTTGATAATTTGTATCTCTGTACCGCAGAATATTGGAAGCCCTCTTTGAAAAAAGAGGCCCTGGATTTGGGAATCAGCATTTGTCCCAAACCGTTGCCAAAGATTGTCATTGCGAGGCCCGAAGGGCGAAGCAATCCAGATAAAACCGGGATTGCTTCGTCGCCTACGGCTCCTCGCAAC
>JAUYJH010000169.1 GCA_030688705.1 Deltaproteobacteria bacterium
AGACAGTATTCCTTGCTTGACTAGGAAGTTTATAAAGACGCAAGACCTGTTTGAAATAGATTATTGGAATTATCAGAAATGCCCAGGTGGTGGAACGGCAGACACACCAGCTTGAGGGGCTGGCGCCGCGAGGCATGCAGGTTCAAATCCTGTCCTGGGCACATTATTTCTTTGCTACCTTCCCTCTCGGATAAATATTCATCCGCAAGTTGACAAGAAAGTTGTTTCGATTGGAACCCGGAACAAAATTGAACTGCTCTATCCGCTCGTAGCCAAACCCTAAAGTCCAGTCGACCTGCGGCTTGCTCTCCAATGTAAAGGCACTCATCCAGCGATAACGGGTTTCAGAGGGATTGTGCTGTTCCACACGCACCTCTGTGGCGTCATTAAACATAAAGTAAAGATCGCTCCCCCTGTTTTCCACCGCAAACTGGTGCGTTTGCACAAAATGATAGGTCGGCCGGCTCTCAAAAGTGATCGCCGCTCCGATCGAATCAGGCCCCATCTCGTTGCCCAAAATGCGCG
The DNA here is from genome assembly GCA_030688705.1 of Deltaproteobacteria bacterium. GTDB lineage: Bacteria > UBA10199 > UBA10199 > SPLOWO2-01-44-7 > SPLOWO2-01-44-7 > JAHFSU01. The sequence goes on from JAUYJH010000169.1 coordinate 526, forward strand.
CGTTTCTCGTCCATCCTGATTTGAATTGATGATGGCGATAGGGCCTGAAACCGGCATAGACAAACTCGAATCTTAAATTCTGCGTCCCGATGTCATTGAGCCGCGGCATGAAAATGCCGGCTTGGTGCATGGCATAGTCGATGAACATCGTGTTCCAGTGGGTAATCGACTGGGTATCTTCGAGCAACAACTCATAATAAAATTCGAGCCCGCGCCATTTGGGAATCCGGAACAAAAAATCCATCCCGCCCAGACGGTTGGAAATATTCGGGTCGTCGTTCACGATCGTCGCGAAAACGCCGAAAAAATCGGCAACCCTCTTCCCCAAAGAGGCTTTCGGCGACCCCCTCCCCCCCGACATCAATTCTCCCGACAACCCAAACTCTACGTTGCGCCACGGCTGAAAAGTGACTTTCAGGCCGGTGATATAATCGCGCGGAAAAATCCGGTTGTCCTCCATGATGCCGAAATAAAAACCGACCGATGAAGGGCCCAAAAATTTGAAAATCCACGGATATTCAAACGGACTCACATTTGAAATTTTGAGCATATCGAGCGGCGTGGCATTGGTGGAATTGACAATGCCGCCGTAGCGGGCCTGCCCCCAGGCCACCACGTCGCGCCCCAGCTGTATGCCGATGTTGGAAAACTCGGTTCGCCCGTAAAGATCGTCGAACCCGATCCGCACGTAATCGGGGGCCCCCTCTCTCACACGGAACAAAAAGTTGGGGGCGGCCCAGACCGCAAAATATTTGGTCAGATCAAGTTCCGAGGTTGTCTCAATGCCAAAGTTGTGCGTGTCCTGATACGAGCGCCCTTTTCGGTAGGCGATCAGCGGATTGATAACCGCGCGGATTTCGTCTCCGGAATTCCCCACATTGATCGGCACCTGTCGGTTGGGGCTGTCGAGAAAAAGATATTCAAAACTGACTTCGCGCAGGGGATAAAAAGCGATTTCAGAAACATCGTCCAATTCTGATTTGTACCGCTTGCTTAAAAATTTCAAAGTCTGCCTTGCCTGAATCTCTACGGGAACATTGTCGATCCGTTCTAAATTTCCTTTGGCCTCGCGAATCATCCGGGCCACCTCGTTTCTCGACCAAGGCCTTTGCCCTTTGTTCAAGGTATCGATCAACCCAAAAGCGGTCAGCCGGTCGATGGAATCATAAACGGCCACATCGTTTTCATCGACCAAATCGACGTTAAGGGGGGCGGCAAAAACCAAACCGGGAAATAAAAGCAAAACTAGACAAAGGGCTTTTTTCATCATAAAAAAGCGGCTCTCATGGGCCACCTGAATTCCACAGATTTCTTGAATATCGCGAGTCTCTTATCGGAAGAGGAGATCGAAGTCCAGAGAATGGCCCGGGGTTTTGCTGAAAAAGAGATACTCCCCATTATCAACAAACACAATCGCGACTCCACCTTCCCCAAAGAGCTTTTTCCAAAAATGGGGGCGCTTGGGTTTTTGGGGGCCACTCTGCCGCAAGAATACGGCTGTGCCGGTTTGAACAGCGTTGCCTATGGTCTTTTGATGCAAGAACTGGAACGGGGCGATTCCGGCATGCGCTCGGCCGCATCGGTGCAGGGGGGGCTGGTGATGTACCCCATTTTTGCGTACGGCTCCGAAGAACAGAAGAAAAAATGGCTCCCTCTTTTGGCTTCGGGCAAAAAAATCGGCTGTTTTGGACTAACTGAACCCGATTTTGGTTCCAACCCGGCGGGGATGCTCTCCAAAGCCAAAAAAAAGGACTCAAAATGGATTTTGAACGGGACAAAAATGTGGATCACCAATGGAACGATTGCCGATGTGGCCGTTGTTTGGGCCAAAAATGAGGCGGGCAAAATCAACGGGTTTTTGGTGGAAAAGGGGATGAAGGGTTTTAGCGCACCGGAGATGAAGGGGAAATTCAGTCTTAGGGCTTCTGTCACTTCTGAATTGGTCTTGGATAATGTCGAAGTGCCGGAAGAAAACCGCCTTCCCAAAGCGGAAGGATTAAAAGGGCCTTTGAGCTGTCTTTCGCAGGCCCGCTACGGCATTGCGTGGGGGGCGCTGGGGCTGGCCATGGCCTGTTACGAGGCGGCGGTTGAATACGCCAAGACAAGAATCCAGTTTGACAAACCGATCGGCGGATTTCAGCTGACGCAGAAAAAACTGGCCCATATGTTGACCGAAATCACCAAAGGCCAGTTGCTGGCTCTGCAATTAGGAAGGCTCAAAGATGCCGGGACCATTACGCCGCAACAGATATCGATGGGAAAGAGGAACAACTGCGCCATCGCCCGTGAAATTTCACACTTGGCCCGCGAAATTCTGGGGGCCAACGGCATTCTCGACGAATACCCCGTCATCCGCCACATGATGAACATAGAGAGCGTTTATACCTACGAAGGGACCGACGATATTCATGCACTCATTTTGGGTGAGGCAATCACCGGCATTGCGGCGTATAAATAGAAGATGTTTGTCATAAGATAATTATGGAAAAATTTGAATCTCGAAATCCGGCCGATTTGAAAGATATCATCGGCACCTTTGACATAGCCGGGCCGGCAGAGGTGGAAGAGGCCTGCCAAAAAGCCAAATCGGCATTTAAAATTTGGAAGAAAACCCCCGCTCCACTTCGCGCCGGCATCATCCACAATTTCGGAAAACTGCTTGAAAAAAATAAAGAGGCCCTCTCTAAAATTGTCACGCGCGAGATGGGAAAACCGCTTCGCGAAGCCAGGGGCGATGTTCAAGAAGCCATCGATACCTGCAATTTTTTTGTGAGCGAAGGGCGCCGCCTTTATGGAATGACAATCCCCTCCGAGATGCCCAACAAAGAACTCTACACTTATAGAAGGCCGGTCGGCGTTTTTGCCTGCATTACCGCCGGCAACTTTCCGGTCGCCGTCCCCGCGTGGTACTTTGTTCCGGCTTTGGTTTGCGGCAACACCTGTGTCTGGAAACCATCGCACGATACGCCACTCACCTCTCATTATTTTGCAGAACTTTTGAAAAAGGCCGGACTCCCCGAAGGAGTTTTTAATGTCGTTTTCGGACTCGGAGCCAATTCGACCGGGGCCCATTTAATCAATATGGTGGAAAAGGGTTTGATCGACAAATTCGGCTTTACCGGTTCCACGGAGGTCGGCCAAAAAATAGGAGAGGTCTGCGGCCGTAACCTTCAAAACCCCTGTTTGGAACTGGGAGGGAAAAACCCGCTGGTGGTGATGGAGGATGCCGATCTGGAACTGGCCGCCACCGGGGCTTTGTGGGCCGGCTTTGGCACGGCCGGTCAGCGCTGTACCAGCATGGGGAATTTAATTTTGCACAAACAGATTCAGGAAAAATTCTTAAAAATATTTCTTAAAAAAGTATCTGAAATGAAAATCGGCGATCCGATGCAGGAAGAAATCACCTATGGCCCCATGATCTCCGAAGTATTTTTGAAAACACATCTCAAAAATCTGGCCGCTCTTATTGAACCGCATCATGAATTGTTAACAGAGCCCAACGGACAGATTACATCTCAAAAAAAATGGAAACATTTTGTCGGCGATCCCGACAAGGGTGTCTATGCTTTTCCGTCGATTGTGGCCAATGTGAAACCCACTGACAAAATCTATGCGACCGAAACCTTCGGGCCCCTTTTTAATGTCATGATTTGTAAAAACTTGGATGAGGCGTTGGATCTGGCCAACGGAACCGGCTATGGGCTTTCCTCCGCCATCTACACCAACACCCCGCAATATATTTACCAATGGAAAGAAGAAATCACCGCCGGCATGACATCGATCAACAATTCCACAACGGGTGCCGAGGCCCATCTCCCCTTTGGCGGCAACGGCAAGTCGGGCAATGGTTCGCGGCAATCCGGGGTTTGGGTGCTCGATCAATTTACCAAATGGCAGTCGGTTAACTGGGATTTGTCTGGAAAATTGCAGTTAGCCCAGATTGATACCGGTTATGTGGAACCGGATTTGGAATATAGGATTTAAGGTGTCATTGCGAGCCCGTAGGGTGAAGCAATCCCTCGGCACCTGAACGGGAGATTGCCACGGCCCCTTTGGGGCCTCGCAATGACAAAGTTAAAATGACATCATTCACAAAAAATTATGACGGCGACAAGGGATTAAATCTTCTCAAGAAAAGAGTGTTGATTGACGGCTATCATGTCGTGATCGATTTGAAAAAGAGCAAGGGGTCTCATGTTTATAATCAGCTCGACCGAAAGACCTATATCGATTTTTACGCCTTCTTTGGTTCTCTTCCGGTCGGCTTTAACCATCCCGGTTTAAAAAATAGCGCGTATCAAAAGGCGCTCAAGGAGGCCTCCCAAACCAAAGTGGCTCTAAGCGATGTCTACTCCCCCCACCTTGCAAGGTTTGTCGACGTTTTTGATGCCACGGCCCTGCGTAAACAATTTAAGCACCTCTTTTTTGTCGAGGGGGGCGGGTGCGCGGTGGAAAACGCGCTCAAGGTGGCCTTCGACTGGAAGACGCGGCTCAATCTCAAGCGGGGGCTGACGCTGGAGGCCGATCAGGTGATCCACTTTGCCCAAGGTTTTCACGGTCGTCTCGGTTATACACTAAGCCTTACCGATTCTTTTGACCTGCGCAAAACACAATATTTTCCGAAGTTCCCGTGGCCGCGGATCATCAATCCCAAAATCAATGTTTATGAAGAAGAGGCCTATCCCTTGACGATTGAAGATCGAGAGGCCAAATCGCTTTCGCAGATCGATGCCGTCTTGAAACAATTCGGGCCGCAAGTGGCTGCTATTCTTATCGAGCCGCTGCAATCCGAGGGGGGCGACAATCATTTCCGGCCCGAATTTTTGCGTGTTTTAAGAAGGGTCGCGGATGAAAACGATGTTTTGCTGATTTTTGACGAGGTACAAACGGGGCTGGGCGGCTCCGGAAAATGGTGGTGTTGGGAGCATTTTGGGGTCCGGCCCGATATCATGGCCTTTGCCAAAAAGGTGCAGGTCGGCGGCATTGCCGTCACCGACCGCATCGACAAAAACGTGACCGACAATTGTTTCAAAATTTCCAGCAGGATCAACTCCACCTTTGGCGGCAATCTGACCGATATGGTCCGTGCCACGCGCTATATCGAAATCATCCGGGAATATGATCTGCTGAAAAATGTCCGTGAGCGGGAAAAGCAATTTCTAAACGGCTTTCAACAACTGTCGCACCGCTATCCCGTCACCAACATACGGGGGCTTGGAACCCTTCTGGCCTTTGATCTTCCGACCGAAGCACTTCGCAAGAAAGCCTTGCAAACGGCCATCGAAAAAGAATCTGTTTTGCTTCTGGCCTCTGGAAAAAAGACCATCCGCTTTCGCCCCGCCCTGTCGATCAGCAAAAAAGAGGTGGGTGAAGGGTTGGAGCGCCTCGATCGGGCTCTTAAAAGAGTCTTCATCGGTGCATAAGGTGCCAGGCACCTCGTGATCACGAGGTGCCTGGCACCTTATGCAAAGCTTTCTCAAAAAACTCGAGGCTGCGATTCAATGGCGCCTGAAAGAGGCCTATTTGCCGCCGCATCGTCACAAACACCGCGAATGGACCCATCACGATCTTCAATTTTTCGCGAAGGGGGCCGATCTGCTATCAACCGCCTTTACCGAAGGCCGCTCCATTTTGCCAAAAAACTATTTCAATAAAAAAGAATTCCGCTCGGCCTATCTTTTATACTTTGTTTTGCAAAATTTTGTGAAAGTTTATAAGTGTTTAGAGCAGTTGGTCCCTGGTCCACAGTCCCTGGTCCACAGTCCATTAAAAATCCTCGATCTCGGCTCCGGGCCGGGAACCGCAGCCCTCGCCTGTTCTGTCTTTTTCAAGGATCGTCCTTTGGAAGTCTTTGCCTTTGAACAAAATGAGGGGAGCCGGAAAGATGCCTTAGCCCTGTGGCAAAAACTGGCCCCCTCCCATCACCGCCTCTCTTTCGTGAGGTGTCCGACTCCTCCTAAAGGAACTGTGGATATCTGCATTGCGGCCAATTTTTTAAGTGAGGTCCCATTCAATCAACAAATTGACTTCTGCACTTCTACACTTAAACACTCCAACACTTTTATTATCATCGAACCGGCGCTGCGCATCACGACCCGGCAGTTAATGAAATTGAGGGATATCCTCATTGAAAAAAAGAAGGGGGTTGTCCTCGCCCCATGCCTGCATCAAAAAAACTGCCCCATGCTGGCCGCCGGCCCCAGAGACTGGTGCCATTTTTATATCCATTGGAAGTGCCCGCAAATAATCCGACAGGTCGATCAGATTGTTGGCAACAAGCATGATTATTTGAAGATGGCGTATATGATCTTTGGCGCCACAAGGAGCCAGGAGTATACTCCTGGCTCCTTGTGGCGTACCGTCAGCTCGCCGCTTATTTCCAAGGGAAAGCGGGAATTGATTTTGTGCGGTGATTGCGGATTTTTGAAAAAGATCGATCGTCTTAATAAAGATAAGAGCCCGCATAATTTCGTTTTCGATCAGATCCGTCGCGGAGATATTGTGGAATGGCCGGACAAATCACGGGTCGAAAAAGAAGATAAAATCAAAATCATCCGGAAATTTTAAAGTCGACCATAATCGCATCGTGGTCGGAGATCGGCTCTCCGTTGTGCGTAAGATTGGCGATGACCCTTTGGCTCTCTTTAATCGGCGTCAAATGCTTAGCCGCGAACCAATCCACCTTAAGGGAAGCTTTGCCTTCGACTTTTTTCATCGCCCAATCGACAAAAGGCTGAAAAAATTGGGGGATCCAATCGCGGAGATTCTTGTTTTTGCGAATATCCCCCATCTGATAATGGATGGTCGGGACCCCCAGCGCATTGAAATTTTTGTAATCAAAATTTTTCTTCTCCAAATATTGAAACAATTTTTTTTCGAAATAGCGCTCGGGATAAGGGTAGTGTTTTTCGCAGACTCTTTTTACCCCCATCAACACTTTCCGCCAAAAACTGAAAAAAACAAAAAAGACATGGTTGGCATGATAGGTCGAGGTGTTCCAGTCTCCGCCGATCAACGTCGGTCCATTGAATTTTTCTTTTTCCAAAAATCCCAAAATCGCGCGTATCTGATGATACCGCTGGGGTTGTGAGGAGTGGGCATCCAGATGAATACAGACAACGCGGAGCGGGCCGTTCGGGAGCATCACATCGACCACGACACCCGATTGCGATCCGAGTCTTTTTTCCTTCCCCCTCATCTTGTCTTTACAGTTTTTAAGCCGAACGAGCCTCGGGTTTTTAAGGGGCCACCGCGACAAAATGGCATTGCCATGAATGCCCCATTCATTTTGACCCTCGACATCAATCTCAACCCCGTTCCCTTTATCCAGATTGATGTAGCAGGGTGAAAAAGAATAATTCATCTTTAATGCCTTGGCCAAATCACGCGCCACATCCCTGTTTTGAGAACGGGCCATCCCCATGTCGGCTTCGGGCAAAAAGAAAATATCCCCCGCTGCAATCTCCGGATGCTTCTCCAAAATTTCCACCACCCCGTCAAAAACCATCCCGCGTTCAATGTTCCAGGTTACGGCGCGGAAAATATTTTTTTTGTCGGGGAGTTTTTCTGCAAACGCGCCAGCCTCACACCGATCCAGCACGGAAGAAATCAAAGGTTTGAGTTCTTGATACAAGGGTGAGCGTTCCAATTTTTTAGTGGAACGAAAACGGCGCAACTCCGGAAAAAAACCATGAATTTTTTTTACCCCTTCCATGATTTATTCCCCGCCTATCCTCGCCTATCCTCCGCGCAATTTGTCAATCAAGCCTTCCATATCCTTCGGGAGTTTGGCTTCGTAGCGTTCGAATTTTTTGGTGCGCGGATGACTGAACCCCAGCATGGAGGCATGCAGGGCATGTCTCGGGAAAGGAATTTTGACGGCGCCGTAGATTTTATCACCCACCAAAGGATGGCCCATCTGCGCAAAATGGACACGGACCTGATGCGTTCTTCCGGTTTCAACCGAGACATCCAGGAGGGTCGCATTTTCATAACGCTCCTTCACCCTGAAACGGGTGATGGCCGGCGCCCCCTCCCCTTTCCCCGCCACTTTGACCTTCCTGCCCCCTTCAAAATCCCCTTTTTCCAGCGGAAGATCTATTTTTCCCTCTTCTTGTTCAAGGCGCCCTTCGACAATCGCCACATAGTGGCGCTCCACGCGGTGCCCCCGGAACTGGCTTTCGAGCTGTTCCCCCACTTTCGATTTGGCCGCCACCAGCACACCGGAGGTATCTTTGTCCAGACGATGGAGCAGTTTCACATAAGAGCCGCGCGATTCCTTGAATTTACGTTTCAGATAGCCGCGGATCATCCCCAAAAGATGGTCGTGGGGGGAATCTCCCTTCGGCTCGCTCAAAACACCGTACGGTTTGTTGACAACAATCAAATCCTTGTCTTCAAAAACCACATCCAGAAATCGACGCCCAGAACTAACTCTTCTGTCGTCTTGTTGTCCGCGCTTGTTGTCATTGCGAGGAATGGAGCGCTTGTCATTGCGAGGCCCCGAAGGGGCCGCGGCAATCTCTCGTGACTTCATAGGGAGATTGCTTCTCTCTGGGCTGGCGGCGCCCGCTCGCGGAGGCCTTATTTCTTCACGGGCCTCCGGAACACCCTGATCCGGAATGCGCACTTCCACCGCGTCTTGAGATTCCAGCTCCCACCCGGCGATCAGCACGCGGCGGTGATTGATCAAAACTTTTCCCTGATCGATCAGATGTTTGATCTGCCCGCGGGAAAAATCGGGCATTTTCTGCCCCAGCCACCGGTCTATCCGGTTTCCGCGATCTCCTTCTCCAACTATAAATTGACGTGTATCCATGATTGTGTTTATATCCTCCACCTTATGCAAGCCATTGATTTAGCCGGCCTTACCGCCGCAATCCCCGATGACTGGAGCTGTCAGGGGATGCTCACCCTAACGCTTCCCTCACCGGACAAAAAGGTCAAACCGAATGTTATTTTGACCAAAGAATTTCTTCCGAAGCCAGTCGAGCTATCAGATTATTTCGCCAAAATCAAGGAATCGATCCAAAAACGGGGGATCAAAGACCTTAAAATTTCCAGTGAAAAAGACCTTGTCGTGAGCGGGGTTAGGGGCAAAATGATGGTCTGCCAGTGGGATGTGGCCCAAATGGCCCAAATGATGGGGAACCAAAAGGGGCAAGATATCTCTCATATTAAAGAAGGTCAGTTCGTCAAACAGGTCCAGGTGACTCTTTTGAAAGGGCAGATGGCGGTCAACATGACCGCCAGTTTTCCAGCCGATCAATTCGAAACCTTCTACAAGCCATTTCAGGAATTCCTCAAATCAATGAAAATCGACTAGCCGATCCGGTAGTAAAGCGGGCGGACAAGCCTTTTTTCCCTTGCAAGAAGCATCTCCAACGCTCGTTCAATGGTTTTGTCTTCCCTTGCCGCCCTGTCCATGGCCGGCAGATGAATCTGATGAAAAATGTCCGGCTTTATCTGGACCAATTCCATCAGGGCCTCCGCCACCCAAGGCGATTTTTGTGCCACATGAATAAGCGGTAAAACGAGACTCGGGTGGATTGGGTCGCTCCGATGAGAGGCCAAAAGAAAAAGATAAAACCCTGCCCCCTCGTTATCAAAAGGAGCCAGACGAATCAGCAATTGCAATGTTTGCATCGGGGCCCGGTCAAACACTTTCCACAACAATTTCACATCCCCACGGGAGAGCACCCTTAAAACCAACTCTGCAAAAGAGATGGCGCCGTGATTTCTGGCCCGAATGGTCACGCGCAGTTTTTCATATCTCTCACACATCTCATGGGGACTTATTTGTTTTTTGGTTTCCATGGAAAGCGTTTTTCCCGTTTCCATCGCCGGAAACCGGAGGATTCTTGCCGAAGGAAGGGCAAGGGCCTGTCCGACTGCCTCAAAATAGGGGGCTTGGGGAACGTGGGCCAGGGCAAGGGCCACGCCGAAAAACCGGTTCCACATGTTGGAGCCGGAAGGACTTCTGCACCCGATGGACTGAAGAAAATGTCCATGCGCCTCTTTCAAATCTTCCGTATAAACATCGCACCTCTCCAGTTCGTCAGAAAGGGGCCCCAACAGAGTTTGTGACGTATCAAAAAAAAGGATGTCTGCTTGGGGTTGAATTTCCCCTTGGTTTAGTGCCTGCAGCACGCCGGAGGGGCCCGCCAGAAAAGCACTCTGAAGAATCTGTAAAGGATTCATGACAAAGTCTCTTTCGACGGAGATTAGAAAAAGTTGCGGCCTTTGTCACTATTTTAAATATCCAGATTGCGGACGTTCAGGGCGTTTTTCTCGATAAACTCGCGGCGGGGTTCGACTTGATCTCCCATCAAAACCGAAAAAATGGCATCGGCCTCCACGGCGTCTTCCACTTCCACTTTCAAGAGGCGGCGGGTTTCCGGGTTCAGAGTGGTTTCCCAAAGCTGGGTCGGGTTCATTTCTCCCAGTCCTTTATATCTCTGAATATATTGCCCCTTTTTTCCTTCTTCCAAAATGTAGGTTTTGGCCTCCATCAGGTTTTCAAAAGTTTTTTCCTCCCCGTCGTGGGACAAAGAAAATGGGGGGGTGCCGATATCATTGAAAAGGGCGCGGAGTTTTTTCAGCTCGGCCACCTCGGGCGAGGCCAGAAATTCAGCATCGATCACGGTCTGTTTTGGAAGGCCGTTATAGTTCGTTTCATAGACTATCCTGTGGCTGGAATGTTCCGTCTCTTCCTCCACATTCACGCTGAAATCGGCCCCTTCCGGATTTCTTTTCTTGAAATAATCGGCTATTTTGTCGAGCTCTCCATCCAGTTTTGTCTTGGCCTCTTTCAAAATTTTCGCATCCAAATCCGACGCGGTCACCAAGGCATCCACGATTCTCGGGTCCCTGCGCGAACGGGTCAGGTCGAGAATCTGCGTGTAGCGGATGAGCCTTTTTGTGAGAGTTGAGAGGTTTTTTCCGGAGATCTCCTGCGCCGATTTTCCTTTGGATTTCAGTTTCATCCCCTCCACCCCAAGATCAATCAGATAATCTTCCAGCGCCGCGTCATCCTTCAAATATTTTTCCTTTTTCCCTTTTTGCACGCGGTAGAGCGGCGGCTGGCCGATGTAGAGATGGCCGTTTTGGATGAGAGAGGGCATCTGCCTGTAAAAAAAGGTGAGCAGAAGGGTGCGAATATGAGAGCCGTCGACATCGGCATCGGCCAGAAGAATGATGGAATGATAGCGGAGCTTGCCGAGGTCAAAATCTTGTTCGCCGATGGACGTTCCGAGCGCCGTGATCAAGGTGCGGATTTCATCGGATGAGAGCATCTTATCAAACCGGGCCTTTTCCACATTCAAGATTTTTCCCTTGAGAGGAAGTATGGCTTGGAAGCGCCGGTCCCGACCCGACTTGGCACTATTATGAACAAAAATACCGGCGGCCAAAGCAAAATTATGGGTATCTGGAACTTCAAGGTCGTAAACGTCGACCCTCTCTTCCATGGAAACGATTTTTTTGATTCGGTGATTGTAATGGGCGGCGGTTTCTTTGTCATCCCGACGAAAGTCGGGATCCAGCAACGTCGGATATTTCTGGATTCCGGCTTCCGCCGGAATGACACCAGACAACATACGACTATATATCCATTTCTTTTCTTTCGGATCAAAAACCATTTCGTAACCGTTGGATGTTTTTTTATAAAGCGGGGCGATGCTGTGTTCCGTGGTTAATTGTTCAGCCGAAATGTAACTGCCATCCACCAAACGAAATAGATGATCGGGGGTGCAAATTAATTCTTCGTTATTATCCAAAATTATTTTAATAACTTTGGTATTCTGCTTCGTCATTCTCGGATTTTTAATGGGTGCAATGCCAATATGTCCATTCTCCTGCATCGTGTAACAAAAATTTTTCTTTCCTTCTTTTTCTTCTTCTACCAATTCCTTGAACGAAATATTTCTCCCGTCCGCCAAAGCAACCATCGTATTATACGACCAACATCCGCCCGCACTGTCGCCTTCCACTATGTACAATTCGCTTCTTGCGGGGTCGCGCTCTTGGCAATCGGCCAATTTGCCGGGCAGAGCACCCCCCTCCATTGCCGATTTTCTGCGGACCAAATTTCTGGCCTGCCTTGCCGCCTCCCGTGCCATGGCCGCCTCGATCACTTTGGCGACAATGCGCCTTGCTTCCGTTCCATTTTTTTCCAGATGATCGGTCAATTTTTCATACACGACCTGCTTGACTATCCCCTCGACTTCAGAATTTCCCAATTTTCCTTTGGTCTGCCCTTCAAACTGCGGGTTGGGGAGCTTTACGGAAATGACCGCCGTCAGCCCTTCTCGAATATCTTCCCCTTCCGGCGTATTTTTCAATTTTTTAAGATGATCGTGGCTCTGCGCATACTGATTAAGCGCCCTTGTCAGAGAAGATTTAAGACCGGAAAGATGCGTGCCGCCGTCGCGCGTGTTGATGTTGTTCGCGAAAGAAAAAATGTTTTCCTGATAACCGTCGTTCCATTGCAGGGCCACTTCCACCACCACTTTGTCTTTTGTCGCCTCAATATAGAGCGGTTTATGAATCGGGGTTTTCCGTTTATTAAGATATTCGACAAAACTGACAATGCCGCCGTCGTATTGAAAAACATGCTCTTTGTCTTTTTCCCGTTCATCGGTGATGGTAATTTTCAAACCCCTGTTTAAAAAAGAAAGTTCCCGAAGACGCTGGGAGAGGGTGTCAAAATTATAGACCAGGTCGGTGAAAATTTTCGGGTCGGGCTTGAAGGTGACTTTAGTGCCGTGTTTATCGCTTTTGCCGACCGTTTTTAGGGGGGCGTCGGGAACGCCGCATTTGTAGCTCTGTTCATAAACATGCCCATCTCTGCGGATTTCCAATTTAAGCCATTCGGAAAGGGCATTGACGCAGGAAACGCCGACACCGTGCAAACCACCCGACACTTTATAAACGCTCGAGTCGAATTTGCCCCCCGCGTGAAGCTTGGTCATCACCACTTCGGCCGCGGAGACTTTTTCGGTCGCATGCATGTCGGTCGGGATCCCCCGTCCATCGTCAACGACCGTAATGCTGTTATCCATGTGGATAAAGGCATTCACCTCGCTGGAAAACCCGGCCAAAAATTCATCACAGCTGTTATCGACCACCTCATAGACTAGATGATGCAAACCCGGCGTTCCGGTGGAACCGATGTACATGGCGGGGCGTTTGCGCACCGCCTCAAGCCCCTCTAATACCTTGATGGTCGAGGCATCATAACGGTGCCCTTTGGACTCTTCTTTGGAGGTTTTTGGCGGAGGTGCCGTCTCTTTTGTCTTCTTTGCCACAGTCGTCCCTGTTGCCATAAATATCTGATTTTGAAGGAGATTGAAGCTATCAAAAAGGCCTAAAAATGTAAAGGAATTAAACCTCTAAATCGGGGTCGCTTTTCCATCCTCCACCCTCCACGCCGAAAAAGGTTCTAGAATTCCCTTTGGAAATAATGAAAGGGAGGTGGCTGTTGCAAAGAGCTGGCCTTTGTAATTTTTAAGGAAGGCAAAAAAATAGGCGTTTCTATTTTCATCCAGTTCGCTGGCCACATCATCCAAAAGGAAAATCGGGTGGCGCCCCAGCACCTCTTCAAAAAGGGTGATTTCAGAAAGTTTTAAAGAAAGGGTAAATGTCCGCATTTCGCCTTGAGATCCAAAAGAGACAATCGGCTCCCCATTGAGCACCCCCCTCAAATCATCCCGATGGGGTCCAACCAAGGTTGTCTGCCGTTCTATCTCTTCTTCCCTTCTTTTTTGCTGTAATTCAGAAAAGTTTTCAGGATTTGCATTCGGTTCATACAAAAATTGGGCCTTTTTCTGTGTATTTCCGGCAATAATGTTGTAATGAGCCACCAATTTTTCATTAAGACGGCTTATCCAAAGAATCCTCTCTTTGACCAAAAGAAGCCCATTTTCCAAAAGAGGAGCCTCCCAAAAAACCATCTGATCTTGTTTTTGACTGTTCGATACATTTTCGTCTTTCAGGAGCTTGTTTCTCTGCAAAAGGGCCCTTTTATAATTTGCCAGATTTTTTGAATAGCCGGGAACAATTTTTGACAAAAAACCATCTATATAATCGCGCCTTGCCTGCGGGGAATCTTTCAAAAGTAAAATTTCTTCCGGGGCAAACAAAACGAGTGGCATCGATTCAAACTGGTTGGGGGTTGCCGGTTTTCCGTTCTTGAACATCCTTTTTTTGTCCACGGTCAGATGGGCTTTTCTTTCTTCGCTTCCCGCCGGTATTTCCAATTCACAACGGATTATTCCTTCATCTTGCCCCCAGCAAATCAGACCGCGAAAGTCAGATACCCGAAACGACCTCCCAAAGGCCAAAAAATGGGCCGCCTCGATGACATTCGTCTTTCCTTGAGCATTGGCCCCGACCAAAAGGTTGAAATGGGGGTGAAATTGAAAAGAGGCCTCTTGAATATTCCTGAAATTTCTTAAATAAAGCCCGCGAATATACATCTTAGGACCCTCTGAAAAACTTGGGCTGGGGTGACTTTTGAGAAAAGCCTGCGTAAGGCGATTTTAACATCCGGGATCCATCATCAAAATCGCCGACATAGGAGCGAATTTTTTGGGTCGACCCAAAAAATGTCGCGTCTTTTCGAAAAGGTCACCCGCAACCAAGTTTTTCAGATGGCCCCTTACAGTCTCATCGGCATGATCACGTGTGTAAAGCCGCGGTCGTATTCGGACTGTATCAGACAGGGAGAGACATCGTCATTCAATTGTAAAACCACCTGTTCGTCTTCCAAAACCGTGAGGCACTCCAAAAAATAGGCGGCGTTAAAGCCGACGGCAAACGCGGGGCCTTTATATTGAATGGGGAGTTCTTCCTTGGCTTCTCCCAAATCGGGGTTGTTGGCGCTGATTTCCAAAATGCCGGGGCTCACGGAAAATTTGACCCCTCTTGACCGGTCGGTCGTTACAACCGCCACCCTTTTTAAGGATTGGCTCAAAGAATCTTTGGCAACGGATAAAACTCTCTTTTGCTTCTGCGGGATAACGTGCTGATATGGGGGGAATTGTCCGTCAATCAACCGGACAATCAACACCCTCTCCTTTTTTTCAATGATCGCGTGCTTATCACCGACCCAAAAATGAATATCCCCCTCTTCTTCAAGAAGACGTTTGAGTTCCGTCACCCCTTTTCTCGGAAAGATAACACCCTGCTTCAGCGGCACTTTCTTTGAAATTTCTTTTTCACTCAAAGAGAGGCGGTGTCCGTCGGTTGCCACCATTTTTAACGTGTTTTTCCCATCTTTTTCACCCGTTTCAATGAAAATGCCATTCAAATTATAGCGGGCCTCATCCGTTGAAACGGCAAAATCGACATTGGCGATCATTTCCGTCAACGTTTTGGCATCCAGATTAAAATCATTCCCCTCTCCCTTTTTCGGAAGATTCGGATATTCGTTGGCATCCATTCCGACCAACTTGAATTGGGATTTGGCACAGCGAATTTCAATCCAGTGGTTTGGGTTTGTTTTCAACTCCACCGTCTGATTGGGGAGTTCTTTTATGACTTCATAAAAGCCTCTGGCCGGAACAGTTGTTTTGCCCCCCTGCACCACCTCGGCTTTAACGGTCCCTATCACCCCCACTTCCAGGTCCGTTGCCGTTAACGTCAACGCGCCGTTTTTCGCCTCAAGATGAACATTCGATAAAATGGGCATGGTTGTTTTTCTGTCGACGACCGATTGGACCCAAGCCAAGGCATCGGCCAAAATATTTTTTTCTATTTTTATTTCCATATTACCTCTCCTTAGAAATTCCGATCATAGTGAGCTTGTCGAACTATTTATTCTTTATATATAAATATGTAGCAGTAGCAGTAGGTCCTGTGGATTTCCGGATAAGTCTTTTAACTGTTGAAGATGACTGAAGAGAAGTGGCCATGGAATTTTGTGGAAAAACTTTTTTTAACGAATTGATCGTGAGCCTAGTTTAGATTCAAGATTATTGTCAACAGCAGATTGTCTATTTATCCACATTTGTGGAGGGATAAGTCTTAATGACGGAGGCTTTGTTCCAAAACGGCGACGTCGGTTTGCAGGTTGGCGTCTTTTTCCAGAAGGGTCTCTATCTTTCTGCAGGCATGAATCACCGTGGTATGGTCCTTGCCGCCGAACTTGTAGCCGATTTCCGGAAAAGAGACCTTAAGATGTTTTTTGCAAAGATACATGGCCACCTGCCTTGGGTGGGCAAAACCTCTCATTCTTCTTGGGGATTTAAGATCGGCGATGCTGATCTGATAATATTTCGCCACAACCTGCTGGACCGTTTCGATGGTGCAGGGGGCCCCCTCCGGTTTTGCCGAAAAAACATTTTTTAAAACCTCTTTGGCCAGATCGAGAGAGATGGCCGATTTGGTCAAAGAAGCAAAGGCGTTCAGACGGATTAAGGCCCCCTCCAACTCCCGCACGTTGGAATGGACGTTAGAGGCCAAAAAGAGGGCGACATCGTTATTAAGGTGGATTTGGTCGGCCTCTGCCTTTTTGCGCAAGATGGCGATGCGCGATTCCAAATCGGGGGGCTGCACGTCGGCGAGCAGGCCCCATTCAAAGCGGGAGAGGAGCCTGTTTTCAATGCCGCGAATATCTTTCGGAATTTTGTCGCCCGTGAGGACAAGCTGTCGGTGGGTGTTGTGAAGCTCATTAAAAGTATGAAAAAATTCGTCTTGCGTGCTTTCCTTCCCCCCAAAAAATTGAATGTCATCGACCAAAAGCATGTCACAGCAAGTCCTGTATTTTTTGCGGAAATCCTCCATCTTGTTGTTGCGGACGTTATTGATGAATTCATTCATGAATTTTTCGGCGCTGGTATAGACGATTCTAAACCCCGGGTTTTTCTTTGAGATTTCAAGCCCGATGGCGTTCAAGAGATGGGTTTTTCCAAGACCCACCCCCCCGTACAGAAAGAGAGGATTGTAATGTCCGCCGGGGAGTTCCGCCACCGCCTTGGCGGCGGCGTAGGCCAATTGGTTGCCATTTCCCGGAACAAAGCTGTCAAAATTGTATTTGGGATTTAAAGTGGAAATCGTTTGAGACCGGACTATTGGGGGAATTATGGAAATCGGGGCCGGGTCTGGAACGGTTTCTTTTCCGTTTCCGTTCCCGTGGCCGTTTCCATTCCCACTCCCGACCGCTTTCGGCAGTTCCGCTTCAATTTCAAAACGAATTTTCAACAGTTCATTGGCCAGGCCAGAGACCTCTTTTTCAAGCAGATCCAGATAGTAATCGCTGATCCAGTCGGCGATGAACTTGTTGGGGACCGAAATAACAAAGTGTTCCCCCATTTTTTTGGCGGCGGATATCGGCTTGAACCAATTGTTATAGTTGAGTGGGCTGATTTTTGACTTGAGTTGGTCCTTCAGGTCTTCCCAGAGGGGATCAGGGCTTTTATCAACAATTTTATCCACAACTGGGGACAAATCCATAAATGAGACTTTAAGCCACCGTTCATGGTGCGCGAAGTCGAACCCTTTGCTCTTTAGCAATGTGGCTTGAGAGTACAAGAAAAAATTTTTTTAATTTTATAAGTCGTTGTCTTGTGAAGGGAAAAAAACGTATTGACAAAAAAGGGCAAAAGGATTCTAAGGCCTGCTTCGTCACAATCTGTGGAAAACTTTTGGGAAATGACCCGTTCAGTGAACCGATACTTAAAAAAAACGGGCTAACCCATACATAATATATGAAGAGAACGTATCAGCCATCAAAGGTCCATCGGGCAAGGACTCACGGTTTTCGCAAAAGGATGAAAACAAAAGGCGGGAGGGATATTTTGAAGCGCCGCCGCCAGCGTGGGCGCAAACGCCTGATTGTCAAGGCTTAGACCGACCGCTCTTTAAGCAAGCATGCATCGTTTTCCCAAAACGGCAAGGCTCCTGAAGCAGGCCGAATTTGACGGGCTGAAAAGCGGGTCTCGTTCCAAAGGGAGCCGGTTTCTTGTTCTGCGCTGGAAATCCAAAGAAAAAAGGCGTTTGGGGGTTGTTGTTTCCAAAAAAGTGGGAAAAGCCCATAAAAGAAATTTGATCAAACGGATTATCAGGGAAGAATTCAGGCTTCACCCCGATTGTTTTCCCGCGGGGGATGTCGTGGTGATTGCCAGGCCCCCGTTGGGGCTGTTGCAAAGGGAGGATATTCTTGGATGTTTAAGAGAGTGCTTGAAAAAATAATCAAGGGTTACCAAATTTTTTTTTCACCGTGGCTTGGGGGGGAGTGTCGTTTTCATCCCTCCTGTTCCGAATATGCCCGTTTGTCATTATTCAAATACCGGTGGGACAAGGCTTTGTGGATGGCGGTCAGGCGGGTTTTTAAGTGCCATCCATTTCATGAAGGAGGGATCGATTTACCATGAAAAATGAATACAGAGGTTTGGCGGCGGCGGGTTTGAGTGTCGGGGTTTTAATTCTCTGGTATACCGTGATTGCTCCGCCTCCAAAACCGCAGACGCCGGCGGCGCCGCCGGCGACGCAACAGATTCAAGATGGGGAAGCCGGTTCGGTCCCCAGCCTTCCCGCCGCCACAGCGCCGGCCGTCGGAATTTCAAGCCGCAAAGAGGGAGAAACGGTTCTTCTCTCCAATGACCTTGTGACCATCGGAATTGATTCCTTGGGGGGTGTGGCAAAAAGCTGGGAGCTGAAAAAGTTTTCCGGAAACGGAGAAACCCCCAAACCGGTTACCCTGGCCGAAGTGCAAGGGGGGATTTTGGATATGGAGTTGAGAGGCGCCAACTTTGAAGCCCCCTCCCCCATCCCTTTCAGGGTTGCGAACCGGTCCCAAAACAGCGTCCATCTGGTTTATAACGGGAAAAATATTTCAGTTCACAAAAAAATAGTGCTCGACCCCAACACCTATCAGCTTCGCATGGAAATGGAGCTCCAGAATCGCTCCAAATCGACCGTCACGTTTGTTCCCGTTTTAAATTGGGGAAAGATTCCCTACGAAGAGAGCCCGCAAAGGGGGATTCTTTTTTTCAAGAGCCCTCCGGATAAATGGCATCCCATTTATTCCAAAGACGGGTCTTTGAAAGCCGTCCCTTATGAAGAGGTGCCGCAGACGGAAACGGTTTCCGGAAAAATAGGCTGGATCGGGGCGCAGAGCCGCTATTTTATCGGCGCCATTGTTCCGGTGGGGCGTGAAGCGGCGGCGGTGGAAACGGGGCAATACGGCACGGCGGGCCAGGGGGATTTCTTTTTTACGAAGCTTGTTTTTTCAGCGGTTCAGGTTTTGCCGGGGGATCAATGGATCCAGAAATTTAACGTTTATGGGGGGCCCAAAGAGCTCAAAAATCTGCAGGCGATCGGCTCCAATTTTGAAAAGGCGATCGGCTACGGATGGATCACCGTTGTCGCGGTGCCGATTCTCTTCCTGCTCCAGTTTTTTTACAAGATTGTGCACAACTACGGCGTTGCCATCATTTTGCTCACCATTTTCGTGAAGCTTCTTTTAAACCCGATCAACAAAAAATCGCTTAAATCGATGAAGGCGATGCAGGAGCTTCAGCCAAAAATCAAGGAACTGCGGGCGAAATACGGCAAAGACCAACAGCGTCTCAATATGGAGACCATGCAGCTTTTCAAGGCGCACAAGGTAAACCCCATGGGGGGGTGTCTGCCGATGTTGCTGCAATTTCCGATCTACATCGCCCTCTATCAGGTTTTGTGGAATTCCGTGGAGCTCTACCACGCTCCCTTTTTCTGGTTTTATAAAGATCTCTCTTCCCCCGATCCCTATTTTATAGTGCCGGCCCTTTTGGGAGTTGCCATGTTTTTCCAGACCAAAATGATGCCGAACCCCTCTGCCGACCCTACCCAGCAAAAAATCATGATGCTGATGCCGCTGATGTTTTGCGGGTTGATGGTCTTTTTGCCGATTGGGCTGGGGCTCTATATTTTGGTCAATACAATAATGACGATCCTGCAACAGTGGATGTACAACAAGGGGATTAGAATGCGGGATATCGTTACTCTGCGGGTGCTAAATAAAGCATAGCGGCGCCGGTGGCGGCGTTGTTCCAATTATCGGAGTAGTTGTCAAAAGCGACGCCGAGCGTCAGCTTGTCTCCGTCGATTATTTTTTTCCCGATCATATCGATAAAAGGGTTCGGCGTCAGATTGATGATCTGATGGTCTTCGTCAAACTGGGCCTCTGCCCTCCAAAATGGAACCAGCGTTGCTTTTCCGTCATTTTGATGCGTCAGTGAGACCGCAACGCCAAAATCGGAGAGAAGCCCGTTGGCCACCATGAGATTCCCACCTTTTGCGAGAGTGAACGTCTGATTTTTTTCAACGAACGCCCCGGGTTCCAAAGAGATCGGTTTGTGTTCGCACGGGTCGGTGTCCAAAAGAATCGTTTTGACGTCGTTGAAGCCGGCGGTTTTGTCCATGGGGATCGCTGTCAATTCAAACGCAAAGGTCACATCGGTATAATCCTGCGCGGTAGGGTTTTGAAATACAACCCGCGCTTCCAGGGGATCCTCCGGCAAAAGCGGGTAGCCAAAACCTTCGGGAAGTTCCACTTTTGTTAATGTGGAGGTCGCGATGGCAAAGGGGTTTCCCTGTGAGCCCGAGGTGCAGACCGGATTGGAGTCGTGTTTGTTCAAAAGAAGGGCCTTGTGGAGAATCCGGCCGGGAAGTTCTCTGCCGTTGGCATCCAGCACTTTAGGCTGGAAAGAAATAACCCAAACAGGTTCAGAGACTTGGAAATTGAGCGTTGCCGGTTTGTCGATCATCTGGCCCGCACCCTGCCCCGCCAAGACATCGGTCGGACCGACATGGTAAATCAGCTTTTGCACAGAGGGCTGCGCGGAAAAGGAGTTGCCGTCAACGGGCC
>JAUYJH010000021.1 GCA_030688705.1 Deltaproteobacteria bacterium
GCCGATCGCGGCCAAGGCCGGTGCCGTCGTGATCGACAATACCTCTTGTTTTCGCATGGAGCCCGATGTTCCGCTGGTTGTTCCCGAAGTGAATCCCGAGGCGATTGCCGATTATAAAAAAAGAAATATTATTGCGAATCCCAACTGCTCTACCATCCAATTGGTGGTGGTTTTGAAGGCCCTGATGAAAAAGGCCCCCATCAAAAGGGTGGTGGTTTCTACCTATCAATCGGTTTCGGGTGCGGGGACCGCCGCCATGGAAGAGCTCTCCAAGCAGACGGTTGCCCTCTTTTCACAGGGGGAAGTTAAAGTTAAAGCCCTTCCTCACCGTATTGCCTTTAACTGCCTGCCGCATATCGATGTTTTTATGGAGGACGGTTATACCAAAGAAGAGTGGAAAATGATGCAAGAGACCTCCAAGATTTTGGGTGTCGATGTGCCATTGACCGCAACCACGGTGCGGGTGCCGGTTTTTTTCGGCCATTCGGAATCGGTCAATATCGAATTTGCGTCGCGTGTGACACTAGGGGAGGCGAGAGAAGCCCTGCGCGATATGCCGGGTGTGCAAGTTTTGGATGATCCGAAAAAGAATCTCTATCCCATGGCTACCGATGCCGCGGGGACCGACCCCGTTTATGTCGGTCGCATTCGCGAAGACAAGACGGTGCCGCACGGTTTGAATGTGTGGATCGTGGCCGATAACATCCGCAAAGGGGCCGCCTTGAACGCCATTCAGATTGCCGAGATGTTGATACAGAAATATCTATAGTCCCGTGTTGTCATCCTGAGCGTTAGCGAAGGATCCCGGGATTCGGAGTTTACCCTGAACGAAGTGAAGGGCCCCGAGATTCTTCGCTAACGCTCAGAATGACAAACGCGAAGGGCTCAGAATGACAGTACGCAACATTAAATTAATTCTCGAGTACGACGGCACAAACTATTCCGGATGGCAGAGCCAAACCAACGGCACTGCCATTCAGGATGTTGTCTCGAAGGCGATCCAAAAAATGGTGGAGCACACGGTGACGGTGCGCGGGGCCTCGCGCACTGATGCGGGGGTGCATGCGTTGGCGCAAGTGGCGGCTTTTGAAACCGGCCGTACCATTTCATGCGGCAGTTTTTTAAAGGGCCTCAATGCATTGCTCCCCGAAGATATTCGTGTGAAACATTGCGAAGAAGTCGCGGCTGTTTTTCATCCGATCCGCGATGCGCAGTGGAAAGAATATCACTATCAATTAGAAATCGGAGAAACCCCATCGGCTTTGAATCGCAACCGGGCATGGTGGGTGGGGCCTGTTTTGGATGTGGGGGCCCGGGAAAAGGCAAGCCGTTGTCGTATTGGTGAACACGATTTTAAAAGTTTTCAGGGTCCGCAGGCCGATACAAAGACAACGGTGAGGAGGGTGGACCAGTTGTCATTGCGAGCACAGCGAAGCAATCCCTCATTGCTACCGGGAGATTGCTTCGTCGGCCTTCGGCCTCCTCGCAATGACACAATATGCCTCCAATTCATCGCCCCCGGCTTTCTTAAATACATGATCCGCAATATTGTGGGGACGCTGGTAGAAGTGGGGCAGGGGAGGCGTGCCGCTGGAGAGGTAAAAACAATTTTGGAATCTAAAGATAGAAAAAAGGCCGGGGGTTGCGCGCCGGCCTGCGGTTTATATCTTGTCCAAATTACATATGGACCCTTTGAAAAATCCAGTTGTCATCCTGAACGGAGTGAAGAATCCCGGGATTCGGAGTTTACCCTGAACGAAGTGAAGGGCCCCGAGATTCTTCGCTAACGCTCAGAATGACAAACGCGAAGGGCTCAGAATGACAAACGCGAAGGGCTCAGAATGACACATCGGGGGCGGGGATGACATTACTCAGGCAGTCCGGCATCGTTCTCACCATCGCCTTCTCCCTCGGTCGGCTCTGCCGCTGGTTCTTCTGCCGGGGGTGTCACCGGTTCCGGATTATAATCTGGCCCTTCTCCCGGGGCATAACGCCCGCGAACATCGCTTTCAACACTTTCGAGGGTGTCGTACTCGGAGGCAAAGGCAAAATCGTTCCCCGCGCCGCCGCGGATGGTGTTTCCCGAAATAAGCGGAATGAGCGGCATTGTGCTTTGTATATCGGGCCTGCGGTTGCCTCCCTCGTTTTCATTACGAAAACTCCCCATCTCCGTAGTGCCCAGAATAAGCCACGAAAGAGTTTCGGTGTTTTCCCCGTCCCCCGCAAAACTTTGATAATTTTTGATACGGACAACGGTTGTTTCCGGTACGCTTCCCTTGTTATTGACCAAAATCACCAACAAATCGTTACCCTCTTTTACGGCATAGGCTTTGTCATAGCCGGTCGGATCAATCCGGACAAATTGCTCTCCGCTATACCCATCCCTCTTTTCGACAACGATTTCATTTTGTCTTCCAGCAAAAGAGACATTCACGTTGCTTCCCCATTCTTCGCTACTGCTGTCGCGGCTGTTTTCAGGGATAATATCATACATGACGCTTTGAGTCTGGCTCGCCCTTGTCCGGTTATTCCGGTCAAGCAGATCGTCCATGGTCAACCCCTCTTCCGACAGGCTGTTCTTTGGCGCCAGAATCATGTCATCATTGTCCGAGCCGTCTATCTCCACCGCATTGTTGTCGAAGTTAACATCATGAAAGTCGATAATGTTGGCGCCGTTATTCCCCTTGAATTTGAAAGTAAAGGGGGCATTAAGAGAACCTTCTCTTGGGGCCAAGGCGCCGCGGACAATGACCACGGCGGTTCTGGGGGGGCCGTTGCCTGTCGCACCGACATAGGTGATTTTAAGATCGTTTCCCTGTTCTTCGGCAAAAGCCATTTCGGCCCAGCTGGGCATCCCAAGAGACAAAACCGAATTGCCGGAAGTATCGGTCTCGCGAATTTCAATGACGTTGGGGTCCCTGGAGCGGGCCACTTCCCAACCCCTTGTTTCGGAGGTATTGATGACCGCATTCGCGGAAAGGGGGCTGTTTTGGCTTGAAACGGGTTCCTCGATGCCGTGCCTCTCCGAGGCCGCGTCGGTTTCAAAACCATAGTCACGACCACCACCGCCGTAAATATCGTCAAGGCCTGCACCGCCGTCGAGGATATCATCGCCATCTTCCAGATCTTTGCGGAGGCCATAGGCTCCTTGTTCCCTCGCCGCGGCCATACCGGGATCGTCATCGCCGTAGAGGATATCCTTCCCCGCCATTCCGTAAATTTTGTCGTTTCCTTTAAGACCCAAAATATAATCGTTACCTTGCGATCCGTAAATCGTGTCGTAGCCGTCGGAGCCGGCAATGTTAAAGCCCGCCACGGTGCCGTATTCTATGCCATGGCTCCCGTCGCTGATCCGGTAGGTGCGGCTCATATCGATCGTGACGCCGTGATCGAGATCGTGGGCGCTGATCCGAATGTCGGCCCGCACGTCCGTGACATGATTTTTGCCGACCCAATACCGTTTTTGTAAGGCACCTTGCGCGTCTTTGTAAGTTTCAACATAAATGATATCGCGGCCCCGATTGTAGGCCCGAAAATCGGTCGTGGTATCGGAGAGTTTAAAATCAATAACCGAGCGTTGCGCCGGGTCCTCCTCGATATAAACAGAACCGGCATATTCGGCCCCCTCCACCAGCCCCATGTCACTTCTAATATCATTACGGACGGTGACCGGGCCATTTTTCCAACCGGGATCCGGGTTGTAAATCTGTCCGGTGGTTGAAGAAGTGGTTTCTCCCGTTCCGGCCGGCGCGCTCCATTCACCGGTCGCCAAAAATTGGTTGATGACGGCCAGACTCGATTTTAATTTGGCCTCCAAAATCTCAACATCCGCGCGGTCTTCCATTTCCATGTACTCGTCCCACTTTTTCGCCTGGCGGATTTCGACGAGCGATTCCTGAATGCGGTCTTTCAACTGCTGTGCCTCTTCGGCGCTGACCGGCGCGGCGGTTGTGTCAAAAGTTTGGGCTTTGATCTTATTCATCGGTCACATCTCCTGTATCTTCCCCTGCCATGGGGTTGAAAAAATCCCATTCATCGAAAAAGGCGTTTTGCGAGGCTTCCAGCTCCTCGAATTTTTTTCCCCATTCCTCGCCAATTTCGATTTCAGAATTCATCGGGTCGATTTTTAGAAGTTCGGTGACGGCATTTGTAATTTCCTCCTGGGCGGCAGTCATCTCATTACGGATGTGTTCCGGATCGCCCTGCCTCCAATTGCCACTCGGAAGATCTGGCTGGGTCGTATTGGTGAGGTTGGATTTTGAGGGAATTTCATACCAGTCATCTTTTATTCCTTCGCTCTTGTCGCTCCCCGCCGGCACGTCATCCCCGTTATCCAAATGGACCGATTCTGGATGCTCGTCCCCGATATGGATGAATGTGGCATGACTGTGGGATTCTTTGTTGCTGGTGTGGACATAGACACGATCACCTTCTGTTTCGCTTTCCCGCCACAAAAAGGTGACCTCTCTGGCATAGAGATCGCCCCCCTTGGAGACGACGATATTGCGCCCCCCCCTTCCATCCACCACCGTCGCGTAAACGGGCATGTCGGGTGTTATTTCCGCGGCGCCGTAAGCCAAAAGATCCCGGAGCTTTTCTTCATTGGGGGCGGGGACTACGATAATATCATTGGCATCGGTTCCGGTAATGTTGCCGCGGATACCCTTGATAAAGATGCCGGTTCGGTATTCATCGTAGAGTTTATTGTTTTTATCCAGATAGACGGCGGAGACGCTGACTCTGCCGTTTTTCAGTCCGAATTTTTCGGCAATCTCTTCTCCCACATGATCTTCTTTACGATCCACTCCCAGGGACTCTCTGATCTCACTGCCCGGATTGTGAACATCAAGAAATCTTGGGTCCGGGTCGAGAAAACCGCCGTGCGTGGAAAAATAGGCGGCATTTTGCGCGCGGCGGGCATCCTTCTTGTTGTTTGACAGCTTGCTTCCCCGGATCGCCCCTTCCCCATTGAGCACCGGGTCGATCCCCAGTTCTTCAAAAAAATTGGCGCGGCTGTTCGGGAGTTCCGGAAGGACTCTGCCGGTCGATCTAAAGTTGCTCGCGTCGATGACCATGGGGCTGATACGGGCGGTATGGAGTATAGGCTCTCCCGCATCATCAAGACCGCCGTTGACCGCCACGCCGACGGTGGAAGCGGCGATATAGTATTGCCCGTTTGCCAGTTGGCCACTGGCCAGAGGCGAGGGATTGGTCGTGGTGATCCCTTCCACTTTGAGGCGGGCAACCACATTTTTTTCCGCGTCCTCGAATTTAAAAACGACGTTGGAGCCGTCGATCTCCACCCCATTTTTATCTTTCTTGCCGGTGGATTCGGAATCGATGATAAGCTCCGTTGTTTTGACGAAAACGAATTTTTTTCTCTCCTCTTCGGTCGGCGGTTTTTGCCCGATCATCTGTCCGCCCCCTTCGCGGGTGATGACCTGAAACGGTTTTGGATGATATCGGCCATTATCGAGTTTCGGTTTTCCCTCTTCATCGGCTTCGACCCAAAACCCTTCAACCGCGGTCATGTCAATTTGCGCCCCGAAAGTATTGTCCGCGTAGCCCAATCCTTGGGCATGCCGGGTGCCGTTTAGTTTAAGGTTATAGGTCCCCTCCGCGTCCGGCAAGCCGTCTCCCGCAAACACAACACCGTCTGTTGAAAGCAGGGCAGGGGCATATTCAGGGTCGCGGAAAGGATCGACCGCCGGTTTCATTGTCATGGGATCCAGGAGTATCGTTTGGCCCGTTTCGGGATGGGCCGCCTTGATAAAGGAATTGGCTTTGTCTCTTGGATTTCCGATGTAACCGTCACCATTCAAATCTTCCATCGCGTTGAGCTCTTTGGTGTAAATTTCTTTTTGCGCGGCCAATCTCTCTTGGGCTTTTTCTATCTCCTGATCGATTTTGGCGATGACGGCATCAAGCTCCGCGATTTTTTCACGAACGACCAGGGTTTCCCGCGGCGACATCTCCCCTTTGGCCAGCGCCTCTTCAAGGCTCGCTTTTTCTCTGACAAAGCGGGTATCGCGGACCGTCTCCATCTTGGTGATGAAGGAATCGAGGTAATAACGCCCTTCAGGATTGGCCATCAGCCAATCTTCCACGGTGACCACTTTGGAAGGGGCAAAGTCGTTGATGGAAGGAGAGCCGTCTGTCGGTATGGTTCCGGGGGCGGTCGGCGCCCCGGCAAAAAGAAGATCAAAAGGGTTGTCGGGAATGGCAGGAGCCGCCGCGGAGCCCCCTTCTTCACCGAAAAAATCGTTAACGGCATCGGCAATCGCGGGGTCTTGGTCCACGGGAGTTTGAGAGCCAAAGGGGAGTTCTTCGGGGTTGTTGGTCCCGAGCTCGGCGGCCTTAACGGTTGTGGTTTTGAAAATCTGCATCGCCTTATTACCTTGCAAACCTCTTGCCAAAATTGGCATCCAAAAGGGGCATTCTCATGAGGATTAAATGTAATAATATCAATATGTTATATATTTTTTGCAGTTGGTCCATAGTCCTTGGTCCATGGTCCTCGGTCCATTTTGGGGTCTTTACTCCCCATCCCTACCAGGTACCAACCAGGTAGAGGATTCGTTTTGGCGGCGGGCTAATTCTTCCTGAAATTTGGCCTCTTCGAGTTTTTCGAGCTTGGTCTTTTCGGTTTGGGCGCGGGCGACGTTTTTGTCAATTTCACGCAAGGCGTTGTCAATGGCCTCCATGCGTCCTCGGATATCCATCGCTTCTTCCGGTTTCAAATAGCCTTCCAAAGCATGGGCTAAGTTTTTGCGACGGTCGATCAGGTTGCGTTGTACCAGCGTGTAGCGGTCGATCACCGTTTTCATCAGTTGAGAGCGGGAGCCGATTTTGGGCATGGGCCCCAGAATATCTTTTTCCAAATCGGGAATTGATATCGGATCGATGGGGTTGGCTTCGCGGAACTCCCGTGCGCGGCGTGCTCCCGCAAACAACATATCCATATCGTTTTGCACGGCATATGGGTCGGAAAAAGGATCGCCTTGCGCGGCGTTTTCATCCTGCATTCTGAAGGCCTCTTCCAGAACATCCAGGGGCGCGTTGATGGACTCGCCTTTTATTTTTGGGTCGAAACCGATGCTCATTTTGCATTCTCCAATTGGACGATGAGAGCTTCCAAATCACCAATTGCCTGCCGCAATTGCTCTTTCATCGGCAGGTCGTTTTTGGCGATCAATCCCTCTTTTTCAAGTGTTTCAAAACGCCGATGTTTGTCTATGAGGGAATCGAGTACCGCGTGGGGATCAATAGGGGCTGTGTCATTGCGATCCGCCTCTGGCGGAGAAGCAATCTCTCGGGGGATTGCTTCGTCGCTTTTCGCTCCTCGCAATGACAAATTGGGAACAGAAATCTTCATCAACCCGAATGGACTGCAAAATCGGGGCCAAAAAAGTTGTCATTCCCGCGGAAGCGGGAATCTCTATCTAATTGAAATGACTGGATTCCGGCTTCCGCCGGAATGACGGTGGGGTCCATGGTCCCTGATCCTCGGTCCCTAATTAATACCGGTAATGTTCCGGTTTGAAGGGGCCGGTGGGATTCATGCCCAAATATTTAGCCTGCTTTTCGGTCAACCGGGTCAGTTTGGCGCCAACCTTGTCCAGATGAAGCGAAGCCACTTTTTCATCAAGCTCTTTTGAAAGCCGATAGACGCCGATCTTTTTGTATTTCTCGCGGTTCTTCCAAAGATCAATCTGGGCCATCACCTGATTGGTGAAAGAGTTGCTCATCACAAAAGAGGGGTGACCCGTGGCACAGCCGAGGTTGACCAGACGCCCCTTGGCCAACACAATGATTTTTCTTCCGTTGGAGAGGGTGTGATGATCGACCTGCGGTTTGATCTCGTCTGTTTTTGAGTTTTTCTCGAGCCAGGCCATATCGATTTCAACGTCAAAATGGCCGATGTTGCAAACGATGGCGCCGTCCTTCATTTTTTCAAAATGTTCTTTGCGAATAATGTCGCAGCAACCGGTTGCGGTGACAAAAATATCGGAAACGGGAGCGGCCTCCTCCATGGTCACCACCGGATACCCTTCCATGGAGGCTTGTAGGGCGCAAATCGGATCGATTTCGGTGACCAAAACTTTGGCTCCGTAGCTTTTCAGAGAATGCGCGCAACCTTTGCCGACATCCCCGTAGCCCGCCACAACAACAGTTTTACCGGCCAGCATCACATCGGTCGCCCGTTTGATGCCATCGGCCAAAGATTCGCGGCAGCCATAGAGATTGTCGAATTTTGATTTGGTAACCGAATCATTCACGTTGATGGCAGGGCACTTTAACTTGCCCGCGGCATGGAGTTTTTCCAAATTATGCACGCCGGTCGTGGTTTCTTCGGAAAGACCGACCACTTTTTTCATCAAATCGGCAAAACGCTCTTCGTGCATCATGTTGGTCAAGTCACCGCCGTCATCCAAAATAAGGTCGAAGCCTTCGGGGCCCCAGCCGGTAATGCTCTGTTCGATGCACCAATTGAATTCTTCCGCCGTTTCACCCTTCCAGGCAAACACCGGAATCCCTTTCGCGGCCATTGCCACCGCGGCATGATCTTGCGTCGAAAAAATATTGCAGGAAGACCAGCGGATTTTTGCGCCGAGTTCGATCAAGGTTTCAATCAATACCGCGGTCTGGATGGTCATGTGCAAACAGCCTGTGATTTTGACCCCTTTGAGAGGTTTTGCGGTCCCGTATTCTTTGCGAAGCGCCATCAGGCCGGGCATTTCTGTCTCGGCGATCTCAATTTCTTTGCGTCCCCAACGGGCCAGCATTTCAAAGCGCGAAGCGTCTTCCATCGCTTCTTTGCAAACACGATAGTCTTTCATGGCATTCCCCTCATTTTTTAACGCGGTGGCTGTTTGCATATTTTCCTTTTGTCATCCTGAGCGTCAGCGAAGGATCCCGGGACTCTTCGCTTCGCTCAGAGTGACAACAGTAGCGGCTCAGAATGACATCAAATACCACACAATCTGCGAAGATCTTCCACCTTGTCTGTTCTCTCCCATGTAAATTCGGCTTCGTTACGCCCGAAATGGCCATAGGCGGCTGTCTTCCGAAAGATGGGCCTTAGAAGATTCAAGTGCTTGATCATGCCAGCCGGCTTCAGCGGAAAAATTTCGCGGATGGCCGTCACCAGTTTGTCATACGGAACCTTGAGACCGTCAAAGGAGTTGACATAAACGGAAACCGGATCGGCACAGCCGATGGCATAGGCCAACTGCACTTCGCAGCGGTTGGTCAAGCCGGCGGCCACCACGTTTTTCGCGACGTAGCGGGCCATGTAAGCGGCAGTCCGGTCGACTTTCGACGGGTCTTTTCCGGAAAAAGCCCCCCCGCCGTGGTGCGCAGCGCCGCCGTAGGTATCAACAATAATTTTACGGCCTGTCAATCCGCAATCGGCATGCGGGCCCCCCAGCACAAAACGGCCGGTCGGGTTGATGAAATATTTTGTGTTTTTGTCATAGAGTTCCGTCGGCAACACTTTGCGGATGACCTCTTCAATAATTCCCTCTTTGAGATTTTCATAGGAAACATCGGGATCATGTTGTGAGGAGACGACCACAGTATCAATGTAGGTCGGTCTGCCGTTATCGTAACGGACGGTTACCTGTGTTTTGCCATCGGGCCTTAAGTAGGGGAGCGTTTTGTTTTTTCTCACCTCGGCCAAACGCTGTGCCAATTTATGCGACAAAGAAATGGTGAGCGGCATCAATTCTTTGGTTTCATCGCAGGCATAACCGAACATCAGCCCCTGATCGCCGGCCCCTTGTTCTTTATAAAGACCTTCTCCTTCTGTGACCCCCTGTGAAATATCGGGGGATTGTTTGTCAATGGAGGTCATGACCGCGCAGGTGTGAAAATCCAGACCGTAGGCCGAATCGGTATAGCCTATATCCTGAATGGTTTTGCGGATAATCGCGGGAATATCGACATAACAGTTGGTGGTTACTTCACCGGCCACGATAGCGATACCGGTGGTCACCATGGTCTCTGCGGCAACACGGGCCGTTGTGTCTTGCGCGATGATGGAATCCAAAACGGCATCGGAAATTTGATCGGCAACTTTGTCGGGGTGCCCTTCGGTGACCGACTCCGAAGTGAAAAGATAATTCTGGCTCATGTCAATCCTCCTTGTTTTTTCTGCAAGATGAAAAAGGGTTTTTAATAACTGTAGTAGATTCATTCGTCTATCGAGGTCCTAAGGGGGTGTCAAGTCAAGGTTTTAAGCCTTTTCATCTTCGCGACAGAGGACCTGGTAAATATTTTCCGCGTCTTTGGCCGTGAGTAACGCGCCCCTCAAATC
The DNA here is from genome assembly GCA_030688705.1 of Deltaproteobacteria bacterium. Classification (GTDB taxonomy): domain Bacteria; phylum UBA10199; class UBA10199; order SPLOWO2-01-44-7; family SPLOWO2-01-44-7; genus JAHFSU01. The sequence continues at coordinate 10,319 of JAUYJH010000021.1, forward strand.
GGGGTTTTTGAGTATTTTGGAAAGCCGGGCCAGCAGTTTTAGATGGGTGCTGGTGGCGCTTTCCGGGGCCAGCAGAACAAAAAAGAGCCGTGTCGGTTTGTTGTCGTGGGCCTGAAAATCGATCCCCTCAAGGCTTCTTCCAAAGACGACCACAATATGCTGTAAATCCTTGATTTTTCCGTGCGGGATGGCAACGCCGTCTTGAATGCCGGTGCTCCCCAGTTTTTCCCTTTCCAAAAGAATGTGGGCGATATCGTCTTTTTTGAGTTCCGGATGGATTTTGGAAATGGCCTGCGCAAACTCCATCAGGCAGTCCACTTTGGTTTTGGAAACCAACGCGGGCATGATCAGTTCTTTGGAAAGGTTCTCTGCGATCTTCATTGGGTGGGGTGCTTTACTCCAAAACACCTTTTGATGGCAACTGGAATTTATTTGTGTTCTTTGAGGCGTTCTTTGTACTTTTTGAGCTGGCGCTCCATTTTGGAAACCGCCTTGTCGATGGAGGTGTACATATCTTTGCTTTTTTCGTGGCTGATGTGCTGGGTGCCATTTTCGGTGAGCGTTACCTCGACGATATGATTGAATTTTTCAACATTAAAAATCACATGGGTCTGAATGGGTTTGATCAGATACTTCCCCAATTTTGTCAGCTTTTCCAGCGCGTGGGTTTTTAGGGCGTCACTGGCGCTCATGTTGCGGAATGTGAACGTCGTTTGCATTTTTAAAGATGCCTCTTTCTTCTGGAAGAGGGGGATATCCCCAAAACTTCGCGGTATTTGGCCACAGTTCTTCGGGCGATGTCAATGTTATACTGGTTTTTCAGGGCGGCCGTAATTTCCTGGTCACTCAACGGGTTTTCCGGCGATTCACCCGAAACCATTTTTTGGAGATATTCCTTGACCACCTCTGGGGCCACCCCGTCGCTGTTTATGGAAGAACCGAGCCCCGAATTGAAAAAATACTTCAATTCAAAAAGCCCGCGGGGCGTATGGACATATTTATTGGTGGTCACCCGGCTGATGGTCGATTCGTGCATGCCGATATCTTCGGCAACGTCTTTCAAAACCATCGGTTTCAGGGATGTGGTCCCTTTATCCAGAAACTCTTTCTGGAATTTGACGATGCTTTTGGTGACCCGATAGAGGGTTCTTTGGCGCTGGTGGATGCTTTTAATCAGCCACAAAGCCTGCCTCAATTTATCCTGAATATAATCCTTGGCCTGCGCTCCGACCGTTTCCCCCGCCATGATGGCCCGACGATAAAGAGGGCTGATATTGAGTTTGGGCAGACCGTCCTCATTCAGTGTCACCACATAGTCATTGCCGATCTTGATCACATGGACATCGGGGGTGATGTATTGGGGCTGTTCCGAAGAATGGCCGCGCCCCGGTTTGGGGTCGAGCTGTTGCATGAATTTGGCGATTTCGGCCACCCGTTCCACCGGGATGCCAAGGCTCTTTGCGATCTGTTTGTAATTATGGCGTTCCAGATCGCCCAGATGGTTTTCAATGACTTTGGCCACCAGTTCCGATTCATCGCCCCCCAGACTTTTGCATTGCAAAAGGAGGCATTCCTTCAGGTCTCTCGCGGCGACCCCGGCCGGATCGAATTCCTGGACTTTTTTGAGGACTGCCTCCACCTTGTCCGGGGTTGTCGGCAAAAGAGCCGCCATTTCTTCCAGAGTGGCCTGCAGATAACCGTCATCATTTATATTGCCGATAATTTCTTCCGCGATTTTGTGTTCCTCTCCGCCGATGTTGGACAAACCCAGCTGCCAATAAAGATAGTCCTGCAAGGTTTCCGTTTTACGAAGGGTATTTTCAAAAGAGGGGAGGTCCTCGGAATCTTGCCCCCTTCCCACCCCTTTTTCCGGGGCGTTGTAGGAACTGACGTAGTTTTCCCAATCAAAATTGGAGGGTTCTTTCAGCTCGCCGTCTTTGTTGCCCACTTCGTCCATGGCGTGCTCATGGCCCTTGTCTTCTTCCTTGGCTTTTTCGTGCTGTTCCCCGTGTGATTCCTCCTCGGCTTCCAGCCGCTGGGTTTCACTCTCTTCCTCTTCTTCTTCAAGGCACGGATTTTCGGTCAGTTCTTTCTGGATCAGATTGGTTAATTCAAGGCGTGAAAGTTGAAGGAGCTTGATGGCCTGTTGAAGCTGGGGTGTGACAACCAACGATTGCCCCAGCTTCATGCTCTGTTTGATTTCAAGTGCCATACGACGAAATGATAAAACTGTCGCGGTACCAATGTCAACCGTGACGGGATTTTTTCTTTGGGCCGGCTAAGACATGCGCTTTTTTATTTTGCGGATTGTCAATCGATTTTTTGTTTTCCCAATCTTTTCTTTTTGCATGGGCCAGAGAAGCCTCTACAAAGCGGACAAAGAGGGGGTGCGGGTTCAGCGGACGGGAACGATACTCCGGGTGAAATTGGCACCCGACAAACCAGGGGTGGTCCGAGATCTCTATCAATTCAACCAGATTGGCGGCGGGAGAAATTCCGGCGATTTTCAAACCGCACGCCTCCAGTTTTTCGCGGAACAGATTGTTGAATTCATAACGGTGCCGGTGCCGCTCGCTGATTTCTTTTTCACCGTAAGTTTCAAAAATTTTGGTCCCTTTTTCCAGTTGGCATGGGTAGGCCCCAAGCCGCATGGTGGCCCCTTTGTTCAAAATGGCCTTTTGCTCCGCCATCAAATCGATGACGGGATAGGGTGTTTTGGCGTCGAATTCGGTGCTGTTGGCGTCTTTCAAGTTGCAGAGATCTCTTGCGATTTCGACCACGGCAAGCTGCATGCCAAGACAGATTCCAAAAAACGGGATTTTCTTTTCACGCGCGAAACGGATAGCCCGAATTTTTCCCTCGATCCCCCGTTCCCCGAAACCGCCGGGGACCAGAATGCCGTGGGCTTGGGATAATTTTTCTTCCGTGATGGTGTCGTTCTCGAGCACCTCGGAATCGATGTGCTCCAGTTGCACCTTGGCCCCCTTTGCAAAGCCGCCGTGGTGAAGGGCTTCGTTGAGGCTTTTATAAGAGTCGGAGAGATGGACATATTTTCCGACGACGGCGATGCGGACCGTCTCTTTGGGCTCTTGGATGTTGTCGCAAAGCTGTTTCCAGTCTTTAAGATGGGGTGTTCTGGTCCAGATATTCAAAAGTTCGACGATTTTTTCATCGACCCCTTCATGATGAAAGGCCAACGGGACATCATAAATATTTTTGGCGTCTTTGGCCGCGAAAACGCAATTGGTGGGGAGATTGCAAAAAAGCGAAATTTTGGAACGAATCTCCTGCGATAAATCCCGGTCGGTGCGGCAGATGAGAATATCGGGCTGGATGCCGATCTCTCGCAATTTCTGGACACTGTGCTGGGTCGGCTTGGTTTTGAGTTCGCCGGCCGCGCCGATGTAGGGGATCAGCGTCAGGTGGACGTACAAGACATTCTCTTTGCCGACATCGGCCTTAAGCTGGCGGATGGCCTCCAGAAAGGGGAGACTCTCGATATCCCCCACGGTGCCGCCGACTTCCACCAAAACAACGTCCACGTCATTGGCCACGCGCATGATGGAGGCCTTGATCTCATCGGTAATATGGGGGATGACCTGCACGGTTTTCCCCAGATAATCGCCGCGGCGTTCTTTTTGGATGACGGTATCGTAGATTTTACCGGTGGTGAAATTGTTGAGTTTGGTCATCCGGGCGGAGGTAAAGCGTTCGTAATGGCCCAGATCCAGATCGGTTTCGGCCCCGTCGTCAGTGACATAAACCTCGCCATGCTGAAAGGGGCTCATGGTTCCGGGGTCCACATTAATGTAGGGGTCCATTTTGAGGAGGGTGATTTTAAGGCCGCGATCTTCGAGAAGGGCCCCGATGGACGCGGCGGCGATCCCCTTGCCGAGGGAAGAGACAACGCCGCCCGTTATAAAAATGAACTTGGTCTTTTGATGCGGCGGCATGGACAGGTACTAACACATAGAGAGCAAAAATCAAATCCTTTATCTCTTTGAATATTGCGGCCGTTTGCGTGCCTTGCGGCAGCCGACTTTGCGCCGCTCTTTTTCGCGAGGATCGCGGGTGAGCAGGCCGGAAGTTTTGAGGGGTTTGCGGAGATCGGCGTTCATTAAAACCAGGGCGCGGGAGATGCCGTGCTGAAGCGCTTCTACCTGCCCGGAAATGCCTCCGCCGATAATGTTAGCCGTAACGCTGAATTTGCCTTGCGTGCCGGTAACATGGAACGGCTGTTGCACCGCCAATTGATAAGCTTCGTGGCCAAAATATTGAGCCAGCGGTTTTTCATTAACCAGGACAGAACCGTCGCCGGCGGCCAATCTAACTCTAGCGATGGCTGTTTTTCTGCGCCCTGTTGTTGCCCACAGTTCTGTCTTTTCTCTCTTTGTTTTCGCGGCCATTAGTTTTTTGTCTCCCGCTCACCCTGAGCCCCGCCGAGGGGTTTGGGTTGCTGTGCCTCATGAGGATGTTCACTTCCGGCATAAACCTTGAGTTTTGTAAGCAGTTTGGCCGAGAGAAAATTCTTTGGGAGCATCCCCTTGACAGCCTTGGTGATAAGATCTTCCGGATGCTTTGCCAGCAGTTCCTTTGCCGTGCGCTCTTTCAAACCGCCCGGATAACCGGAGTGGCGGTAATAGATTTTGTCGTCCCATTTTTTGCCGGTCAGTTTGATTTTGTCCGCGTTGATGGCCACGACGAAATCGCCGGCATCGGTATTGGGCGTAAATGTGGCCCTTGTTTTGCCGCGCAGCACATCGGCGATTCGGGTGGCTATGCGCCCCAAAGTTTTCCCTTCAAGATCGACAATCCACCACCGTGGGGTGACATCCTTTTCTTTTAAAACATATGACTTTTGTTCCAAATGCATAGGCGAGGGCTTTTAGAGTAAAGGCAGATTGAAGTCAAGCACCTTTAGAACCGATTGACTTTTCCGGAGAAACCATTACTTAGCACCTATGCCGATTTATGAATATCATTGTGGTGCCTGCCAAAAAGACCATGAAATCATCCAAAAAGTAAATGATGCCCCTTTGGCCATTTGCCCTGCCTGCGGCGGCGCCTTGCAAAAGAAACTCTCCGCCGGCTCTTTTAGCCTAAAAGGGGGCGGATGGTATAAAGATGGTTATTCCAGTAAACAGGAGAAACCCCCTGAAAAGACTAAAGAATCGGCTCCAAAAAAAGAGACGGCCGCAGAGGGAACCGCAAAAAAATCAGAAAAATGAAGCAACTTATTTGAAATCTTAACGATAAGAGAGTTAGGAGGATAGATATATGGGAGACAC
>JAUYJH010000030.1 GCA_030688705.1 Deltaproteobacteria bacterium
TCAATCCCTCCCAGCTCGTGATATCGGGAAAATCGGCGAGAAAATCGGGACACCCTTCAGCCAGAAGACAGGGGAGTTTTTGTTTGAGGGGTGCCAGCAATTCCGCCGACATTTTCTTTAATTCCCCCTCGATATCGGCAATCGCCTTGTCAAAACCGTCCAACACTTTTCCGGTCGCTTGGTCGTAGAGCGCGTCGATTTTTTTAAGCTCTCCCTCCACCCAATCGAGTTTTTCCAAAAATTGGTTGGCGGGGTTCCACTTGGCGATTTGCGGCAAAGCGCTCCAGTTCAAATCCCCCAACTGGTCTCCGAGCCGTTTCATCATGCCGACAAAATCGCCCAGATTCATCGTCACCGATTGCTTGCTTCTCAACTGCCAGATGGTTGTTTCGGTCACTTCTTTGAAACGCTTAAGCTCGTTCCAATTGCAGGTGGCACCCCAACCGGAGCAGGAAGAAGCAAATTTGGCCATGTGCATGGCGGCGGAGGCGGCCAGAACCCCCCCATAAACCTGATTGGGAAGATCGACGAGATGAATTCCCATCACCTTGTCTTTCAGTTTGGCAAATTGGGAAGAGGGGAGATAGTTTTTCAGCTTGGCTGAATATTCCTGAAACTTTTCCGGGCCCATTTTAAGATATTCCAGAGCCTCGTCGGGGAGATGCCCGTTCAAGCCTTTGAGAATGCCGTTTTGCATGCCGGAAACGGTCGATTTGCCGATCGCCTCCCCCATTTGATGGGCCAAATAATCGGCAAAACCGCTCCTCTGCAGGAGGGCTTGGGGGCTCACCCTTTGAAGAAACGGGGCGATCCGGCTGTCGTAGAAATCTCCGATCCAATGATCGATATTGTCGTTGATGGAGCGGTTCAAAGCCGCCGTGATTTCTTGTTCCATCTCTTTGAGTTCGGTATTGCCGGCGAGTACCTTTTCCTCCAATATTTTTTTAGCCGCCTTGGGGAGCCACTCTTTGATTTTTGCTTTTATGTTCTCTTTCAGTTTTTGCTTTTGGTCTTCAGTCTTCGGTCCTCGGTCTTCGGTCTCCTCTTGCACCCACTCCGTTATCTTTTCCGCCAGTTCCTCTTTCAAAACCGCCGCCGCCTGCTGGCCGACGAACCGGTCCAGCCCCTCCATTTGATAGGCTTCGGCGAGAGATTGAAAATCGTCGTCGGCAAAAGCAGGACAAAAGACCGAAGACAAAAGACCGAGGACCAAAAGAAAACAGAGACGAACATTCATGACCTGCTAAAAAGCAAATTGCGTGCCAACGGAATTGCCGTTTAAAAGTGGGCTCTTTGTTTATGGATGATCAGAATCGGTCACTTGCAGACCAGTTTCGGTACAGAGCCAAAATCGGCTTGGCAAATCAGGCGGGCGCCGGAGGCGAGCACAATTTCTTTTTCAACGGCTTTTCCGGTTGGGGGATAAACAACCTGTAAATGATAACGCCCCTCTTGCAAATTCAATCCGGACACCGGTGTCTCTTTCCGGGAAACCACGCCGGGGATCGTCACCTCCCCCCACGGCCTGGCGGCCACTTTTAAGACACCCGGTTTTGGCGGTTCCATTTGAAAAGTCTTGGCCCAAGAGGGATTCGCCGCATTTAAGACAAATTTTTCAGAGGTTTTTTTCTTGTCAGGGCCTTCCAAAATGATCTCCACCACTTTTTCTTCCTTAAGATCAATGTCAGAGAGCTGATGCGGAGTGAGGAACTCGGCCTCTTTTTTGCCGTTGATCCAGAGTTCGCCCGGAGCCGGCTTGGGGGCGGCATCGACAACAATCGAACCAAAAAGAGGGGGCATAAAAAGAGCCCGCCCTTGGCGAGGCTCGCCAAAGGCGGCCCGCTTGGCCTGATTTTCAATCTGCTGTGATGCCGCGCGGGGCGATTGCATCCCCAGCCCGAACGAACACAAAAACAAGGCGGCGGCAAAGGCGGCCATTCTCGGCATTATTTTGGGTGGCCGCACTTTTTGCTGTGAAAGGGTCTGCGCAAAAACAGGGGGTTCAAATCTATTTTCTCCGCCAAAGGCGCCAGCCCGCCCACTACCAGAGTTATGGAAGGCTGGCGGGGACCCGCCTCTGGCGGGAAAAAGTTCCGTGAGCAGAAATGATAATTCCTCCGCATCGGTCTGCAAATTCTCCTTTTGAATATAAGACCGAATCTGTTCCAAAAAATCGCGCGCCGTCTGCTGGCGATGCTTTGGGTCTTTCTGCAGGGCCGTTAAAACAATCGCCCGCAAGGCTCCGGGCCATGTTCTTAAAGATTCGGGGGGGAGCCGTGATTCCCGAACGGCCTCCAGAACGGCCAAATCATTAACCCCCTCAAAAAGCCGCCGCCGTTCCAGCAGCTCGAACATCAAAATCCCCGCGGCGTAAATGTCGGTGCGGGCATCCACCGGCTCGCCGCGCGCCTGCTCGGGAGACATATAGGCGTATTTTCCCTTGATCTGCGCCTGCGTCGTTTCATGCGAACGGTGCAGACCTTTGGCAATTCCAAAATCGGTGACTTTTACGCGGCCATCAAAAGAAATAAGAATATTTTGCGGCGAAATATCGCGATGGACAATCTGCAATTTTTGGTGCGCGCAATCGAGCCCCTTCAAAATTTCGGCCAAAATGTAAAAAATAAATTTGAGTTCCAGATTTTGTCCGGTTTCCATCAATTTCAGAAAAAGCCGCTTCAGATCGGCCCCCTCCACCAGTTCCATGGAGATAAAAAAAGCCTCTTCATCGCGGCCCAGCTCAAAAACCTGTACGATATTGGGATGGTTTAGGCGGACAAGCGCCTTGGCCTCATCAATCAACATTTCGATGAATTGGGGATTATCAGACCAGACGGGCAAAAGCCGTTTGATGCAGACATCTTTTGAAAACCCGCTTTCCCCCAGATATTTGGCCTTAAAAATTTCGGCCATCCCCCCTTGGGCGATTTTTTCGGTCAAAACATATTTTCCAAACCGGTGTGGCAGTCGCATGCCGCGATCTCTGTGCAATTGATGTGCCAGCTCTTTTGTCATTCTGAAGCACGGTTGCATTTATTTCGTGCGGGATGACACCAAGTGTCTCACTTTTTGTACAAATGTCTCGTGGACACTCATTGGCCTCTGATATACTGCAAACACTATGGCGGAAGTTTTTGAATGGCAAAGGAGCAGACCTTTCACACTGCAAGAGGCGCAAAGCCTTTTGCCGCTAGTGAGGCGTGTTACCCAAGAAGCCATCGATCATGTGGAGGCCTTAAAAAAAAGAATCGAGGCTGTTGATCCAGAACCCGCGCACCGTCCGTTTTATGAACACCAGCTCTCGCGCATTGTGGACCGCTGGTCTCAAAAAATTCTCAAACTGGGTTGCACGCCGAAGGGCCTTTGGGCCGTTCATTTTGATAACGGCCAAGGATTTTACCGCTGGAGTTATCCCTGCGAGGATGTCGAATTTTTCAATACCTATCCCGAAGTTCTGAAAGAACGCGCCCCAACTCTTTAATCTGCATCAAATCGGTCGCCTGCTGTACAAAATCGGTCGGTCTTGTTTTGTTAAATCCACTTTAGGTGAAGGTTAAATGGCATTCGGTTTGCACTTATGTCGTAAAATGGAGCTTGCAAATCCGTAGCATATAAGCTACATATGCAACATTAACCAAAAAAAATCAAAGGCATTTCTGAACGTCATCCCGACGAAAGTTGGGATCCAGAAAACACTAAGGACACTGGATTCCGGCTTTCGCCGGAATGACGAATATGAAACATGTAGAGATGCCCCAAAGTTATTGGGCGGAGACAAAAAAATATTATGAAACCCATTCCGTATGAAAAAATACTGTTTGAAAGATTGAAAAAAGACCCTGAAGAAGCTGCGGGATATCTGAATGCTGCTTATGAAGAAGGAGGTCCAAAAACTTTTTTGGTTGCCTTAAAAGATGTGATTGAAGCTTATGGCGGCATGAGCTTTGCGGCGCAAAAAGCAAAACTGAATCGCGTCTCCCTTTATCGAATGCTCTCCAGAGCTGGCAATCCAGAACTCCAAAGCCTCGAAAAACTGTTACAAATATTGGGACTAAGATTGATGATCCTACCGCTGGCAAAAAGAAGATAACTTTTCCAAATTCATCCGATCCCACTTCACAAAATCATCGCCTTTGGGGGTTTCCAGGGCCATGGGGGTTTTTTCAAAGCGCGTGTCTTGCATCAGCATTTTAAAACCTGCATCGCCGATTTGGCCAAGGCCGATATGCTCATGGCGATCAACGCGCGAGCCGAGCGGCGTTTTGGAATCGTTCAAATGCATGGCCTTCAAATTTTTCAAGCCGATGATTTTATCAAAATCGCGCCACATCTTTTCATAACCTTCGCGGGTGCGGATATCAAAGCCGGCCGCAAAAACGTGGGCCGTATCAAGGCAGATCCCCATCATGTCCCTGGCCTCAATTTTTTCCAAAATCGCCGCCAACTGTTCAAAGGTATGGCCGATACAGGTCCCCTGCCCCGCTGTTGTCTCCAATAGTAATTTCGTTTTGATCCCTGAAAATTTTTCGAGAATCCGATTGATGTTTTCGGCAATTCTTGAAATCCCGACCGGCACCCCCTGCCCCACATGGGCCCCCGGGTGCAACACCACAAAATCGAGTCTTAAAAGACGGGCCAACTCCATTTCCTGCATCAATGATTCCACGGAGAGGGGCCCATTTTTGGGGTCAGAGCTCGCCAAGTTAATCAAATATCCGGCGTGCGAAAAAGCCACCTTCACACCGCACGATTCGCAATTGGAAAGATACGCATCCGCTTCCGCGGCAGAAGGCATGGCCTTGACCAGCCATTGATTATTATTTTTGGCAAAAAACTGGATGGCATTTACGGGAATTTCCGCAGCCCGCAATGGGGCCTGTGAAACACCGCCGACCGTAGAAACATGAGTGCCGAGGTAGCGCATGCTCGGAAGGAGTTATTGGATTTTTTCGGCCAAGGCAAGGATATTGCCGGCATTAATACTGCCAGCCAAGTAAGTCTGGACAAACCCCTGCGGTTTCACTATTAATTTGCGCTTCAACTTAAATACGATGTTTACGACACCGAGTTTTGTTCTTCATGAAGTCATTGTCGGTTCAGCCGCGAGTACGGCGGCAGCACTTCATGCCCTATCCAGCGAAAATCTAGACGCCGCTCTGCCGGAGCTCTCCCTGATTACCGGTGCCCTACACCAGGCAGGAGGCACCGCAACCGCTACAGAATTGGACATTGTGGCAACCCGCGATAATGGGCACTTGGAGGAATTCAGACAAGAACTGGAAAGGATGATCACGCAATCGATCGCTCCCGAAGATTGGGCCCGATTGCGCGCCGAAGCATTAAAAAGAAATGCCGCACGTTTTGGCCACCTCTCCCTTACCCCGCATACCGTTTTCCCCAATGAAGATTTGTATCCGGACGCCACCCGCTTTCTGGCGGTCCTCCAAAGCTATACCTCCGCGCACGATGCGGACAGCATGACACTTCTTGAAAGAAAATTTGCAAAAGTATCCGCGGTCTATCAAAAAGTGGAGCGGACGATGATCGATACTTTCGGCCCAGACAGGGAGAATTGGCCGAAAAATTTGCGACAGCCCCTTGAAGAGCTCTACAACATCGGCAACAATATCGCAGAAAAAATGGGCGTTGCGGTGGACAGCTTTACCGAAGCGCTCCGAGAGATGGAAGTCTCCGCACCGGAAGGCAAGGTCCGTGCCATAACCATCCGTGGCATTTTCGCCATCAAGGCTGTCTTTGGACAGCTGACCGATGCCCAGGAGGCCCTTGTTGCCAAGAAGGGAAAAGCCCAAGACAAACCGCTTTTGCAAAGATGGCGCGCGCAGGTCGAGCGTATTACCGAATTACACAAAAAGGAGACGGAGGGGGTTTTCGAGCTGACCGCCGGCCTTTTGGCGAATCTAGTTGAAGCCGCCCAAAAGCAGATTCCAATCTGGCGGGAAGACGCCCTCTCTCTTCAAAGAGCCGCTGAAGAACTCAAGGGAAATGTTTCGGAACATGAGTGGAGCGAAGACATGGAACGCCTGTACAACCTGGTTCGGGATGAGGCCGCCGCCTGTTTGGAAGCCTGTGGACGATTTACACAATTCCATGAGGCCCTGTTACAAGAAAATACTCTGCCCGCCCCCGACCTACAAAAACTCAAAGGTCTTTATACAGAGACAATCCACGCCAAAGGCAAGGCGGGGGTCACCCTTGGAAAGACCCGCCGGGCGCTGCTGGGACACACCGGCCAGTCAACAGAAACTTCCGAAGCAAAAGATCCGCACAATCTGTCCGATCTGACTTTGGCACGGCATGACACTTCACATAGATCTTTTTCTACCCCCGACCGTAATTTTCAATACAAAGGTCATACTATTTCTGTCAAAGAGGGGAAGGTCCAGATCGACGGAGTCCTCGTTCAACTCAACCTAAACACCGGCACCGCCGGACAAGATGAAAAAATACGACAAATCATCGACACATTGGAGATATCCCCGGACGAAGAGAGACGGAGTGTTCAGCTCGCACATCCGTTTTATCAGAAAGAAGTGGAACAGCGCCTTTCCAGAGGGAAATCTTTGAGAAAACTGATCGATGTCGATGACAATTTCGGCGTCGCAAAGGTTTTTGATTACCGTTTCGGAACCGTTTTTTATATTCCCTATCGCACCGGCTGGTTTTCCGCCGAGGCCAAGGCCATTATGCCGCTCTTTCACGGCGGCGGAGGCGCCCGTTCCCGCGGCGAAACGCTTTTGGCTCCGGCAAACAAGATGAGGGGCGATTTTAAGATCAGCACCCTTGTTTTTGATCTTCCGAATCACGGAGGAGCCTTGGCCGATGAGCGCTTTCACGACCTCCCAACAATGCTCTCCTGGATGGATACGCTCTTTCAATACTGCCGGTATCTTGCCGACTATAAAATCCCCTTGGTTGCTGTGGGACGCAGTTCGGGAGAAAACCTCCTGGATGAATATGCGGCACGCTATCCCGAAGCCCTGGATGGGATCATCGGCGTTTCCGGTTATCAACCGGGCTGGCTCGCCGCCAACGAGGCGGCGTTTCGGAGAAGAATCGAAGAGGGAAATTTTCAGCCCCACCCGACCGGGTTGCCAATGGTTTTGGCCTACGATGGACTCGAGTACAGGAACGGAGGATTTGCCGCCAATTATTGTTTTAGAGAAAGCCAGTGGACCTTTGCGGAGGAAGAAGCGGAAGAGGCAAGGCGCAAGACTCCGAAGCTGATGTTTACGGGGACAGAAGACCAGGATTCCAAAGAAGGGGTCCCCGATTTTTGGCAGCAGCGCAATGCAGAAGCCCTATATCTCGGCCACCAGAGCCTTGTCATCAAAGGGGGAAGACACGATCTTCTCGCATTGAATCTAAAGTCCGACCCCACACCGGAAAACAGGGCCCGCGTGGAAAAGGTCTATACCGCCATCGGAAATTTTATAAAAAAAATCGCCGACCAATTTGAAACGATCGGTGACTAAAAAGGACGATAATCCAAAGTGGCATCAGCACCCCATCCATAGCCCGTGGCACACCGGGCATCGGAAGAATCCTTGATGCAGTATTCCCTGTATTCGTCGCGATAGATTCCCTTGAAAAAGGCCATGGGATCTTCGGCATCAAAATACCGGACCGATTCGTTATCGATAATCAGGTGGTGATTATTTTCATCCACAACCATCAAGATAAGATGGAGCCCTTTGGAGCCGGAGGGGTCATCAAAGCTCTCCGGCGTGTCAAATTTGTAGTACTGCGTCTCCTTAGCGGCCGGCTTTGAAACACTGATGGAAACGGGATTTTCCCTGCTTCTCAAAGAGATATATTGGAAAGTCAGCCCCGGAATGTCTTTAAGGACTTCGTGCCCCAACTCGGAAAACAAGACACAATCAACCCGCAGGCGGCCGCTCCCATGCACCGAAAAACCGGAGGGAGTGTGCAGGCGAATCGAGTCGTCCAGATTCAGCCCGGAATGCATTAACTGGGCCGCAAGATACTGGGCCAATGAAAGCGCCGCCACATTTAAGGGGTTGTCGGCGTTTTTGGTG
>JAUYJH010000032.1 GCA_030688705.1 Deltaproteobacteria bacterium
GAGCGGGGCGTGGATTGAAACAAAATATGTTCCCCACACACGTGGGGATGAATGACACTGGTTCTTTCAAAACAGCGCTGGAATATAACCGAACGATATGGCAGGATAAGCCACTATGATTCCAAAACAAGATTTGCAAAAAGCGCTGAAATTGGCCCAGAAATATCGTATCGGAAGACTCTATCTCGTCGGGTCTGCGCTTGATGATGCGGCAAAAGCCAATGATTATGATTTTGTCGCTGAAAACGTGCCGGCAGGCGCCTACTTTCCGTTTTATGGTGAGTTAATGCGATCCATGCCAAAATCCGTAGATTTGATACTCCTAACCAATGATGGCTCCCGTTTTGAAAAACTTGTAAGGGAAGAATCAAAACTCATCTATGAACAAGAAAAAACTTGAGGCTTATTTTTTCTCCGAAATGGAAAATATCCGTCATACAGTTTCAATGCTGGAGAATTTTCTTAAAACGGTTTCTGATTCTCCACAAACCACGCAACTTGCGACGATTTCTGTTTTTCTCCACAATATTTATAGCGGGTTTGAAAATTTTCTGAAACGTCTGGCCCGTTTTCATGGGCTTCCAATGGATAAAACGGATCGGTGGCATCAAAATTTATTGGCAGTTTCTCAAGAACAAAAGTGGATTGATGAAGAACTGAACAAGAGATTGACCGCAATGCTTTCTTTTCGGCATGCCTTTGTTCACTCTTATGTCTTTAATATTCCATGGGATCAATTGCGTCCTTTGGCCTATTCTGCGGCAGAAACTGCGAGTCTTTTTGGAAAACAGATGTTTTCACTCTTGCCGCGTTAATGGAAATCCGGCAAAACACACTCTATGTCACCACGCAGGGCGCTTATGTTAACCGCGACCATCTCACCCTGCGCATCGAGATTAGTGGCGAGTTAAAGCTGGCTGTCCCTATTGTAGTGTCCCTAACGCTTCTTTACAATGTCGTCATTCCTGCGACCTGCCTGCCGGCAGGCAGGAAGCCGGAATCCAGTCTTAAACATTCTGGATCCCGACTTTCGTCGGGATGACATCCTGTAAAGAAACTTCTGTGACACTACACTATCCATCACTTGGAATCAGTTTGTCTCTTCGTCCCCATCATGATCAGCCCGCAGGCTTCGCAATTGTGTTGGGAGCATGCCTCAGTCAATTGTTTCAGCAAAGTCGGCACCTTTACCAACATGATACTTTGTCGCCCCGCTCTCACGAGCGGGGCGTGGATTGAAACAGCAGTAAAAATTCCTTACAAAGCACTGGATTCCGGCTTTCGCCGGAATGACGGCCACAGACAGCCAGTTTTCTGTTGACTTTTCCCTGCAAAGTCCAGTAGTTGATGCCGACTTATGGCAACCATTATCCTTAAAGAAGGCGAAAGCTTTGAAGGGGCCCTCCGCCGCTTCAAAAAACAGTGTGAAAAATCGGGCATTTTGACCGAACTGCGCAAGCGTGAATTCTACGAAAAACCCTCCATCCGGCGCAAAAAGAAATCGATCCAGGCCAGAAAACGGGCCTTGCGCAAAGGCAAACCGAGCAGTTACTAGACCAATGTCATTCCGGCAAAAGCCGGAATCCAGTATCTTCGATAGGTTCTGGACCCCGGCTGCAGCCTGCCCCGTACTACGATACGGGGCCGGGGTGACGAAAAATCCGCAGGTGACGAGAAATCCAGAGGGGGAGTGCCGCATGTCTTTGAAGGAAAAAATCGAAAATGATTTGAAAGAGGCGATGCGGGCAAAAGACGCGCTCAAACTCTCTTGTCTCCGTCTTGTTAAATCGGCCGTTAAAAACAAAGAGATCGATGTGCGGGGCGCGCTGGATGACAGTCAGGTAATCGCCATTCTGTCGACATTGGCCAAACAGCGCAAAGAATCGATTGAACAGTTTAAAAAAGGGGGAAGGGACGATCTGGTCAAGCAGGAAGAGGCCGAGCTCGCCGTTTTGGAAACCTATCTCCCCAAACAGATGTCCGAAAAAGAATTGGAAGAGATCGTCATCAAAACCATCGCCGAAACCGGCGCCAAGGGCCCCCAAGAAATGGGAAAAGTCATGAAAGCGCTTATGCCCAAGATTACCGGAAAAGCGGATGGCAAAGAAGTCAGCGCACTGGTGCAAAAAAAATTAACCCCATAAAAGTTTGGAATTTGGGATTTGTTTAGGATTTAGAATTTAGGATTTTCCCCATTTATGGCTTCCAAAGAGATTCTGGAAGAAATTCGCGCGCGCAGTTCCATTGTTTCGCTTATTGGCGAAAGAATCCCCCTTAAAAAAAGCGGCCGCAATTTCAAAGGGCTTTGCCCCTTTCATCAGGAAAAATCCCCCTCGTTCATGGTGAGCGATGACAAGCAGATTTTTCACTGTTTCGGTTGCGGGGCCGGCGGCGACATTTTTACCTTTGTCATGAAAATGGACGGGCTTGATTTTCCGGAGGCCCTTAAAGAGATGGCCCGCCGGGCGGGTGTCACCCTCCCCAAGGAGTCCCGTTTCGCCCCGTCCGACGCCGATGCCGAATGGGAACGGCGCAAGCAGTGGAGCCTTCGTTTGAACGAACTTGCCCTGGAACATTTCATAAAAAATCTGGAAGATCCGCAGGCCGGAAAAAAAGCCCGTCGCTATCTGCAGGAACGCGGCATCGACATGAACACCGCGAAGACGCACAAGCTGGGGGCGGCCAAAGAGGGTTGGGACGCGCTGACCCATGCCTTTGCCGCCATAAAAGCCCCCATGAAGCTGGCCGTGGAATTGGGGCTGATCCGCGAAAAAGAGACCGGCGGTCATTACGATTTTTTCCGAGATCGTTTGATGTTTCCCATTTTTGACTCCAAAGGGGCTGTGGTCGGCTTCAGCGGCAGAACCCTTAATACGGAGGATGCCGCCAAATATATCAATTCTTCCGATTCGATTTTGTACCACAAATCAAAAACCCTTTTCGGCTTTTTCTGGGCCAAAGAGGCGATCCGCAAGCTGGATGAAGTCATTTTGGTCGAAGGGAATCTGGATTGCCTTACTTTAAGGCAAGCCGGCATTGAAAATGTGGCGGCCCCGCTGGGAACGGCGTTGACCGCGGAACATCTTAAATTTTTAAGCCGGCACACCCGTAATTTTATAGTCGCCTTTGATGGCGATAAGGCAGGGGCCATGGCGGCCATTCGTTCTCTTCCCCTGTTTTTAGAACTCCAATTAGTCCCCAAGGGACTGACCTTGCCGCAAGGCTCTGATCCCGACAACTTTATCCGTACCAAAGGGGTCACCGAGTGGAACGCCTTGAAAAACAAATCGAAAACCCTATTTGAGTACTTCGTCGATTATATCCTTCAGGAATCTCCAAAAGGGACTCAAGGAGTAGTGCAGGCTTGGGAAAAGATCTCTCCCGTTTTAAATAAAGTGGAAAGCAGCGTGGAAAAAGGAATCTACAAACGGCAAATAGCGGAAAAGCTTGGGGTGGAGGAGAAATGGTTGGAACAGAAAAAGCCGAGGACCGAAGACCGAGGACCGAGGACCGTGGACCAAAAGCAAAACGTGAAAGAATATCCAGAGGAAGAACGACTGCTCATTGCGGCGATGGTGTTGAGGCCTAAAACTGTTGAAACTATTAGAGATTCTGGCGTTATCTTTACCGATCTGCAATTAAAAGAAATGGCCACGCAACTTTTTGAGGCGCATGCCGAAGAGAAGTTGGTTTCGCTGGCATCCTTGCAAACTGTTTTGAACGAGCCACTGGCAAAATGGATTCGCGAAATGGCGCTGGTGGAAGAAGAAGAAATGGTTTGGGAAAAAGCGGTTGAAGATTGCCTTGCAAAAATCCGTATAAAAAGTATGGGTGCCAGACTCGAAAAACTGAACCGAGAGATAGCGGAAGCGGAAAATCTGGGAAAGGATTCGGCGCTGCTCGATTTATTGAATGAAAAAACGAAATTAATGGAATCTAAAAAGAGGTCCACACTATGAGCAAACTCGATACCGAAACAAAAGCGGTCCAGCGGCTGATCGAACGCGGCAAAGAAAAAGGTTTTTTGACCTATGAAGAGGTCAATGAAGCCCTCCCCGCCGATCTGGTTTCCCCCGATGATCTGGATACCATGCTGACGATGCTGGACGACCTCGACATTGAAATCATCGACAAGGAAGACGAGGGAAAAACCAAACAAAAAGTCGAAACAAAAGTCCAAAAAGAAAAAGAGGAAGAAAAAGAGACCCTTATTTCCGAGGAAGAGGCCGCCGCGGGGCTCCGCAGCACCGACCCCGTCCGGATGTATTTGAGAAAAATGGGACAGGTGGCCCTTTTGACCCGCGAAGGAGAGGTGGAGATCGCCAAAAGGATTGAAGAGGGGGAAAACCGCGTTTTGAACATCATCCTCTCCTCGGCAATCGGCGTGAAGGCCCTGCTCGATCTCGGCGAAAAGGCCTCCAAAAACAAGATGCGCATTTCCGACATCGTCAAAGACGTTGTGGAACCCGTGGACACGACAACGGCGCCGGTGGAAGCGGAAACGGAAACGGAAGAAGAAAAAGAGGGGGTTGATGAAGGCGCCGCCCGATTGAGAGTGTTGAAGTTGATGTCCAAAATCCGCAACCTTGATAAAAAGGCCGGAAGCTTTCTTTCGCAAATCGGCAACCCGCGCCTTAAAGAATCCAGCAAAAAAGTCGCCACGAAAAAATTGAACGAAATCCGCTTTCAAATGCTCGAGACCGTGCGCGAAATGAAACTCAACATGCGGGCGGTGATGGGGATCATCGCCCACATTCAGCAGACGATCCGCGACATCGAGGAAAACGAAAGATTTTTAAAAACATTCCGCCGCAAACTGAAGCTCGACGGCGATGAACTCAAAGAGGCGGTGCATAAATACCGCAAAAGCGATTACCAGCAGAGAAAACTTTTGAAAGAATCGGGGCTGGCCCGCGCCGACCTGGACAAGATTGTGGAAGATTATCTCAAGGCCGAAAAAGAAATCCACCGCCTGCAGAGAGAATCGGGACAGAGCCATGAAGCGTTGAAAAAGACCCTTTCGGAAATCCGCGGGGCGCAGGCTTTTGCGGAATTTGCTAAAAACGAACTGGTTGAAGCCAATTTGCGATTGGTGGTCTCGATCGCCAAAAAATATACCAACCGCGGTCTGCAGTTTCTCGACCTGATTCAAGAGGGGAACATCGGCCTCATGAAGGCGGTCGATAAATTTGAGTACCGCCGCGGCTACAAATTTTCAACCTACGCCACCTGGTGGATTCGCCAGGCCATCACCCGCGCCATTGCCGATCAGGCCAGAACAATCCGCATTCCGGTCCATATGATCGAGACGATCAACAAGCTGGTCCGCACTTCCCGCTATCTGGTGCAGGAACTGGGGCGCGAACCACTGCCGGAAGAGATTGCCCTTAAAATGGAACTGCCGCTTGAAAAAGTCCGCAAGGTCTTGCGCATCGCCAAGGAACCTATTTCTCTGGAAACACCGATCGGCGAGGAAGAAGACTCTCATTTGGGTGATTTTATCGAGGACAAAACGATCACCCCGCCCGATGAAACGGTTACCAACGTAAGCCTGGCTGACCAGACCCGCCGCGTTTTGGCCACGCTGACGCCGCGCGAGGAAAAAGTTCTGCGCATGCGCTTCGGCATCGGCGAAAGATCGGATCATACCCTGGAAGAAGTCGGCAAAGATTTTTCCGTGACGAGAGAGCGCATCCGGCAGATCGAGGCCAAGGCGTTGCGAAAACTGCGCCATCCCAGCCGCGCAAAAAAATTAAAGAGCTTTGTAGACTGGTAACACGATCCCAAGCTTTTCATCCGGTTATCAATATGTTAGCTTAAGCGCCTATGCCCGGTGGAAAACCGCTTAAAAAAGGTCAAAGGATTGCCAAATACCGGCTTTTGAAAAAACTCGGAGAGGGGACCTTTGGCGAGGTCTGGAGGGCCAAAGATTTGGTCGAGGGAATTAACGTCGCCCTCAAAATTCCCCAACCCGAGTGGAACACCAAGGAACATCAGAAAATTTTTCAGGATGAAGTCCGGCTTGTCGCCCCCCTTGATCATCACAATATTTTGAAAATCAAAAATGCCGATGTGCTCGGCAAGCGTTTTGTGATTGTCACCGAATGCGGCAAAGAGGCTTTAAGCGATCGCCTCCAAAAACCGCGCAATTTTAAATTTATCGCGTCGGTCATGGGGCAGATTTTGAGCGCCTTGGCCTACGCCCACCGGCATAAAATCATCCACCGTGACATCAAGCCGGAAAATGTGATTTTATTCGCGGACGGCACCGCGCGCATCACCGATTTCGGCATCGCCAAAGTGGTGGAAAAAACACTGATTCGCGGGGAAGGAACCGGAACCATCGGTTATATGGCTCCGGAGCAGGCCTATGGCCAAACCAGCCATGCCTCGGATGTTTTTTCCCTGGGGATTCTTTTTTACCAGATGCTGACTGGCGTTTTGCCGCCGTGGCCTTTTGAATGGCCCTATCCCCGCCACAAACAACTTCTCAAAAAAGCCCCCCTGCCGGTTTTGTATTTTATCCGCAAGGCCACCGCCTTCAACCCGGTCCGCCGCTATCCCAATTGCGTTGTGATGGAACAGGCATGGCTCAAAGCGGTCAAAAACTGGAAGATGTTCCGGATCGGCAAAATAAAAAAACACCGCAAGCCGTTAAAACCCCTCCATTGGCGCGACTATAAAGTCAAAACTTTCGTGCAGCAGAATCGGGCAAAACTGCGGCTCGATTTTTTGTGCCGCAAATGCGAACAGCCGATCTCTGAATTTATGCGGGCCTGCCCCTGGTGCGGCGACGCCAAAAATAACTTCCGCAAAATTACCACTTTCCCCGCCTCCTGCGACCGTTGCCACCACGGCACTCATCTTGATTGGCATTTTTGCCCATGGTGCTACCGGGAACGATTCAAAAAAATAAAGCCGTTCCCTTCCAAAGACAAACGCTACACCGAACACTGTACCAACCCCCGCTGCCGCAAACCGATGATCCCTTTTATGAGCTATTGTCCCTATTGCCACAAAAAAGTGGCCAAGGCATGGCGCCACCCATCGCTTCCGGACCGTTGTCCTTCCTGCCGCTGGGGAGTTGCAAAGGATTATTGGGAATTTTGTGCTTGGTGTGCTCTTAAATTGTAAAGTACTTTGACCGATGGGGGGTGTCGGGGGGAGAAAGGATTTCGCCCCCCGACTTTAGCGAGCATCCGGCTTTGCCGGTGCGAGCGAATAACATACTGGGATTACTGCACATGGTGTGGTACGGAATTGTGAAACAAGGAGGTAACTATGCGTCGCTGGGCTCTTTGGTGGGTTGTCGGTTTCAGTGTTCTTGGAATTATTGGTTCTCTTATCGCCACGCATCAATATTTCCAGATTTTACAAACCGGGTTTGAGACAAAAAGTTTTTGCAACATCAGCGAATTCATCAATTGCGACGCCGCCTATGCCTCCAGCGAAGCCAAATTTGCCGGCATTCCAGTTTCTTGGCTCGGCTTCATTTTTTATTTGTGGAGCGGTCTTTTGGCCCTCTGGATTCTGGTCAAAAAATCGCATGAACAGGTCATTGCAAGCTTAGGTTGGCTCATGGCCCTCTTCGGGGTGCTCATCTCCATCTACAAGGCTTATGTCTCCATTTATGTTCTGAATGTTTTGTGCCTCATCTGCTCCTCCATGTATCTGGTCAATCTGGTGATGTTTGCCGCGTGGCACAAATATCTGGGGTTGGGCGTTAAGCACTGGTCCCGTCTTCAATTAAAAACCAAATTCATCCCTTTGAGTCTTGCCACACTGGTGCTTTTTGGCCTTGGAGGGATGCTCATCAGCAATTATCAGGAACAATTCATGCGCGAGGCCAAGCTCCCTGTCAGCACCGAAGAGGTTGTCGCTTTTCATTTTCGCCAGTCGCAATACCAGTTTGAGCCCTCTGCCAACGCGCCGGTCTGGGGGAACCCCAATGCAAAAGTCACCGTGGTGGAGTTCAGCGATTTTCAGTGTCCTTTTTGCAAATACGCCGCGTTTCATTTGAAACCGGTTTTGAGCGAGTTCAAAAACAAAGTCCGCTTTTATTTTTATAATTACCCTCTCGATGCTTCGTGCAACAAACAGATTCAAGGCGGCATGCACGACAAGGCCTGCATGGCGGCTTATGCCGCGGAATGCGCGGCCCAATTCGGCGATTTTTGGGATTATCACGATGCCATTTTCAGAAACCAGAAAGATTTGAGCCGTGAATTGCTCCTAAATCTGGCAAAAAAAGAGGGCTGGAATGTCGATGCGTTTGAAAAATGCGTTGATTCCCCGGAAACCAAAAAACGGGTGGAAGAAAACATCGAGGCTGGAAATAAAATCTATGTTACCGGCACGCCGACCGTCCTGGTCAACAACAGGCGGGTGAAATATTGGACTAATCCGGACGTTTTCAGGGCTATCTTGAAAGAAGAAATCGCCCGCTCTAAATAGGGTTGTCACTCTGACCCTGATCCTTCGACAGGCTCAGGAGAAGGGGAAGAGTCCCGGGATCCTTC
Organism: Deltaproteobacteria bacterium; assembly: GCA_030688705.1. Classification (GTDB taxonomy): domain Bacteria; phylum UBA10199; class UBA10199; order SPLOWO2-01-44-7; family SPLOWO2-01-44-7; genus JAHFSU01. The sequence goes on from JAUYJH010000032.1 coordinate 8,520, forward strand.
ACTCCGTTCAGGATGACACACCGAACTGTTTTTCGAGGGCTTCGTAATAATCGATCAGATGGCGCACATATTCCCTTTTTTGCGCGTAGGGGAGAGCCATAAAACTTCTTTTAAACCCATAGATCGTAATGTCTTTGAGTTCCGCCGGCGTTATTTCAAAAGCCTTCACCGCTTTTTCAATTTCGTCAGCCACCGTCGTGTGCGAAACGAGCCGGTTATCGGTACAAAGGCTCAAAGAGAGTCTCCGGTCGATCATTTTTCCCAGCGGGTGGTTTTTGATTGTCTTGATGGAAGGAATGGTTTGCAAATTACTGGTGAGGCAGACTTCTATGGTGATCCGTTGTTCGGCAATGTATTCGGCCAGTTTCTCGGCATAGATTTTTTTCTGCTCCACGGGAAGATTATCAATCAGCTGCCATGAAAAAAGATGGGTTCCGTGGCCGATCCGGTCGACATGGCAGTCGGTGATCGCCTGGAAAATGGAGGGGGGGCCATAGGCCTCTCCGGCATGGGCCGTTTTTCTCAAAAAATGTTTGTGGGCGTATTGATAGGCCAGATAGTGGTCTTCGGCCGGATACCCCTTCTCTTCTCCGGCAATGTCAAACCCCACCACCCTTAAACCTTTTTTATCCCGCATCTCAACCAACCCCCTTGCCACCTCCAAAGAGGCAATGGGGTAAATGTCCTTAACGGGGGTGTGCCGGTGGACAGCGACCAAATCTTTGTAATAATCGGAAAAACGTTCGTCGAATTTGCGCATGGCACAGCCGATAATGCCGTATTCAAAGGGGGGTTCCTCCCCTTTTTTGACGGCTGGGGTCTGTGCCATTTCCTTTTTGGCCCTCTCCAAACCTTTATCGACACTCGTAATGACTTCGGACACCGAAAGACCCCTATGGGCGTTGAGTTGCGGGGCAAACCGAGGCTCGATATAACGGACCCCTTCGTTAAAATTGTCCCAGGCCAGTTCGTAAGCCGCTCGCTCCAGCGATTCTTTGTCGCGCAAAACGGCACAGGTGTATTTAAAACCGTGAAGATACTCCCCCAAGTCGGCGTAGCGTTTTTTAAAAACCAGCTTATTCATTCCCTCCTCGGTATAGGAAGGGAGCGTAATCTTCTGTTGCTTTGCCAATTCGATGAGTGTTTTAAGCCTTAAAGAACCGTCCAAATGGACATGGAGATCCGATTTGGGGATGGCTTTGATGAATTCCTTAGTGATTTTAGAAGCTTTGGCCATGCGGCACTCTGAACGCTTTTTAAGGATTTTTCAAGCAACTTTTTTAGGGCTTGGTCGATAAAACAACCGGAGGGTTTGAAAATGAAAAAGTTCTTAACAGCGTCATTGCGAGCGTCAGCGAAGCAATCTCTCGGAAAAATCTGGAGATTGCCACTCCGCCTAAGGCGGATCGCAATGACAATCTTGGTCCTCGGTCCATGGTCCATGGTCCATAGTCCCTCCGCCCAGGCTTGCGGCCACGAGGGCTGGTACGTCGGAGCGGGTTATACACAGCTTTTGCAATATTCATCCGAGAATCAGTTAACCGCTGCCGGCGCGGCAACTCGCAAAATTGATTGGCGCACCCGCTATGGAGGTTATGCCAAGGTGGGGCACGATTGGTGCGGTTCCCGTTGGGGGGTCGAGATTCCGTTCAGCTACAACCGGCAGAAATTAAACCGCTCCGAGATGGTCAATATTTTTGGGGTCGATGTGAACGCCCTTTTTCATATTATAGAGACAACCGGCGGGGCCGATTTTTACTGGATCGGCGGTTTGGGGATGAACATCCTAACCGACGGACAAATCAAGAACAATACCGGAGCGGGCGGCATCAATGTCAACTTCGGGCCCGGCTTCCAATATTTCTTGAAAAAAACAAAACCGAAAGTCGCCATCGGCGTTTCGGTGCCGGTCAAATATACTTATTATTTCGGCAACCACCTTTCGCGCAACGGCACCTCCGTTTTCGGCTTCCCAATACAGGTTGGATTTACAGTGGGGTTTTAGGTCTGTCATTGCGAGGAGCCGCAGGCGACGCGGCAATCCCTTGGTGAGAACCGGGAGATTGCTTCGTTTCACTCGCAATGACAACGCACCTAATCCGCGAAAATATGGACCGATTCGGGATAGAAGCGGGCGCGGTTGTTTTCGTAGCACCACTTGAGATGATCCTGCAAAACCCTGTTTTTGATTTTTAGATCGATGTCCGCCGTCAACAACGACAAATCAATATCAACTCTCAAAGGTCTTTCCGGAATAAGGTGTCTTGTGCTTTTGGGGGCGAAGAGTTTTTTATGCAGGGTGTGATCGATCACCTCTTGTTTGGTGAATTGGGGCCTGAAAATCACGGCTGTCGCGTTGGAGGAACCAAAATCGCCCAATGTTTGGGAATTTTCGACATACAAAACTTTGGCGTCATTTTGGCTTAACGTTCTGTCGATCTTGTCCGCGGCAAAACAGAGCTCTTCCAAGAGATGGGCCGAGGCATTTTGTTTTTCCAAACCCAAAAGCGTCCCTTTTTTGTCGGCAAAGGCCAAAAGAAGTTTTCGTTCCAGCACCTGTTTTCTGGCATTTTCAAGACCGGCAACGGGTTTGAGACGATACCCCTCTTTTTCATTAAAAAGCCGCGGCAAAAAATCGGCCAAATCGATCACACTGAAAACAAAGGCATCCCACCCCGCCAAAACAATTTTGGGTGAAAAATAATCGACCTCGCAGGCCAGAATATCTTTGACGCCGAGTTTTTTAAGCGCCGCAAAACGGTGCATCCCGTCCAGCACGATGTAATGCGCATCGTGCCGCGTCACAATGACCGGATTTTTCATTTTTCCCTGATCTTTGATATTGGCGGCGATTTGATCGACCCACTTTTCGACAATTCCTTCGTGGATCAGGCATTCGGCGATCGGAATAATTTTAATACGGGAATAGATGTCGTCCATATAGATTGCTTCGTCACTTCGTTCCTCGCAATGACACCTTTGCGAATTCGATGATGAGATGCGCCGCTTCGGCACCGGCCCTCTCCTGCCCCTCTTTGGTCATCGCCCCCAAATGCGGCACGGCAATCACCTGCGGCAGTTTCAGCAAAGGATGCAGCCCCTTGGGGGGTTCTTCTTCAAACACGTCGAGCGCCGCACCGGCGATATCCCCTGCTTTCAGCATTTCCGCCAAAGCCTCTTCATCGACAATCCCCCCGCGAGAGGCGTTGATCAAATAAGAGCCTTTTTTCATTTTGGCCATGAGGGCTTTGTCAAAAAGATGATGGGTCGCATCGGTCAAGGGAAGATGAATCGAAACAAAATCGGATTTTTTGATCAGATCCTCCAGCGGCATCAGCTCAATCTCCAATGCCTCGGCCACTTCCGAATTGACCACGCTGTCATGCGCGATCACCGTCATGCCGAACACCTTGGCCCGCTTGGCCACCTCTTGCCCAATCCTTCCGAGCCCCACGATCCCGAGCGTTTTTCCGCGAAGCTCCACACCCTGAAAGGTTTTTCGGTCCCACTCCCCTTTTTGAAGAGAGGCAAAGGCCTGTGGAATGCGCCTTGCCAAAGAGAGCATCAGCGCCAGCGTATGTTCCGCCACGGTTGTGGTGGTGGCATGCGGGGTGTTTTCGACCCGAATCCCTTTTTTTTCCGCCGCTTCCGCATCGACATTATCCAAACCGACCCCGGCGCGAACAATCAATTTCAAATTTTTTGCGGCATCAATGATTTGCGCGGTGACTTTAGTGCCGCTTCGGACGGCTAACACCTCAAACGGGGCGATAATTTCCGCGACCTCTTGGGATTTCAGGCCGGTCTTGACGGTGACATCGAGCCCCGCTTTTTTCATTTCATCGATACAGCTTTGTGCCAAAGGATCCGAGACCAACACTTTCATTTGGGATCCTCCCAAAGAATTTCTTCCGCCGCAGAAACTCCCGCACCCAATTTAACCGGAAAGCCTTGCCGCTTGAGCGCAATCTCCAAGGCACTGATTGCGGTTGTGATATCAAAACGATCCATGTAGCCCAAATGGGCGATCCGCATCACTTTCCCCTTCATGGAGCCCTGCCCACCGGCAATCGTCACTCCTAGATCATCGCGCATGGTCTTTACCAGTTTTTCACCATCAACCCCTGCGGGGATTTTAATGGAGGTAAGAATATTTCCCGGACGTTCCGCAAAGAGTTCCAGATTAAGGGCCTTCACGGCGGCCCGTGTCGCCTTGGCCAGCCAGGCGTGTCTCGCCCACATCCCCTCCATCGTTTCATTTTGGATGATTTTCAACGCCTCTTTGAGCTGATACAAAAGGCTGATAGCCGGTGTGTAGGGGGAATCGCTGGCGTCCAGCGCTTTTTTATAGGCCCTCAAATCAAAATAATATCGGGGCGATTTGGATTGCTCGACCGCTTTCCAACCTTTGGGGCTGACCGAAATAAAACCCAAACCGGGGGGCAACATCACCCCTTTTTGTGAACCGGTCAAAAGGCAATCGATCCCCCATGTGTCGGGATAACACGGTTCCGCGCCGACACCGCTGATCCCATCGACCGCCAAAAGGGCATCGGTTTTTGCAACAACTTTGCCGATCGCCTCTACATCCAGCACGCAACCGGTCGATGTTTCGGAAAGCTGCATGAAAACCGCTTTGGTTTTTGGGTTCTGTTGGAGCGCCTCTTCCACCTGTGCGGGGGAAACCACTTTTCCGTATTCCACTTTGACAGGAACAATATTGCAGCCGAAAGATTTGCCGATTTCGCTCCAGCGCTCGCTGAACTTGCCGCATTCCAAAACAATCATCGTCTCACCGGGGCTCATCAAATTGGCAACGGCCGCTTCCATAACGCCGGTGCCGGAAGAGGCGGTGAAATAGACCGGATGTTGCGTTTGAAAAAGAACCTTTAACCCTTGCGCCACTTCTTTGATAATGGCGCAAAACTGCGGCGTTCTGTGGTGGATCATCGGCCAAGCTCCGGCGGCGGCAACCTCCGGCGGCACCGGTGTCGGCCCGGGCGCTAAAATGTAATTCTTTCTGATTTTCATGGATACAATCCCCTGGTGAGCATGGCGGTGGAGACTTTGCGGATGGCGGTCATCAGGGCGGCGGTCCTCATATCGACTTTTTCTTTTTGGGCGGTGAGATAGACTTTTTCAAACGCGTCGGACATCATCTCCCAAAGGCGGTGGTTGATCTCTTTTTCTTTCCAGAAAAGATTTTGCAAATCCTGCACCCATTCAAAATAAGAAACGACCACGCCGCCGGCATTGGCCAGAATATCGGGAATGACGAAAATATCGCCCCGTTCGCGGATGATCTGGTCGGCCTCGTTGGTGGTGGGGCCGTTGGCCCCTTCGGCCAGAATGCGGCATTTGAGTTTTTTCGCGTTGTCTTTATGAATGACCCGCTCAATGGCGGCGGGAATCAGCACATCGCAGTCTATTTCGAGCAATTCTTCGTTCGTGATGCATTCCCCCTCGGGATACCCTTTTAAAACCTTGTTTTGCGCGAGATAGGCGGAGAGAGAATCGAATTTCAGGCCGTTGGGGTTGTAGAGGGCGCAGGTGTGGTCGCTCACGGCAATCACTTTGCACCCGATTTTTTCCATTTTTTTCGCGGCGGCCCCCCCCACCTGTCCGTACCCCTGTATGGCAACACGGATTTTGGAGTCGAGCTTCATTTTGATTTTCTCGGCGGCGGAGATGATGGCATAAACCACGCCGCGCCCAGGAGCCTCCCTGCGCCCCAGTGAACCGCCGATGTCGATCGGTTTTCCGGTTACCACGCCCGGAATGGCATGTCCCTTTTGCTGGCTGTACGTATCCATAATCCAGGCCATGACCTGTTCGTTGGTCCCCATGTCGGGGGCGGGAATATCGGAATCGGGGCCGATAAAATTCAAAATTTCGATGGTGAAACGGCGGGTCACACGCTGGAGTTCTTGTCTCGACAAGGGATGCGGGTCGATGGCCACCCCCCCTTTGGCACCCCCAAGGGGGAGCCCCACGATGGCGCTCTTCCAAGTCATCATCATCGCCAAGGCGGAAACTTCGCCCATGTTCACATGCGGGTTGTAACGAAGCCCCCCTTTGTAGGGGCCCAGCGTATCGTTGTGCTGAACACGGTAGCCGGTAACCACCTCTACTTTGCCATTGTCACGGCGAAAAGGAATGCTGACCATCAACGCCTTTTCGGGAACTCTAAGGCGGAGGAGAATATTTTCATCCAGATGCATCTGGCGCCCCACGCGCTCAAAATTGGCCTGGACTTCCTTGAAAAACGTATTGTCCCACTCGATATGATGTTGCATAAACGCGTTTCCAGCTAGCACATTTGGTCGATCAGGGCAAAAACATTTTGCGTCACCTGATTGGACAACAAAAACCCCTTTTCAGTCAGCCCCACCCTCTCATCAGAATAGTTTAAAAGCCCCTCTTTGGCCCATTTCTCAAAATGGGGAAGAAAGCGGCGATAGCCATCGTCCAAAGAAACCCCCTCTGTCAACCTGATCCCCATCATCCATTTTTCTTTGAGCGCCGTCCGCGAATCAAT
>JAUYJH010000035.1 GCA_030688705.1 Deltaproteobacteria bacterium
GGCCCAGCGGTATTTTCTCTCCCTTCTTCCTTTCATATTTGTCGAGCCAGCGAAGATAAAGCTCCATCTGCCCTTTGTCGGCGGCAGTGAATTTCCCCAGTTTCAATTCAATAGCCACCAGCCGTCGCATCCCCCGATGATAAAACAAAAGATCCAGATAATAATCGACCCAATCAACCGAGATTCTTTTCTGACGAGCCAAAAAGGTGAAATCGGACCCCAATTCCAAAATAAACTCCTCCAACATTTTCAGGATGGCACCTTCCAAATCTTTCTCCTGATATTTCCCTTCTAGGCCGAGAAAATCGAGAAAGTAGGGGTCTTTAAAAACCAAGTCCGGGGTCCACTGGTCTTTTTCACGGAGGGATTTAATTTCTCGTATGATGACTTTTTCCGGTTTTTTGGCGACGGCTGTCCGTTCGAACAAAAAATAGGCAATTTTATGCCGCAAGGTTCTAACGCTCCATCGTTCAAGCCGGCACATTTCAGCATAGAATTCACGTTTTAATGGGTCTTCAATGGGAATAATTTCCAAAAAATGGGTCTAACTCAATTGTCGCATCAGTGATGCGACAATCCTATCTTGCGGAAAAACCTCGTAAAACTGAATCATTCGCCTTAAGCTTTTTTCGGAAAATCCGGAACCATATTCGGCAGTCAATTTTGCAGACAGTGTCTGCAAAATCTTCTCCCCATATTCCGCCCGTTTTCCTTTGAGTATTTCCTGCCGGATTCTTTTCCCAATCTGCCAGTAGAGGGTCACCAAACCGGTATTCACCGCTTGGGCGGTTTGAAGGCGTGCCCGTTCAATGTAGGATTTGATGTCGCCAAATAAAGTTTTTGCCGATGTTATCTTTGTCATCAGCGACTACATAAGCAATTCCTGTGCCAGCCTTAAATCGCTTTATTGTGGATTTGGAGCACAACCACCGACCGATTTCGGACATCCCCCGACGGATTCTGTGCATTGAAACTCTGATGATATAATTGCCTCTCCCTTCAAAACCGGTTAGTCTCCCCCCATGTCCAACGGCAAACGCACCCGCAATGTTTTTGATCCCGGCTCCGACAAGCCGTTCAAGCTTAGCCGCACCAAACTCGAAAACTTTCTCATTGGATGCGTCTCCATTCTGGATGACCAGATAACAAGCGTATCGTGACATCAAGACAGTCTTGACCTCGCGCCGGCCACCTTTCCCAATTTCGATCATTTCGGTGATATCAACGAAATGATCCTCAATACGTTGACCACAATTAAAACAGGCCATACGGGCTTTTTGAACAACTTGCTCAAAATTGCGGTAATCGGTGTAATGTAACGCTTGGGCGAAATCACGGCTGGCCCGGTCATCTTTTATAGCAGGGAGTTCCGCCTTCGCTCCTTCGGAGCTGCGGCGAGACAAGAAGGATACCCAGGCCGCACGGAATCCAAGGGAAAAACTATTTTCCATCCATCCGAACTGTGGCGGCACGGGAGGCGGGAGGGTGTGATCAAGGCGGGGCGTGGTTTTTGCCACGTCGGCAGACAGGCTCCATCGGATGGATCGGGATTGCTTCGGCCTTCCGGTTTCAAAATCGGTTTCGTTTTTCTTTGTGCGCCCGACCTGAGTCGAACAGGTGACCTAGGGCTTAGGAGTCCCTCGCTCTATCCATCTGAGCTACGGGCGCAAAAACTTTAATTACGGTCTCAATGAATAAACATCCCGAAGAGGATGAATGTCAAGCAGATTGGGGTAATAGCCTTTAATGTAGGGATGAATCAGGTAGTTCTTGACCTTCACCAGCACCGGAATAATCGGCGCTTCATCCAGCAAAATCTGTTCCGCCGCCCTAAAAAGTTTTTCTCTTTCTGCAACATTTTGTTCCGCTTGCGCTTTTCGGATCAATTCATCATAGGCGGCGTTAGACCATCCCGAATGATTTTGCCGGTTGTCAGAGGTCCAGAGTTCCAGAAACGTATTGGGGTCCAGATAATCGCCGATCCAACCGCCCCAAGAGACATCAAAATTTTTCATGTGTCGGGTATTCAGATATTTGTCCCATTTTTCTTCAACAAGCCGGCTGTCGATGTGCAATGTTTTTTTCCACATTTGTGCCGCGGCTTTCGCGACCAATTTTCGATCCGGCTCGTTGTTAAAATGAATGGCGAGTGTTGGAAAAGGGGCGGCGGTGTCGAACCCGGCCTTCTCCAAAAGTGCTTTTGCCTCGGATGGGGCGAAATCCTGCGGGCGATCCGGACTTTTATAGTTGGGTAATCCGGGAGGGACAAAAAATCCGTAGGGCAGGTCTCCCCGTTTCAGCACAGAATCCGCAATCTCTTTTCTCTGCAGGGCATAGGCCAAAGCCCGCCTCACTTCCACTTTATCAAACGGCGGCTTTTTGCAATTGACCACGAAATATTCAGTCCTAAGCATCGGGGCGCTCCGGAAGTCTGACCGGAATTTCAGCATAGGGACCTGCTGGGGCGGCAGGTCGGTCATGATATCGATGCCGGTTCTTCCGTAAAAAATCAGGGCGGTCGCGAAATTGCCGAAAGGCCTGAATTGCACCGAGGGAAGCCGCACCTCTTTTACACCCCAATAGTGGGGATTTTTTTCGAGCAATAACCCTTCCGTTTTATCAAGTGATTTGAAAAAAAACGGGCCGTTGGTGATTTGCGTGATGTTTTCGGTCCCTTTTCGAATGGGAACGAGAGCGGAAAAAGAGGTCAGCGACAAAAAATAGGGGACAGGGCGTTCCAGCACGACTTCAAAAACGGCGGGGGACAAAACTTTCATCCCCAGCTGTTTTGGATCTTTGAGTTTCCCCTCGGCGTAATCTTCACCCCCCTTGATGTAGAAGAGCTGAAATGCGTAGGGGGATTCCGTTTTAGGGTTGAGCAAGCGTTCCCAGCCGTTAAAAAAATCGGCGGCGGTTACTGGGTTGCCGTCGCTCCATTTGGCATCTTTGCGGAGATAAAAAACATAGCGCAGTCCGTCGGGAGAAACTTCCCAGCGCTCGGCGACACCCGGCAGGGGTTTTAGTGTTCGAGGTTCATAGCGGGTGAGCCCTTCAAAGAGGGTTTGCAGAATCTGAAATTCCCGCACTCCGGTGGCCTGGGCCGGGTCGAGCGTTTTCGGTTCGCTTTCAATGTGCACGCGCAATGGGGTCGAAGGGGAGTCGATTGTCTGGTTTACCGCCGAAGGGGGGCTCACGTGAAAAAATCCGGCCAGCATCAGCGAACACCCGCGTCTTAAAAATTTATTTTCCATTTTGAAAGAGGGAATAGTTGTGGCATTTTCAGTGAAAGACCCCATGAAAGCAATCCCTTTTTTTGCCAATATAGGCGATGGCACCCACTGTTATCAGGCCGCCCTCAAAATGGTTCTCCATTTTTTTACCGGGCGGGAATGGTCTTTTGAAGAACTGGATAAACTTTCCGGTAAAAAACCGGGGCAATGGACCTGGCCGACGCAATCGCTGATATGGCTGTTAGATCATGGCTATCAGGTGAAACTCCTTGAAGAATTCGATTATAAAGATTTTGGCAAAAGGGGGCGAGATTACCTTGCCGAAAAATGGGGGGAAGAGGTGGCCAAAGAACAAGAGACTCATAGTGATTTGGTCCATGAGCAGGCATTGGCCTTGGAGTTTGCCAAACGGGCCCCATTGGAGTACCGCGTGCCGGAATGGGACGATTTGGAAAAAATGTTTGATGCAGGTTACTTGCTGATCTGTAATGTAAACGCCTCTTTGTTGCACCATCTTGAAGGATATTCAGGGCATTTTGTGGTTCCGGTGGCAATTGAGCGTCAGATAATAACAATTCATGACCCCGGCCTTCCCCCATCCCCTTCATTAAGGGTTGCTAAAAAAGTCTTTGAAAAAGCTTGGGGATATCCGACACGGCATGAAAGAAATCTTTTGGCCATCCGTAAGTAGTTGAAAAAATTAAATCTTGACTCCCTTATTTTCAGGAGTTAAATTTACCAATAAATTCAGCACCTTGGTAAGATGGCTTAAAAGGGGGTTTTATGAACAAATCAGAACTGGTTGAAAAGGTTGCCCAAAAGGTGAATTTGACGAAAAAGAGGGCCGAGGATGTCGTGAATCTGATTTTTGATTCCATGACTCAAGCCCTATTAAAAGGAGACCGGGTCGAAATTCGCGGTCTCGGCAGTTTTATGGTGAAACATTACGAGGCCTACACAGGCCGCAACCCCAGAACCGGAGAATCGATTCAGGTGAAACCTAAAAAACTCCCATTCTTTAAAGTCGGCAAGGAATTGAAAAAAAGAGTCGACCAAGGGGAAAAGGGTGGCCTTTGATCTCCATCGAACGTGTTTCCTCAACAAGTGATCGTTATCCAAAACTCTTAAGAGAAATTTATGATCCGCCGCCTCTTTTGATGGCGCGGGGGTGTTGGCCCGATTGGGAATCGCGGGATTGGATTGGTGTCGTGGGGGCCAGAAAAGTCACCTCTTTCGGAAAGAAAAAGGCTTATGAAATTGGCGCCGCGTTGGCGGGGGCCGGTTGCGGAGTTGTGAGTGGTCTGGCCTATGGTGTTGATGCAGAAGCCCATAGAGGTTGTTTGGAAGCCAAGGGAGTGACATGGGGCGTTTTGGGGTCGGGGCTTGATCATTTTTATCCCGCAAGAAACAAACCGTTGGCCGAGAAGATGCTGGAAAGGGGAGGTTATCTCTCCGAGTTTCCATTGGATGCAAACCCATACAAATCTCATTTTATTCAGCGCAACAGAATCATCAGCGGTTTATCCAAAGCGGTAATTATTGTTGAAGCGGCCATTCACAGCGGCTCTTTAGTTACCGCCCGTTACGCGTTAGAACAGGGGCGTGAAGTTTTCGTCGTCGAACCCCCCAACAAAAATGTCTCTTACGAAGGCAATTGGAGATTATTGGATGAAGGGGCCTGCGCCTACGAGAGCGCCGAGCAGGTGGTGGAGGAGATAAAGCATATGGGTTATAAATCTCCCTCTCCCCTTGTGGGAGAGGGTTGGGGTGAGGGGACAAAAGTTATTCACCCTCCCCTTAATCCCCTCCCATCAAGGGAGGGGAAAAGCAGATTGTTACACTTTCTAAAATCTCCAGCCTCCCTCGACCAGCTTGTCCACAAAACACAAAAATCGCCGCAGCATCTTTTAGTTGAACTTTCAGAATTGGAATCGCAAGGACTGATCAAAAAAACACCGGGACCTTTATGGCAAAGTCTTTAGTCATCGTGGAGTCGCCCGCCAAGGCGCGGACTCTTAAAAAATATTTGGGGAATAAATTCCAAATTCTGGCCTCGGTGGGTCATATTAAAGACCTCCCCAAAAGCAAACTCGGCGTTGATCTGGAAAAAGATTTTGAACCGACTTACGAAGTGATTCGCGGCAAATCCAAAGTGATCAAAGATATTGTCGATGCCGCCAAAAAAGCCGATACGGTTTATCTGGCGCCCGATCCTGATCGAGAAGGAGAGGCGATTGCATGGCATTTGGCGGAAGAAATCCGGGGGAAGGACCGAGGACCGAGGACCAAGGACCAAGGACCAAAAGCGAAGAAAAAGACAAAAACAAAAAAAAGTGAGGGGCCGAAAATATATCGGGCGATGTTCAATGAAATCACCGAACGGGCCATTAAAGAGGCGATTGCCAATCCCACCGAACTCAACACCAATTTATACGAAGCCCAGCAGGCCCGCCGCATTCTGGACCGTCTGGTCGGTTACAAAATAAGCCCTCTTTTGTGGGACAAGGTTCGGCGCGGTTTGTCGGCCGGCCGGGTGCAATCGGTCACCGTCCGCATCATTTGCGAGCGCGAAGCGGAAATCGATGCCTTTAAATCCTCGGAATATTGGTCGCTGATGGCCAATCTTGAGGGGAGTCTCCCGCCGCCGTTTGAGGCGAAACTGGTTGGGACCAAAGAGAAGGGTTCATGGACCATGGACCCGAAAAAAGGGGAAAATCCATTACCGAATCAAAAAGTCGTCGATGACATTGTCACTAAAATCAAAAATGCGAAATTTATTTTACAAAGCGTTACTAAAAAAGAGCGTAAGCGTCATGCGTTACCCCCGTTTATCACCAGTCATCTCCAGCAAGATGCTTCGCGCAAACTGGGCTTCACCGCGAAAAAAACAATGATGCTGGCACAGCGTCTCTATGAAGGTATCGATATCGGCGAAGAAGGTCCGGTCGGTTTGATAACCTACATGCGCACCGATTCCACCCGCATTGCGCCGACCGCGCTGGATGCCGCGCGTGATTTTATCGCCAAACAGTATGGAAAAGAATTTTTGCCGGACCAGGCGAATATTTTTAAAAGCAAAAAAGGGGCCCAAGATGCCCACGAAGCCATTCGCCCCACCGACCCCTGCCGCATGCCGGAATCCTTGGCCCAATTTCTCGAGCCGGACATGCTCAAACTCTATGACCTGATCTGGAAACGTTTTGTCTCTTCGCAGATGAAGCCGGCCGAGTTTGACCAGACCTCTTTTGACATACTGGCGGGCGAATATCTTTTCCGCGCCACCGGTTCGGTCATCCGCTTTCAGGGTTTCATGGCTGTTTATATGGAGGCCAAAGATGAAGACACGGTGGAGGAAAAAGAGGCCGAAACCCTTCCCGACTTAAAAGAGGGGGATTCCTTAAAACTTTTGGAACTCAAACCGGAACAACATTTTACACAGCCGCCCCCTCGTTTTACGGAAGCGTCGCTGGTGAAAGCCCTGGAAGAGGAGGGGATAGGGCGCCCTTCCACCTATGCCGCCATTCTCTCCAACATTCAGGAAAAAGATTATGTGGTGAAGCAGGAGGGGCGGTTCAAGCCGACCACTCTGGGTGTTTTGGTCAACGGGCTTTTGGTGAAACATTTTCCGGAAATTTTGAATGTCCAATTTACCGCGCGAATGGAGCAGGAACTCGATGATGTGGAAGAGGGAAACCGCAAATGGGTGGAGGCCCTGCGCGATTTTTACGGGCCTTTTGAAAAGACGTTGGCAAAAGCGGTTGTCGAGATGAAAGACATCAAGCGGATGCAGATTGAAACGCATTTGAAATGCCACCAATGCGGCAATCCTTTGGTGATCCGTTTTGGGCGGCACGGAGAATTTTTGTCCTGCTCCACCTATCCGGAATGCAAAACCACGCATGAGTTTATCCGCGATGCAAAGGGGATGGTGGTCATTCAGGAACAAGAGGTCAAGGCCGATTGCGAAAAATGCGGCGCTCCGATGGTGGTGAAGAGGGGGCGATTCGGCCCGTTTCTTGCCTGCACCCGGTACCCGGATTGCAAGAGTACCAAGGCGATTCCGGTCGGTGTCGATTGTCCCAAATGCGGGGCCGATCTGGTTCAGCGGCGCTCCAAACGGGGAAAAGTTTTCTATGGCTGTTCCAAATATCCCAATTGTGACTACGCCAGCTGGTACCGGCCCATCCCCGAAAAATGCCCGCAATGCGCCCAGCCGTTTTTGATTGAAAAATACGCCAAGAATGTCGGCGCTTATTTAGCCTGTCCCAACAAAGAATGCGGATACACAAGAGAGCCGGAGTAGATTTTATCGCAATTTCAACTGCATTCCTTTGTCGAGTACAACCAACACAAGATTTTTTGGATATTGGTCGTTGACGACGGGGAAAACAAGTTTCCCATTGTTTCCATCGGAACGCCACTCCACGGTATAAGAACTATCGCTATTCTGCGTCAGTTTATAAGACCAGTCGCACGCAACGGTGTGCAGCGCGCCGTCGCGGATTGTTTCGATAATCGTTTCCACTTTTTTCCATTCATCGACAAAGCGGAATTCAAACCTCAAATCGGCCAACCGTTTTTCCAGAATAACAGAATGCTGTGGATCAGGGGGTGCCGGAGGCACTGGAGGCGCTGGAGGCGGGGGTAAAGGCGGAGGGGCCTGTGGAGCCGTCTCTCTTTTCATCCTCAAGGCTTCCTTCAAAGATCGCGGTTTGGCACCGGCGGGGAGACCTTTGGCCCACAAGAAAAGGGTCGGGGGAAAAACAATATTCGGATTTCTCAAATGACCCATCACGCACCCAAAAACCTCCGGAGAATCTTTGGAATAGCCGTCCATGTAACCGCCGCAACGGCCAAAAAGACCCTGCGGGCCTTCCAGAAGCGCATTCAGAAAATCGGCAGGAACCGCTGGCTCCCCCATTTTCAATCTCTCGATCAGGGGCTGACATTCGGCCAATTTATTTGCAGGACAAATTCTGGAGCTCATACCCCCTTATCGTCTCTCTTTTAAAAAAGTTGTGTCTTGGTGCGTCATTGGCCTCCGTTTTCCAAGCAACCATTTTGAAGATTTGCCGAAGAGTAGGCGATGTCATTGCGAGGACCCCGAGCGGAGTCGAGGGGGACGAAGCAATCCCTCGGTATAACCGAGAGATTGCTTCGCCCTTCGGGCTCGCAATGACAAGTGCGAATGCTCGCGATGACAACCGGGGTTTTTAGAGGTACCCAAGGATTAAAATGAAAACACGACTTCTCACGCTTTTAGCCCTTCTTTTTTGCCTTAAGGCCCACGGCTTTTCCGTCCCTTGCCAGATCGACTATCCGCAGGAGTTTTTTCTCAAATTTCATCAATGGACCGCGGGCGGCTGTAAAACAAATCTCCCCCCCTGGGTTCAGAGTTATAAGGAACATTTTCCCGATGCCGGCCCTGTTTCCACGCTTTATTTCACCGGTTCCATGGAGATTTCGGCGGGGGATTGGGTGGTTCCGTCCGGCGGCGGGCCGCTGTTGATGGTGGCAAAAAAGGGGGCCAAGGTCCGTTTTGTCGGGAGCTCTTTGCGGATAGAAGGGTCGCAGGTTCTGATTGAAAATATCGAGTGGCGCGATGTGAAGGGGAGTGCCATTCGCGTTGAAGGAAATAATGTTGTTTTGAAAAATATCCGTCTCTTGCGCAGCGGCTCCAAAAAAGACCCCCCCCTTTTTATCGAGGGGAACAACGTGAGTCTGATTAAGAGTGAAATAAAAGAGAGCCCCTCGGACGGCATTGTCATCAGCGATGCCAAAAACACGGCCATCATCGACAGTGAAATACATCAGAGCAAAGGTCGCGGCATTGTCACCGTCGGTCTTGGTGTGGAAGTAACGATGTCCCATATTCACGATAATGCCGGCGCCGGCATTGTTTCCGAAAACGGCGAACTGATGGTTTCCAAGGGTTCTTTCTATAAAAACGGGCCCGCCGGTTCACCGGCAGGTATTGTCATGCAGAAGGCCTTGCTGGCCGCGCCCCAAGGGCTTGTTGCCATCCCCGATGCAGGGGGGAATCTGATGGTCTCCGGTTTTGTGGAAGAGGGACGCAGAAATTTACAGGTCGAAATTTATGCAGGTGCTCTTCGGGACGGGGCGCAGGGGAAAAACTGGTTGAAAACGGCCGATGTGGTTTCTGCCGATGGAATTTTTGTCACGTTACTTTCCAAAGAGAGCCTTCCATCCAATTTTTCACGGGAGACTGATTTCGCCGTGACGGCTTTGGCAAGCGACCGCGTTTTGAAAGTTTCCTCCCCCTTTTCCATTCCGGTTTTGATCTCAAAGGATTCCGATGTTGATGGAGACGGCCTTGCCGATTGGCAGGAAGATATCAACGGGAATGGGCGCCTTGATACGGGAGAGACCGACCCCAGAAACCCCGACACCGATCTGGACGGATTGAGCGATGGTGAAGAACGGGCCCTGAAAAGCGACCCCGCCGATCCGGATACCGACGGTGATTGTATTTTGGACGGCGTTGAAAGCGGAGTGACCAAAGAGGCTCTCTTGGCATTGCGGCAAAAAAACCGGGGTGCCAAAAAATATTTGGCCCTCTCTGCGGCCTGCTGGGGGGACCGCTCCATGGAAAACGAGCGATGCGCCAATCCGCCCGAAAACGGGATTTGGGAAGAAGGGGTCAGTGAGCAAGACAAATGTTGGGACAATATGATCGGCATGTTTGACCTCGATCCCGGCACGGTTACCGATCCGCTTGATGCGGACAGCGACGGCGACGGCGTTGCCGACGGAGACGAAGATAAAAATTTCAACGGAAGGCTCGATGCCGAAGAGGGGGAATCCTCCAATGAAGATTCCGACGGCGATGGTCTGACCGACGGCGAAGAGGCAAAGATTGGCACCGATCCCTTAAAGCCCGATACCGACGGCGACGGTTTGACCGATGGCGAAGAGGTGCATCGCTGGCGCACCGATCCGCTGTTGTGCGACACGGACGGCGACGGTCTGGGCGATGGTTTGGAGGCCGGAGTGATTCATCCCGAGTCGGAAACTTCGGAGTGCCGCGGCCTGCAGGCTGCCGGAACCAATTTTCAGAATATCAAACAGTTAGATCCCTTGAATGACGATTCGGACGGCGACGGTCTTAAAGACGGGGAAGAAGATGCCAATCACAATGGCTGGCTCGATTTCAACGAGACCGATCCGACCGTTGCCGATTCAGACGGAGACGGTATTCCCGATGGTCTTGAAAAAACACTCGACCGCGACAATGACGGCATCGCCGATTTTGAAATCCATCTGCTTAAAAACGGGGAGAAATGTTCGCCGCCGACCGATCCGTACGATTTGGACTGCGACGGCATTGTCAACCCGCGTGACGATGATTCGGACGGCGACGGCTGTCTCGACAGCGAAGAAGGGATGCAGGACAGGAATGAAAACGGCATTCTCGATGTTTGGGAGGCCGCCGCCAAGAGTTGCTTGGGCGTTGCGAACGGGTCCTCGGAAGGGCCGACCTCTCTCCCCGCGCGCTCTCCTTCCCCGTCTGAAAACGAGGGCCCTCTGCCACCCGAAGAAGTTCTTCCATCAAGAGGCGGCGGAGCCTGCCAATTATTGAAAAAGGATACCCGTCCCAATCTGGCTTTAGGAATCTCCATCGCGTCTCTACTTGTGATCTTGGGTTTTCTAAGAATGTCTCGATCACGGAAAAAATTTCAGAAAAAAATTTCAGACGGAGTACGAAAATGATACAGCGGGGTGACGGAATCGGTCAGGGGATGGTTTTGTAACCTCGTTTTTTTTCCTCTCTCCTTGGCACCAATCTTGCTTTAGACAAAAGTCATGGCTTATCTCCCCCGCAATCAGCTCATCTGGGACGGCGCTATTTTCCACGTCACCTGGCAATGCCACAACCACAGCTGGCTCATGGAAAAAGAGTGGGCCAAACAATTCTATTACGACCTTCTGCTGAAATACAAAGACCGCTATCGGGTCGTCTTCTACTCCTATCATTTCATGGATAACCATATTCATCTTTCCGGCAAGATCGAGGGGACCAGAGAGGCGTTTTCCGGTCTTTTTCGGATCGTCAATGCCCTGTTTGCCAGGGAGGTGAATAAACGTTTCAAGAGGAGAGGGCAGGTGGTCATGGATCGTTTTAAATCTCCCGTGATTCAAACAGATGAAGGCCTGTTGAGTGTGATGCACTATCACGATCTCAATTCCTATCGTGTGGGGAAAGTAGGTCATCCCCTAGAGTACAAATGGTCTTCCTACCGATACTACGCGGAGGGCCGGGAGGATCCTTTGATCACCCCTGCCCCTTCCTATTTGGGCTTGGGGCGTTCCGACAGGGAGAGACGGGAGAGGTATCGAAGTCGGGTGGAACGGATTCTTTCGGAGGAGGGATGCCGAAAGAGGCTCTATTCACGAACGCAATATATTGGGGACCCGGAGTGGGTGGCAAAGCGGTATGCTGAAATCCGGGAGCAACGAAGACTCAAGCGACTGGCCTATTTGAAACGGCAACAAAAATTATACCGGCAGGTGCGATCGCCATAGACTCTCTTTTTTCCACAACATAATAGAATACTTTTCATTCGGCAGGATGCGGGAGTCTGGCCTGATTCGGCATTTGACCATGCTCCTAGAGACATTTTCTGCGATACCAAGCTCAAAGGGAACTTCTTGCCTCCGATTCTCTCCTTCAAAAAGCGTAAAAGAGTTAAAAAAGAGACCCATTGATGGTTTTGGCACCCATTGTCTCCGTCATTTCTGCATCTCCCCAATTCGGACTCCGTCTGGGGTTTGCTGGGGGTTTGGGGGGGCTTGATCTTGGGTTTCTTGAGAATGTCCAAATCGCAGTAGGATAAGTTATTTACGGCGTGCAATAGCCCAGCCATAGATGTAATCTTTGTTATCGTTGGATGGAATTAAATAACGAAAAATCAACTCGCCGCTTTTTGAAATTCGGATCTCAATAGGGCCGTAGGCGCCATGGGGTTTTCCATCAAAACTCATATTGGGTGGAATCATCCACTCATCGGAATTTTCGTGCCGCGCCCAGATTCGGTTGTAATCATCCAATAAATCGAACCGTTGAGGTCCACTTTGTGTATGAAGCACCATGATCTGCTCGCGTGTGTTGAATGATATTGGCATTTCTGGTGTATGGGTGCCGGGTGTTTTTTTCTGCTTTTGGTGATAGAGAAAACCGCAACGAAGGCCTTGGAAATTTTCAAACTCAACAAGTCTTGGGACTCTGCTCTCTTCCCACAATCTGCTGGCGTTTTGGGGTAATTCAGTTTTGCATATTTCTTTGAGTTGGGGAAGGCCCTGTCTTGTTTCGAGAGGTGGAGTCGGTATTGTTTGTGCCAATTGGGGTGGCTTTTTTCTCGGCTGTGGTTTGGGGGACGATATCGTCTCCATCGGGATCTCAAAACAGCGTCCGGCGCCGAAACGAAGCTGCCAGACGACTTCACGCACCGCCAATGGAGCTAGGCCGATGGAAAAATCGTGATAAAATTCTGAGCATGCATCGGGGTTGGGCCATTCTTTTTGTTCTTTTAGAAGGAGGCTGTTTATCGCAGGATCGCTGCCCAGCGCATGGTTTCCTTTTTGACTTACCGGAACACGTTTGAGTTGTTTAAAGCGGTAAAAACCTCCATCGGGGCTTTTGACGGTGAGAAAATTTCCTTCCCATCGGACGAATGCGGCATTGCAAATTTCCTCTTCACCATGAGGTACATAGTCATCTTTTGTACAGTATCCCGGCTTTTCTCCCCATGGCCAGATAAGGGCCCCTTCCGGGGTATCGCGGTTTTGCATAACAGCGCCGCGGATTTCTCCGGTTGCGACCGACTTTTTCCACCAGTTATTTTCTCCGCCTGAAAACATTATTTTTCCAATATTTATTTTAAATCAATTAATTTTTGGCTCCGGAGTGGAACGGTAAAAATCACGCAGATAAGTTATTGTTGAATAGCAGAGATTTGTGTCTAGAGTATTTGGCGACATGCCACTGGTGACACTGCTACAGGAAAAATCAATTGAAACCTTTTCCATAATACTAATCCCAACGGACCATTGTGGAAGTCCACTATTTTTAGTCCATTTAGCCCTTAGAGTGTCATACTCACTTTGAAGAATAAAAAATCTGGCGCGCAGATCAACGGGGGAGTTTTTTCCAAGAATGCCTTTGGCGCTAACTCCCACACCCAGAGCCGATTGGACGAAAAACAAATGGTTGCCGTCGAATCCTCCTAAATCGAGATTGCCTATCAGAGAAAATGCTTTTGAATGAAGCCCTGTTTCACCAAAACCGAGCGGATGAAGGGCAAGAAGAACTCTCCCCATTACTCCGCCCCCTGCGGAATTGTCCGTTTGTACCGGTTCAGCATACTTCAGCGCGTTTGCATCATGAACATTGGCTTCTGGCGGACGGTTGGTTCCAATATCCTGCAGAGTCTTTCCGCGTGTGTGTCGATTTAATCCTGATAAAACAACTCCGGGTCCTGTTTCAAACGTTAAGATTGTTGGCCGTACATGTTGTCTTTCATATTCTCTTATGTGTCTGGTTTTGACATCTTCTTCCAACAACTCAGTACTCTTATATGTTGTTGAACCACTTTTTTCATCCGGTTGATCATATATAGCGTAAATGTTGTCATTTCCTCTAAAATAGATTGCAGTGGAAAATTCTTGTCCTCTTAAAGCGTGCTGTCCTTGCCAATCGGTGATGGAAAAGAGGGTAGTTGTCCCATTTTGAGTTATCGTGCCAATACGTGACAGTCGGTAATCAAAAATTCTTCCAGAAGCAGAATTGCAATTCCCTTGTAAAATCTGAACCTTTTCATTTGCATTGGCGGCCCGTTCATTCTGTAGAAGCGAAGGCTTGGAACAGTCCCGGATTTTGATTTGGTCATTATTTAACTTGAAGACAGTCTGTGCCATAGGGGGTTTGGGAAAAATATCTGTTTTGGGATTGAGGGACATCAATTCATCAAGGAGCCCCACGTCCGTATCAAATGGAAAATCACCCATATCTCCCGTGGCCATGTTGGAATTACTCTTGGCCGGCCTGTCTTTGCTCCCCCAATACCATTCTCCTGTCGGTTCAATTTTTTCATTTTCGTATTTTATTTCTTCATACAGAGTATAATCCTTGGCATTATTGTCACACTGATATCGTTGTTTTCTTTTGATCTCTGGTTCGTCTTGCTTGAATTCAACATCCACTTCCACCGATGCATCGAGAGGGTTACAGGGAAACCGTTCTACTGTGTTTTTGCCTGTTTTTTTTAACAAATAAAGAGAGGCCTTTTCCGGAATCGGATCATTGGGAACAACTCTTTTGTTGAATTCCTCTTTATAAAAATCTTTTTTGTCTTCAAAGTGTCTTATGCTAATCGGGCCATGGTCATCCTTGGGATCAACATAGATGGCCATCGTCTCTTTTAGTGAAATGATCCCTTCTATTCCGTCAATTTGATATTTGAAAAATCCCCAATTTTTTTCTGTTTTATTCCGTTGAACCTGGAATTTTAATTCCTTTGCCGTACCCGGACATTTATAGACAAGCTTTTTTTGTGTGCCCAAGCTGTTTGTGTTTGAGTTGAACCCGCATTTTTTAACCGTAAATTTTAGATTTTCATCGGCTTGCAGCGAATAAACATCTGGAGCATAAGGATCATCACTTCTAAAATTTTCAGAATTGTCCGATGGAACCCGTTCTTTTTCTTGAGACTTATTTTTCACAATGTGGCCATTTTTAAAATGAGGGCCGATGTTTTTTTCGTCAACCGTAGTGAATGCTGATGGCGGTCTGGACGGCACGACCAGAGGCTCTGGTTTTGGCAGGGGCATCATTTCCTTTTCATCCGCATCTCTTTCCGATACGGCTTCTCCCCCTTTGCCCCATTCCGGAAGAGGTTTCTCTTCAATTTCCACGTTTTCTGGAGACTTCTCCCCAAGGGGGATGGAAGGATCGGTTCCGGAAGAAGCGATGGCAGCGGCAGGTACGGGTACCAACGCGATTCCCTCTATTTCCGCTGAATCGCGGCCGACCGCGTCTCTTAGCGCCGCGTCTATTTTTCCCTTGCAGAAAGAGTTGCATTCGCGTCTTTTCTTTGCAGTGACCAGATAATCAATATAGAATTTTTTGTTTTCGGATTCCGAATCCAGGATTTTGATCAAAGCGGTTGCGGCGGCAATTTTCATGGAAAGAGTGGAACTGGAGGCCTGATGAAAATCCATGAGCGCAATGGCCCCTTTTTGAGATTTCATCTCTCCCAATGTATCGGCAATGTTGGCGCGAAGTATCGGGTTTAAGGATTGCTCATTCAAAAGCCCCATCAATAGAGTCTGCGCCTCTTTGCTCTCGCCGCCGATTTTTCCGATGATTTTTAAAACAAGCAAAATCTGCGGCGGTGTTTCGACCGGCAGTTTTTTAAGGATTGTCAGGAGAGGGTCCATTGCCTCCTGTTTTCTGTTTTGCAATTCCGAGAACGCGGTATTGATATCGGCCTGGTTTTTGCCGACCAGCATTTCGACCAGCGTGTCTGTCGGTATGGAAGTGGGGGAGGGGGCGTTTTGGGCAACATGGTATTGGTCTTTGTCACTCCGGTGCAAGCCGGAGTCCAGTGATGTTGAAAAATGCTGGATTCCGGCTTCCGCCGGAATGACGTTATTCAAACTCCTCTTTACCTTGGTATCCATCGCCATAATTCAGACCCCGTTTCCCCTCACTACAGGTTATCGGCTGTTCTCAAAAAAAGTTGCCTATGGGACGCAACTTTTTTTGAGTCCCGTCGATAGCCTCCTTAGGAGGCAGGATGACAGCCAACAGGGTCAACGGGAATTTAAGAGGTGTTATTTCCGATGAATTTCTTCAACGGTCTGATTTTACAGTACAATCTGACAAAACCCG
>JAUYJH010000039.1 GCA_030688705.1 Deltaproteobacteria bacterium
GTCGAGCAGGCGCAAAAAAGTTTGCTCTTTGTCAAAAGCTGGGCATGGACTTCCAGGCCGATGACCGCTTCGTACTTCATAATGCCGGTCTCCTCGTGTGCCACTCTGTCGACTGCTCATAAGCAAAGGCGATTTGCAGCAGTTTCTCCTCGTCTAGATGTTTGCCGATCAACTGCAATCCGATGGGGAGCCCCGCTTTGGAAAAACCGCACGGCAGAGACAAGCCGGGAAGCCCTGCCAAATTGACCGGAATGGTGAAAATATCGGAGAGATACATTTTCAAAGGGTCATCGGTTTTTTCACCCAGCTTGAAAGCCGGCGTCGGCGCGGTGGGGGTTAAAATAGCATCAAATTTTCCGCCCGAGGCGAACGCTTCCAAAAAATCTTTTTTAATAAGTGTCCGGACTTTTTGGGCCTTCAAATAATAGGCATCGTAATAGCCGGTCGATAAAACATAAGTCCCCAAGACAATGCGCAACGTGACTTCGGGCCCAAAACCGTGTGTGCGCGATTTTTCGTAGAGCTCCAAAAGATCTTCAGCATCAGGAGTTTGGTAACCGTAACGGACTCCATCATAACGGGCCAGATTGGCCGAGGCCTCTGCCGGGGCGATGATGTAATAAGCCGGCACGGCATATTTTGTGTGGGGAAGGCTTGTCTCTTCAACAATCGCCCCCATTTCTTCAAATTTTTTCGCCGCCTTGGCTACAGACTCTTTGACTTCCGGGTCGATCCCTTCAATAAAATATTCCTTCGGGAGACCTATTCTTAAACCCTTGATTGATTTTCCCAAAGAGGCGGCAAAATCGGTTGTTTGCAGATTCAAAGAGGTCGAGTCCATCGGGTCGTGACCCGCCATTACATTGAGCATTAAGGCAGAGTCGGTTACATCTTTGGTCATGGGGCCGGCTTGATCGAGTGACGAGGCAAAGGCGATAAGGCCATAACGGGTGACTCGTCCATAGGTTGGCTTCATGCCGACAATGCCGCAAAGAGAGGCCGGCTGGCGGATGGAACCGCCGGTGTCGGTGCCGGTGGCGGCCACGCAAAGATCGGCGGCAACGGCCGCCGCAGACCCGCCCGAGGAGCCCCCCGGAATATATTCCAGATTCCACGGATTGCGTACGGGACCGAAGGCTGAAAATTCGTTGGAGGACCCCATGGCAAATTCATCCATGTTGAGTTTTCCCAACATCACGGCCCCCGATTTTTTGAAAGCGGCCGATGTGGTGCCGTCATAGGGGGGGATGTAATTCCCCAAAATTTTGGAGGCACAAGTTGTCTGCACCCCCCCGGTTACAAAAATGTCTTTTAAGGCGATCGGAACACCGTCCAAAGGTCCCCGTGTTTCTCCCTTGGCCCGTCTTGCGTCCGATTCTTTGGCCTGTTTTAAGGCCCCCTCTTTGCAAAGGATCAGGTAGCAATTGAGTTTGGGATTTAAGCTTTCGATTTTTTTGAAATAGCCTTGCGCGATCTCGACAGAGGAGATTTTTTTGGCAGCCAACTTTTCAGATAATTCTTTAACCTTCATTGATAACCTTTGGGACTTCAAAAAGATTTTCAAAACTTTTGGGCGCGATCTCCACCAATTTTTTGGGATTGGAAAAAGGTTTTACCGCATCTTCCCGAAACGCATTGACCACCTCTATAGCGTGGGAGGTCGGTTCAATAGTGTCGGTATTGAGCTCTTTAAGCCGCTCGATATATTCCAAAATATGTTCCGTTTTTTTGGTCAAGCGGTTCCTCTCTTCATCCGGCAGTCTCAAACGGGCCAGATGGATCATTTTTTCTAAGACTTCTCTCATTGGGTCATTTTTTGAATTGAAAAATTTCGCCGATCAGGTTCAAAAACTGGTTGTCTTCGCCGCAAAGCCTTCTGAAGGCCTCTTCGCTTAAAAAAGCCCCGCCGCAGTGAAAGCACTTGTTGATAGAAAGCCCTTTGAATACAAAGGGTTCCAGCTGGTAGCCGCATCCGGAACAGCGCATCTGGTGGGCCTCTTTCATCGCCTCGATTTCATGGGTTTGAAGGTCGGCGTGCTTTTTTTCGGCGAGTTTCCGCTTTTTTTCAACTTCGAGTTTGGCAAAATAATCTTCTTCAGCCTCGTGCGGTTTTTGGGTTGTCATGGTGGCTTTCCCTAACATAGCCATTCTATTGCCGCAAGGTCTCTGATCGTCATTCCGGCGAAAGCCGGAATCCAGTCTGGATCCCGACTGCAGCCTGCCCCTTACTACGATACGGGGTCGGGATGATTTCTTAAAAAACATTTGCATAAATGATGGGCGTGTGAAAGGCATGGGACATGACTTTGCCGTACTTGCTCCCCGTTGCCTTCGCCCCGGCGCCATACACCGCCTTGGATATCGCCCAAACCCCCTATACCGCCGTTCAGCTGGCTTTTCACGCGGGGGGTTCTTATGCCCCGGATGGTGATTCTATTAGGATGAAAGCCCTCCGGCCGAATCTTTGGCCTTTGGGCGTAAAGCGATCCAAAAAAGATGGAACCGTGCAAAGCCGCATGGAAGGGATGGATGCGTTGGAGCTCCATTTTTACGGCTATTCCCAGCCTCTTCTGCTTGCCTTGGCCGCGAGGGATCATCTCCTTAAGTTACTCGGTGTTTCAATACAGAAAGATGGAAAACCCTCTTCGAAAGAGGTGCCGGGTTGGGCCCTCACCCGATCGGCTGATATTTACGGCCGTTGCATTGCTTTTCTCTTTCCGCAAAATGCCCCCTTGGTGGACGGGGCAAAGTATATGGCGGGAGATGCCTCTTTTTTGGATATTTTACGGCAGTCGGCCAATGTTCAAATGCTTTCCGCCGGAATGGCTTATCCAATGTTTTATGAATTATTGCCAACTCCGATACGCGGCCTGATGCGAGAGGAGGCTCTAAAAGCCAGGGAGAAAAAAATCGGGGTTTGGGCGGAAGACCAGACTCTTCTGGGGGCTCATTTTTTTAAAGCGAACGACGTGGAGGAGGCTGTTTTTTATCCGAAGCTTGCCAGACGGCTTTTTCGCTATTTTTCTGAATTGGGAAAAGCAAATCCGCCTCAATTTGGGTTGGGCCGTTTCAGCTCATTTTTGGAAGCAGAACCGGACCTGCTTCATTTGGCGTCAGAGATGCCACCCGACGGAGAGCATGCGCCTACACGCTTTCTTCACGGTCCGGAAATTTTGGAGATTGACGAAAAGCAAGATCGCCTCCGCCTGCTTGTTCCCCCCGAAGATATTGTTTGGCATGAAAAAATGCATGAGAACCCGCTCTTGCCGCGCCGGTAATTCAAGAAATATAATTTTGACGGTGTGGGTATCGGATTTTTGACATTTCCAATTTTATACGTCCTGTAATTTCTAAAAACTCAAGTAAAATCAGTGATGATATTTTTCGTTATTCTGGCATCCTGTATGCATCAGAAGGAGCAGGAAAAGGAGAATTTGCCTGTGCGACAGATAATCATTTGCAGGAACCGGTGGATGACCGGGTTTTTGGGCTCTCTCTCTCTCTCTCTGTTATGTTTGCATGGTTGCGGCAGTTCGGGGGTGGCAACTTCTTCCGGCACTACCGCGGAGGGGGATACCACATTAACAACCAGTGTCACGGCGCCTGTTTCCGCGTCGGTGAGTGTCGGCCAGTCTCTTTCCTCTCCCCCCTCTTCATCGTCATTGTCATCGTCATCGTCATTCAGCGCCTCCAAGAGCCTTTCCGCCTCCAAGTCTGAAGTGCAAAAACAGATCAGCGTCGCAAAAGTGGTGACAGCCGAATCGGCGGCAAGCGGCGCGGAATGCAGTTGCAAGAAGGGGGATGGAACGGTGTTGGGGAGCGGAACAAGCGATGCGAGCGGAAAGGTCAGCATTAAGATAGATTCCAGCAAAGTCGATTTCACACAGGGAGTCGTTTGGGATTGCACGGTGGGGGGAAAGAATCTGAAGGGTCTATGCAGTGCCGCCGCCGCGGTAAGCGGGGGGAGTGTCTCTTGCGACGCGGTGAACACCTCTTCAACGGTGGCCTGGATCAATGTGTTAAAGGCGGCGGGTGTGGACGGCATCGGCTCCGATTTTTTCAGCAAGGTTACCGGGGGAAGCATCAATCCGAGGGCGGTGTTCAGGAGTATTTTTGATCCGTTGGAAAAGGTGAGCGGCAGCGCGGGTGACAGCAGCATGCAGGGGATGATGAGGGCGATGAAGGATGCGATGTCCGCCTGCATGGCAAATGGGGGGAGCGCGTGCGTTCAACCGGAGGTATTTATCGGCGGGATGCTGGATGGAAAAGCGGAATACATCAGCGCGGCGCAGGGCTTTGTTCCCGGCATTGACTTCAGCAAAGCACAGGCCTTGGTGGGGACGGGTGTCGCGACAATGGCAAAGACGATGTCCGACGCGAGCTTTGTGAGCACCGGGCACGGCAAGTTTGGGGACGATTTCTTTTTGAACCAGGGGCGGTTTTTCGGGAATTTTGGAGTGACAGAGGTGAACGCCAAGCCGGAGGTGTTGAGAGGGTTTATGGAGCAGAATTTCGGGAGCGCCGGTGCTTTTGAGCAGGCGATGACAAACGCCGGAGCGGCAAGGGCGGTTGGACTGATGGCCAACGGTTTTGGAGCGGATTCCTTCACCGGGAAATACGATGTGATGAGCCAGCTGATCATGAATTCGCTGGACAATCTGGGATCGAGCCTGTCGGACTTTGCGGCGTTCCAGAAAGTGGCGACAGGCCTTGGAAACCAGATGCAGGCTATCGAGAATAGCACGCAGAAAGAATTGGTGTTGAATAAACCCGGGGCCTTTGCCGGAAAAATTTTTGACGCGCCGGACAGTTTTACGGGGGCTGGAGCGACCACCGCTTTTCAAAATCAGTTTGTGAATTTTATCCAGTGGGGGAGTGACGCCTTTGTTTTAAGAAAAGGGTGCCTATAGAAAAATAAGTCAATAGAAAAAAGGTCTCCCTTAACAAAAAAGAACGCTTTTTTGCTTAATGGTCTCCCATACTTAGGCCCATGCTCCTCTTTGCTCGTGCACACCTCTTTTTTTCATCTTCAACGGATCCTT
>JAUYJH010000047.1 GCA_030688705.1 Deltaproteobacteria bacterium
CATGAAGTGGCGGTTGACCGTTTGAGCATTTCAGACCGGATCCATCAGATCATTGCCATTTTTGAAACAAAAGAGACCTGCCGTCTGACCGAGCTTTTACCGGAGCCCTTGGTCCGCTACGACATCGTCATCACTTTTTTGGCCTTGCTAGAGATGACGCGGCTCAAGATGATTCGGGTTCATCAGGAAGAGCGCTTTGCGGCTCTTTTTATTACAAAGGCGATATCGGAACTGACATTAACCGAAAATATTCAGGAGGCTTGAAATGGAAATCAATGAACTCAAACCGATTTTGGAATCGATGATTTTTGCATCCGAGGAACCATTGACCTTGAATGCCATCACACTGGTTTTTCAGGAGACGGGGATTGAAAAAAAGAAATTGGAAGAAGCGCTGGAATCTTTAGCGAAAGATTATAATGACGATGCCGTGAAGGGATTGATGCTGCGCCAGGTTTCGGGCGGGTGGCAGTTTGCCACCAAACAGACGGTGGCCGACTGGATTCAAAAACTCAATATCGCCAAACCGCGAAGCCTTTCCCATCCTGCGTTAGAGACTTTGGCGGTGATTGCCTATCGCCAGCCGGTGATCCGTTCTGAAATTGAAACGATTCGCGGTGTCGATACGGGGGGTGTTTTGAAAACGCTGTTGGAGCGGGGGTTGATTAAAATCATGGGGCGCAAAGAAGAAGCGGGCCAGCCCTTGATTTACGGAACGACTCCGGCGTTTCTCGAATTATTTCATCTGAATCGTTTGGAAGAGTTGCCGTCGATGAAAGAGATTGAACAGATGGTGGAGGCAACAGCTCCGGCCGCGGAAGGGGAAGAGTTACAGGTGCCGGGTGTTGAAGCCGAGTGGGAGGTGGATGAGGTGTTAGAGGGGGCCGCGCCGTTGGGTCTGGTGGGTGGGGCCGATGACGGAGAGGCCTTGAACGATTTAGAAAACAGTATAAAAGAACTGCGCCGATTGGAAAAAGAGATGTTTCCGAAAGAAGAGGGTGCCGCAGTTGAAGGGGCTCCCGAAGGCACTTTGGAAGAATCTCCCGCCACTGTCCAACCCGAAGGCCCTTCCGAACCGGAGTTATAGAAAATGGAAAATGGAGGAATAAAAAAACCAGCCGAAGCTGGTTTTTTAACAAGGAAACCGCCGTAAACGGCGGTCTTTTGTAACTACCGCGGCAGTTTGCCTTCGTCCGCTGGACGAAGTTTGCCTGCCTTGCTTGGTAGCGGGGGTCGGATTTGAACCGACGACCTTCAGGTTATGAGCCTGACGAGCTACCGGGCTGCTCTACCCCGCAATAAATTGTCAAAGACTGGGGGGTCTTAGGGGAATTCAGAGGGAATGTCAACAGGAAGGCAACACAGGAAGGCAACATATCACAAAAACCGATAGACATCCTTGCGATGGCCAATTTTAATGACAACGATGATAAGAACATGCTGACGTACTTCATAGACAATACGATACTCTCCAACGCGCAAGCGATAAAGAGCATCTGCCCCTCTTAATTTCTTGATTTTTAAAAGATCGGAAAAAGGGTTTTGAGCCAAGAAAAACAAGGCTTCTGTAACTTTATTCTGAACGGCCCTTGGCAATTTTTTAAATTCTTTTGCGGCACTTTTGACAAACTCAATTTTGTACGGGCTCATTTTTTGGCTTTTTTGCGATTACTCAAAATTTTGTAAAATGGAATTGTATCTTCATGTCGGCGGACCTGATAGGCCTCCAGGTCCATGGCATCTTCCAATTGTTCCATCAAGGCTTGTTCCACCAAATATTGGAGTTTAAGTCCTCTTTCTTCACAAAATCGAACGGCCGCTTTTTTTACCTTGGAATCGATGACGGTCGATAAGGTTGTTTGTTTCTTCATATTCAGAGTTTACCGAAAAATAATGAAAAATCAATATTTTTAATTAAATTTCCGGAAAAAGATCACTCAAACGCTGCCTTTCAGCCTTGAGATGATTTTCCAATCTTGCCAATCCTTCCACATCCCCCTCTTTCAACTGTTGTGACAGCATTGCAACCGTGGTGGGCAGATGCTCCAGCGCCTGTGTCAGCTGTGCGGTCAATGCCCGCTGTTCCTTGGGGGGCATGAGCGCCACCATTTCCGGCGTCAAGCTGGCCAGCTCGAATTCTCCCCTGGCATTTTTGAGAAGCCCTTTTTGCGGGGGCGATGCCAGCCTATTTTCGCCAAAGTCAAGAACGGCCATGACATGATCGACACGGTCTTGCACGGTTAATGTCCAACCAAGCAGTTTCAGGTGCTTTTGCAAAATAGGTTCCCTCTCCGGATGGGGTGGCCATGTTTCCGGACGAAGATGGGCCCCTCCATCCCATATCCGGCCACAGGTATTGATCATCACCAGACGGCCGTGTTCCCACCGGCGCACCGGGAAATTGTTGTGGAACCAATAGATCAGGTTGTCGGCAACTTCCCGCAGGACGTGCCGCACCCGGAACCCTTGAGTTCCCAAAACGGTTTTTGCAATATGGGTATGAAACCGGAAAATACGGCGCAGGGTATTATCCCATTCTTGTCCTCTTTGGAGTTTGTCGAGTTCCATGGTGATGACGGAGGAGAGGGCCGCCCCAAACTGTGTTCCCGAAGTAAACAGGGTGTTGAGCCATTCCCTGTCGGGTGATTGTGCCGCCACGGCCGCCTTGAGCGATGTCATTCCCTTCATGGCAACCTGCAATTTTCGGTTGATTCTTTCTAGGCCCGTCCGGTCATCCCGTGAAAGACCGTAAACGGCATCCAACACCTTGAGAGCCAGACGCTCCATATCATCTAGATACATGTGGGCGATGATTTCCGGTGCGTCTTTGTCCGTGGCAAAACGGGCCGCCCGGAACCAGTCTCTCTGTGGTGTGTTGCCGATGATGGCAGAGAGTCTTTCCCGGGCGGTGGCGACGGTATCGGGCGAACCCCCGTTGACGGCCAGGACCATCGCTGTTTTGAATGCTTCGGCCGCGGTCGGGTCGGCCCCCTCAAGTCCTTCTGAAATGGCAACGATATTGTATTGGACGGCAGGATCGGCAAGATTGGCCTGCAAGAGGGCGGCCGCCACCGCATCGGCCTCAAAAACGGCTCTTCCCTGCAGCCCCAAAAGTGTCGGCATGTTTGCGAAGATCATCGCTTTTTGGATCCAAAAACAACCGCAATTTTATGTTTTTCTTTGGGCATTCAAAGCCTCGCCGAGGTTTAATCCGAACAATGTCGCTGTGCCGTGGGTGATCATTTTTGCCTTACCTCTATCAATAGGGTTTGTGTCTCTTCAATGATATTCAGTTCCCATCCCAAAAGATCCAACACCAATTGCAAGGCTGGTTGTTTTTCCGGTTTGGGGGGCCACGGAAAATCGTGGAAGGGATTGCCGATTTCTGAATGTTTCACCTTTTCTGTTTCAGAAAGGTCATAGGTCAAAAACCAGCTTTTGTTTTTGGCATCCCAAATCTCGGCCGGTTTTCGGAATTGCAGTAGTTCTACCAAAGCCGTAGCCAATTCTTTGAAGAGAAAATCGACCGGCAATGTACCGGTATCGCCCACCCCCATTTCTTCCGCAGGGAAGGGATAAACCGGAATTTCTTCAAGGGCCTCTTCCAGCGTCGCCCTGCCCGTATCCGCCTCTTCCGCTCCCAGATCCATGCCTGTGACGATTATGGCGGCAATTTGTTTGAGCCCCGACTGAATTTTGAACATGACTTCATTCAGATGCCGGTCTTCTGATTGGGGAAAAAGACGTGCCAGTCTTCGAAATTCCTTATCAAAAAGTTCCTTTTGCGTTCTCAATCCTTCATGGGTCAAGAGGGGGCGCAAGACCCTTTCGTTGCCCAACAAAAGCTCTCTGATTTCTTCCGCCAGTTTTTTGGCCAAAGGAGGAATCTCTTCTTTCGGAATGGAGTTGGGGGCAATCAGTCGGACAGTGACCCCCCCATTTTCATTCACATCGGTTTTCATTTTCCATCCCAATAATTTGAGATAGCTTTTGAACCACAAATCGTTTTCCGGATCGGGGGGCCAGCTGGCCGGTTTGAAATTTTGGACGTTTTTGGGAGTCCGTTCCGCGCGCCCCACGAATTTCCAGCCGTCGCTCAAACGGAGCCGGTAGGAAAAATTGGCATCCAGCCACGCAAACAGCGTGTCTTCCAGCTCCACAAAACCGCGGGAAGAGCCGTGGTAAAAAGTGCCGTCGTTCTGGAGTTTCCGTTTGACGATCTCTTCGGGATCGCGGAGCATTTTTTTTGCCGCATCCCAGCCGATCTTTTTTTCTTGCAGTTTTTTGAGGGCGATACCGACATCGATTTGCGCGTAAGCCACCTGTCCGATGGCTGTCCAGAGGGCGCGGTAGAGTTTGACAACGGGAGATGTCTCGGTGAGGCACGCCCACTCGTCGAGTTTCTTCATTTTTTCATCGAACTCCCGGTAAGTCTTTTCCCAGCCCTGCAGGTCGTCTTTTTCAAGGCTTTGAAGCTGTTGATAGAGGGTAATGGATTGCGCATAAACCCAGTTAAAAACATCTTCTGCAAACCCTATCTGCTGTTCCGGGGAGAGGGAATCTATTTCGCCGACAGACACGGTTTGCCACGCAATTTTTTGACGCAGACCGGGCCTGATGTGAAACGTTGTCCCTTCGCCGGATGTCGATTGTCGTTTTAGCCCCCAGCCGATTTCTTCGAGTCTTTTGCGGAGGATATCCTGCCCATAGCCGGTGCCGCGAATGACAACCTCTCCGTCGCCGTTTGTCATCCCCAGGCCGTTGTCGGCCACGATCAGAGTGTTTGTGGCGGCATTCCACTCCACGCGGATCCAGTGTTTCTCTTTTTTGGGGTCGTAATATTTAAGACCGTTGTTGATGAGTTCAAACAGGGCCATTTCCAGTCCGTTGCGTTCTTTCGGATGCATGTGCAAGGGGATGCCCACTTGAACATCAATATGCACGTCGACGACAGACGAGATGATGGAACGGATATTTTTTCGGGCGGCCAGTTTGACAATGCCGTCGAGAAACGCCGCGTCTGCATTGCCGAAATACCACTCGGGAAGGGGAGAGTCGGGCTTCAGTTTTCCGCAGACGATGGAGTCTCCCATTTTATACAGATGCCCCAGCGGGGTTTGTATTTCGTCATGGACAATCCGGTTGGCCTCTTCACACTTTTTCCAGTCGCCGATGACTTCGTCTTTTTTGGCATCAAGGGCGCGCAATACACGGCCAAAGGCTGTTTCAAAGGCGGTCATTTGGAGACCGGCCGTGTGCCAGTTACGGGTGTCCTGCAGTAATTTTTGGAGATGTTGATCTTCTTCGTCGAGAATCTTCCTGGCCATTTCGGCAAAGGCCATTCGGTCTTTGGCATTGGCCATCTTTTCCAGATGAGCGAGGATACGCAGGACAATCGAAGCCGCCTGTTTCATGGGGGAGAGACCCCCCGCAATTTCAACGAGTGCCTCTTTGGCCCAGAGATCGCCATAAGCCGCCTGTGCTCCGAGGCTTCCGAGCGCTTTTTCATTTTTACCGTCCTGCGATTGCGCGATATTTACGGAAGTGGCCTTGCTGCCGATGGCTTTTCTGGCACTGGTGAGATTGTCATCAAAAGTCGACAAGATGCCGCCATGCATGGCCCCCATTTTTTTGCTTTTATCCAGCACGGTTTTCCACTGGTCGTTGGAGAGGCCTCTGACAACATTGGCCAGTGCAAATTGGGCCTGTCTTCCCAGAACATCTTCACTGCGGGCAAAAGCGCCCTGCATTTGCGAGAAGGATTTTTTGTATTGGGCCCCCAAAGCGGCATCGGCGCCGGCAATGGCCTCCCCCAAAATAGAGGCATCGAGACCCAGAAGATCGGCAGAGGCCAAAGCATCGGCGGCGATTTCTTTAAAAACGGCCGTTTCGGGGGTAAGGCCGATAAATAATCCTGATGAGACAGAGATCAACATCACTTAAGTTATCGTCAATTATCGGAAAAAGTTGCTTATAAAAGCTCCCCATCCTTATTCCCCTCTCCCCTCGTGGGAGAGGGTGGCCGAAGGCCGGGTGAGGGGCCACATTGTCGAGATGGGGTGATGGGGGCCGCGTGATTTGGTCTCCCTCTCCCCAACCCTCCCCCATCAAGGGGGAGGGAGTAATTTGTTGCTTTCTTCAACCAGCAGGGCGGAAAGAGCTGTAATTCTTGGCAATCCCGGCGATCTGGCCCTTTTTTCTTTCCCAGCAATAGCGATTCGCAAGCCCTTCAAAGGCACGGCCGCGCGGGGGGTCGGTTTCCAGATAAATGTCGGGAAGAACAAGGGTGGCATCTTCCCCCAGTGCAGGGGCCAAGACCGTGGCTTATCTGAATTCGCGCCGGCGGGAGGGGCTTCTCATTATTAAAGATTATCTGTTGCCCCTGATCCGTTTTGTCATTGAGCGGGAGTATCACGCTGTTTGATCAAGATGTCTTGCGCATTACACGTGATTTTAAAATATCGAGAAGGGAAAAAATGGCTTGGGAGAAACTGTCTTTAATGAGCAAAAAAATCTCTTGGGCGTCCTCATCGGAATAAATGTGGACGATTTCGTTTCTTTTTTTGACCATGGGAGGGAAGACCGCTTCATGTTCTTTGGGAATAATTCCCGCATGAAATGCCTCTTGAAAACAACTCAAGGGAGAGAGCGCCTCAATTCCTTCTTCAAGCAAGACCTCTTTGAGGCATTTCCACATGCTTTCAAAGGTGTACTCGAAACGCTTGGTGACTATTTCAATGAGGATGCCTTTTTCAAACCGCGCCTGAAATTGAGGATCTATCGCCTCTTTTAATTTTTGTGCGGCGGCTTCAAAAATTTCAAAAGTTCGCGACAGTTTTTTCCTATATGCCATATTTGAGTCCCCTGCAGAGCTTCTTTTTTTACCTTTTCGCTTATACTGTTAAAATCAACCAAATCAATTTTTCTCAAAGTGGGCATAGTATCTTTAAGTTTTTCCTGGATGGCAAGAAAATCTTTCGCCGGTATGGGGAGTCTGCCAAGAATGCCGATGTCGATATCGGAGAAACCAGTCTGCTCTCCTGTTACATAGGACCCGAAGAGAAAAATAATACAATCCTCTTCATGTATAATTTTAAAAACGCTCTCGCAGACAGCGTTCCTAACTCTTTCATCCATTGGGCGGGCCATAACGAAATCATGGAGCGAAGTCAACCGGAACGGATTCGTTTCAAACTGCGCATATAGGGGTTCCAATAATTTACATTAAATTCGCGGATTTTTTGGGCGGGGTCGATGCCGCTTGATTCCAAGGCGAGCCGCTTCTTTTTATAGGCCGCCTGAAAGAGAGAATAAAAATCGACCTCCGGGGCGATATTCAAAAGGGTATGGAGCCATATTTTACTGTTTTTTGGATCGTTCTTTTTCCATTCCCTTTGCATTCTTTTGATATTTTTGAAGTTAAGATCCCCGTCGCTAAAATTGTCTTCTCCCCCGATGTAGCGGCGATCGAGCATATCCCTGTCGCGGGTCAATCTTGCGGCATCAAAATCTTTTATCTCGCCCACGAGGGAGGGGTTTCCGGGATGAAGCTGTGTGGTCCGCGCCTGCTTTTGCCCCGGTATTCCGGAAAGACCGTGGTCGAAGCCGTAAAATCGCATGATCGCCAGTTGTTCGCCGAATGTTTCAGCCAAAAAAATCACATATTCCTCATCGGTCAGTTTTTCTTTTTTCAATTCCAGCGCGATTTTATTTTTGACGATATCAATCACAAAGCGCCAATTTGGGCTATTCAGCTGGTCCAGCCGGAGCTGTTCGCGGCGCATTTCATAAACGATGGCCCGATTGTGAAAAGTAGTCTCTGTTTTGTAATCACCCGTTCTGGGCAGATTCAGATTGACAACAGCCACTCCGAGGGAGGTCCGAAGCCCCAGATAATGCATCAGGTTCGTGAGATAAAAACGGCTCTGCGCCTCTTGCAGGCGCATATAGCCGTCTCTTTTTTCCTGTCCGCTTCGGGTGCGGAGCGTTGGCCCGGCGCCGATGGCATCGAGATGATACCATTTTGTTCCGTCGGTTATTTGATTGAAAAAATGATAATTCGCGGAACGCCCCGTGTTTGCCGAAAAGGCAAAGGTGTACTCCATGGCTTTTGAGGGATCGGGATCGGGATCGATTTCACGGTTTAGAAGAAACGAGGCATGGTCCCCCAATGAGGCCTGAAATTGCGGATGGATCCACAATAATGTGGCCCCGGCCACCAAACGCATCGCTTCATAAGAGCCCTCTTCCTTTTCAAAAAGTTCAGCGTGGGGGTGGTGGTGGCGGTGCACGTTTACTACCCTGTCGCCTCCCGCCTTTTGAGAGAAGAAAGTTTCTTCCGGTAATGTCGCAACAGATTCCGGGGAAGGGGGTTCGCAAAGGGGGATATAACCGTTGACCCAGCCGAGATAAAGAGCCGCTCTGCTTTCGATGACTCTGTCGGCCGCAAAACGATAGGCATGTTCAAAAAAAATATCGAACAAAGGCACCATGTACTGTTCAATCAACCAGTGATCCTTTTGAGGGATCCAATCGGTGCCATCATAAAGGACTTCCACTTTGTCTGTTGCAAGGCGGAGATAGGTGCGCATGGCAAAAACAACCGCGATTTCACTGTTGGGGAGGCGGATTTCAAAAATCTGGATGCTGGGATCGCCAAAGGCCGCCGGCGGAATTTGATGGAAATAATCGTCTTTCCCGTCGCGGTCCCAAGGGGTGATTGCGACAGAAACAATCCCTTCTCCCAAAACAAGCGGATAGTCGCCGGCTATGGAGAGCATCTGACAAAGATAATGGTAATAATTCATCAGCTCCTCTTCGCCGAGGAGCCCCTGATTCTTTAACATTTCCAAATGGAGCGCCAAGGGGGTCGCCAATTCCGCGGAGAAGGTGTTGATATTTAAAGCCTCAATCTCCGCCGATAGTTCTTCTTTATAAGGGCCTTGTTCTAAAAAGCGGGCCATCTGACCCTTTAGTTGACCGGAGTAATCGGAAAAATATTTTCGGAAGTTTTCCGCCAAAGCCGGTTTTGGAATATCGATTTTTTTAAGAGGAGTTCCCTTCTTTTTTCCGCGGTGCAGGCGCAATTCCTGATGTTGCCACGCCAATAGCATTCTTCTCCATTCCGCCCCCTGAAATGGGATAAAAAATTTGGAGAGACCGAAAGAGCCGTTTCGTCTTTTATGGAGATAATCAGCGGCCAGCCCGTTTTCAGTTTGTCTTAATTTAAGCAGATGGCGGTCGGTATCCTTAAAATGAAGATCAGAAAGATCAGCACGATCCGCCGCCATTGCCGGTGTGATTATTTGCGGATAAGCGGCGGCGGAATAAATCAGATCCGACGGAGAAGGGAGCACGCTGAAACCCGCATGAAAACCGGCTATGTTTAAAAAAGTGCCTGCCATGCCCACCTCTTCGTCAACCCCTGAATATTGTTGCTAATTATTTTTAGGATAGCTATGAGGCGATGGAAAATGCAACTCCGCCCGACCCATGCGGTCATCGATCTGGCCGCATTAAAACACAACTATCACGAGGCCCAAAAACGCCTTCCCAAAAATTGCGGCATTTTGACCATGGTTAAGGCCGATGCCTACGGGCACGGGGCCGTGCCGGTAGCGCAAGTTTTTGAAAAAGAGGGATGTGCGGCGTTGGGGGTGGCGACTGTTGAAGAGGGGATAGAGCTCCGTGAAGGGGGGCTAAAAAGTCAAATATTGGTGGTGGGGGGACTGCTTGGGAAAGGCAAGGAGGGGGCCGAAGCAATATTAAAGTATCACTTGACCCCTGTGGTGCATTCGGCAGGAGTTATCGATTTGTTGGAAGAAGTTGTTACTAGGTACCAGGTACCAGGTACCAGGTACTCCGTGCATCTTAAAGTGGATTCCGGCATGACCCGCCTTGGAGTAACACCAAAGGCTCTACCCCAGCTTTTGGAAAGGTTAAAAGCCGCCTCTCATCTGAAACTCGAAGGGGTTATGACGCATCTCGCCTTCCGTCAGAATGCTGAATATACTAAGGAACAGCTCCGCGTTTTCAAAACAGAGGGGGAAAAAATCGTGCAGGAACTGGGGGAAATTCCGGTCTGGCATATCGCCAATTCCGCGGCCGTGATGGATGGACCCTTCGACAGGCTCAGGGTGAGCGGGGCTCTGGATGAACGGGGTTCTTCGCTCTGCTCGGAACGACAAAAGTATTGGGCGCGGCCCGGCATCATGCTCTACGGCATTCCGCCGTATCCGGAGTATTCCAAAAAAGCGGATTTAAAATCGGTCTTGTCTCTCATCAGCAAAATTGTTTTGATCAAACGCGTGCCTCGCGGCACCAAAGTCAGTTACAACTGCACGTATACAACAACCCGTGAATCGAGAATCGGCGTGGTTCCTATCGGTTATGCCGATGGTTATCCCTGGTCCCTTTCAGGCAAGGCTCACGTCTTGGTCGGCGGCAAAAAAATTCCGGTTCTGGGGCGCGTGACGATGGATATGATTATGGTCGATGTGACCGACCTTTCCGAGGCCGAAGTCGGCAGTGAAGTTGTCTTGTTGGGAAATCAGAAAAAAGAATCGATTAGCGCCGATCAACTGGCCGCCTGGGCGGGGACGATCGGCTATGAGATTGTGTGCGGTGTTTCCAAACGGATTCCGAGAATCTACAAACAATGACCCTTCTTTTAAAATGGATACCCTTTTTGAATGTCCCCCTGGAACTTCTGGGTGCGCTGGGGAGATGGTGCCGCTTTGTCTGGGCCGCCGTGACGTGGTCTTTTCAGCCGCCGTATCGTTGGCGCAGTTGGTTCTGCCAGATGCAATTCATCGGAGTGCAATCGTTGCCGATCATTATGCTGACCGGTCTTTTCACCGGCATGGTTTTCGCCCTGCAGACCGGAAAAACATTCGCCATTTTCAAAATGCAAAATCTGGTCGGCTCCACGGTGGCGCTGGCTTTGGCCAGAGAGATTGCCCCTGTTTTCACGGCGCTCATGGTCACCGCCCGCGCCGGTTCCGCGATGGCGGCGGAAATAGGGACCATGAAGGTTACCGAGCAGATCGACGCCCTCCGCACCATGGCGGTCGATCCTTTGCAGTATCTGGTTACGCCGCGGGTGATCGCCTGTATCTTCATGGTCCCTCTTTTGACCATTGTTTTTAACTACATCGGCTGTCTGGGGGCCTATGTTGTCGGCACAACATTACTCGATATTCCATCGGGCCCCTTTTTGCGGCATCTCTACTGGTATCTGGATCCCGATGATATTTTCGGCGGCCTCATCAAGGCGGCCGTATTCGGTTTCTTTTTGGCGACGGTCAGCTGTTACAAGGGCTTCAGGACGGAAGGGGGGGCCGAGGGGGTGGGGCGCGCCACCACGAGCGCTGTGGTCGCTTCGTCGGTCACCATTTTGGTGGTCGATTATTTTTTGACGACATGGATTCTGGAATTTTTTACGAGCCACCGGCATTAGCGGGTTGTCATCCTGAACGCAGTGAAGGATCCCGGGATTCTTCGCTACGCTCAGAATGACATAATTGTTTATGATCGAAATTACCGATTTACATAAATCATTCAACGGCAATGCCGTGTTGCAGGGGTTGAATCTCTCGATTCCCGACGGGAAAATCACGGTGATCATCGGCCCCTCCGGCTGCGGCAAGACCGTTTTACTGCGGCATATGATCGGTCTTTTGCAACCCGACCGCGGCCGGGTGATGGTCGACAGAGTCAATCTTTCAGCCCTCGACCGCGTTCAGATGAACGCCTTTCGCGGCCGTTTCGGCATGCTCTTTCAGCAAGCGGCCCTTTTTGACTCCATGAATGTTTTTGAAAATGTCGCTTTTCCGTTGCGCGAACATACGCAAAAAACGGATGGAGAGATTCAAAAAATCGTTGCGGAAAAACTGGCCCTCGTGGGGCTCACGGGAACCGAAACAAAAATGCCCTCCGAACTTTCCGGTGGCATGCGCAAGCGGGTCGGCCTTGCGCGGGCCATTGCGTTGCAACCCAAAATCATTTTGTATGATGAACCGACCACCGGTTTGGACCCGATCATGACGGAGGCGATCGATAATCTTATTTTGGAGACGCAGAGAAAAATGAATGTCACCTCCGTTGTCATCAGCCACGATATTCCCTCTTCCTTTCGTATTGCGGATCAAATATCGATGGTATACAAGGGCCGCATTGTGGAATCGGGCACGGCGGAAGCGTTTCGAAATTCCAAACACGAGGCGGTGCAAGAATTTATTCGCAAGGGGGAAGGCAAGGGATGACCCTGATGAACCTCAAGTTAAAACCGGAAATCAAGGTCGGTATTTTCGCGGCGGCGGCCATCGCGATTGTCATTTTTGCGACGGTCCGTGTGGGGGATCAGTCGGTTGTCTCCGGCGGGGGCTATGATCTTTTTGCCGTTTTCAGCAACGTGGCCGGTCTCTACCCCAAGGCTTCTGTGGAGGTGGCCGGCGTCGACGTCGGCGTCGTGAAAGAGATCGGTTTGAAAGAGGGGAAAGCCGAAGTCAAAATGGCGATCAAAAAAAAGATCAAACTTCCGGAAAACAGCGTTGCTTTCCTGAAAACCCGCGGTTTTTTGGGCGAAGCCTACGTGGAGATTATTCCGGGGGATCCGAGCCTTCCTGTCCTGAAAGATGGGGATTTTTTTCTGCGGACCGACAGCGGCGGCGATGTAACCAGCATGGTCAACCAGTTTAACGCCGTGGCGGGCGACGTGAAGGACATTACCGGCACCATCAAGGAGTGGGTGGACGAAGAGCAGGGGGGGGCGGTTGCCGACACGGTTAATAATTTCAACGATTTCGTCCGCGTGTTGCGCGAGGTTTCTCTTCGCAATGAGCAGAATCTCGACCGGATCATGCAAAACATGGCCGATCTGACCCATGAGCTCAAGGGGATGGTTGCCAACAGCCGCGGTAATATCGAAATTTCGTCCGATCGCATCGCTTCCATTTCGCAAAAAATAGACGAGGGGCGGGGGACGATCGGCAAGCTGGTCAACGACCCGGAGACCGTCAACAAACTGAACGAATCTCTCGACAATTTGACCGAAGCGCTGGGCGGGTACAAGCAGATGGAGCTGGGGCTTGGTTTTCACACCGAGTATTTGCGGGCGACCGGCGATTTCAAGAATTATTTTGACGCCTCTTTCGGCATCACGCCGGATGAAGCACTGCTTGTTTCCCTTGTGTCGGACACCGAGCCGCCGCTCAAGCGCGAGAATCGGACCACCGATATTACGGTGGGGGGGGTGACGACCAGCGTCCAGACCGAAACAATCGCCCTGCAAAGAAACAAACTCCTTTTTTCAGCGCAAATGGCGAAGAAATTTTACAATTTCACCATCCGCGGCGGGTTGATCGAATCGACCGGCGGGTTGGGGCTCGATTTTTCCCAAGGGCCGCTCGGGGTGCAGTTCAGCGCGTTTGACTTTCAGACCAAATTTAACTCCAAACCCCACCTGAAGGCGATGGGAACTCTGGCCTTGACCGACAATCTTTACGTTACCGGGGGCGCGGACGATTTTATCAACCCGCGCCAGCCGGTCGATTTTTTCTTCGGCGGCGGTTTCCGCTTGGTGGACGACCAGATCAAAAGCTTGCTGGGGCTCTCGAGTTTGAAGAGATAAAGGAACCTCTGAAAAACTTGGGCCGGGGTGAACTTTGAGAAAAGCCTGCGTAAGGCGATTTTAACATCCGGGATCCATCACCAAAATCGCCGACATAGGAGCGAATTTTTTGGGTGGCAAGGCTTGGCTTTGCCAAGCTACGCAGCAAATTCGAAGAATTTGCGGAGTAAGACACCCCAAAAAATGTCGCGTCTTTTCGAAAAGTTCACCCCGGCCCAAGTTTTTCAGAGGGTCTTA
>JAUYJH010000063.1 GCA_030688705.1 Deltaproteobacteria bacterium
CGGCGGCGATCGCGACCGCCTTAAAAGGCCTCTCATGGGGGCGGCGGTCGATCGTTTCAGCGATGCGGCCATCATTACTTCTGATAATCCCCGCGGTGAAAAGCTGGAGGAGATTATTCAAGAGGTGGCTTTGGGTTTTAGGTCCGGAAAAGAATTTTCAAAAATTGTCGATCGGAAAGAGGCGATTGCAAAGGCCTTGAGTGAAGCCCAAGAGGGGGATTGCGTGCTGATTGCGGGCAAGGGTCATGAGGCTTATCAGGAAGCGGCAGGAGTGAAGCATCCATTCGATGACCGGAAAATTGTGAGGGAATTTTTCAATGGAGTTTAATGTGGAACAATTTTTAAAAGCGGTTGGCGCCAAGGTTTTGCAAGAGGGAGATTCCCGATCTTTCAAGGGAATCTCCACCGACAGCCGCACCGTGAAAAAGGGGGAACTCTTTTTTGCCTTAAAGGGCCCTCATTTTGACGGTCATGATTATTGTGAGACCTCGATCAAGAATGGGGCATGGGGGGTTGTTGTTCAGGGCGCTTCATGGAGTCATTCTGAGCCGCAGGCGAAGAATCCCGTGAAGTCAACGGGATCCTTCACTACGTTCAGGATGACATCGCAAGAAAGCTGGGTTTTTCAAGTTCCCGATACATTGCACGCCCTGGGCGACATCACCGGCTGGTGGCGCCGGCAGTTTAACATCCCCTGCGTTGCCATCACGGGGAGCAACGGAAAAACAACCACCAAGGAGATGATCGCCTCTATTTTGGCCGTTCGTTTCAACATTCTAAAAACCGAGGGAAATCTGAATAATCTGATCGGGCTCCCCCTGACGTTAAGCCGTCTCGACAAAACACATGAAGCGGTCATTTTAG
Organism: Deltaproteobacteria bacterium; assembly: GCA_030688705.1. Taxonomy (GTDB): domain Bacteria; phylum UBA10199; class UBA10199; order SPLOWO2-01-44-7; family SPLOWO2-01-44-7; genus JAHFSU01. The sequence continues at coordinate 865 of JAUYJH010000063.1, forward strand.
AGATGGGAATGAATGCCTCGGGAGAAATCAGAAGATTGACTGAAATCGCGGGGCCCACGGTCGGCGTCGTCACCAACGCCGCGGCCGCGCATCTGGAAAAATTGCAAACAGTGGAAAAAGTGGCCGAAGCCAAGGCGGAACTCTATAAGACGATGAGCCGCGACGGAATAGCGGTTTACAACGCGGAAGATGCCAATCTCTCCAGGATGGCGCAAACTTTCGAAGGAGAAAAAATTTCGTTCGGGATGACGGCCCAAAACGACATCTGTTTTGAACATATGGAATCGGTCGGGTTTGATTCCATGGAGCTGAAGCTCGCCATCCGCAAAAAAAATCTCCAAGTCAAACTGCGGGCAACGGGGATTCACAATGTGATGAATGCGATGGCGGCTTGCGGGGCGGCGCTGGCGTCCGGCATGACGCTGAAAGAAATGCAATTGGGGCTTGAGGCGTTCAAGCCGCTTAAAATGCGTTTCGAACAGATCCAGCTTGCCAACGGTGTCCGGCTTGTCAACGATGCCTACAATGCGAATCCGGTCTCCATGGAGGCGGCGTTTCGCGCCGTCGGCGCCGCAAAAAGGGCCGGGCGGTTTATTGCCGTTTTGGGGGACATGAAAGAACTCGGCGAAAAATCGGCGGTACTGCATCAGGAAGTCGGACAAAAGGCGGCGGCCTATGGGGTTACAAAACTTTTTGTGATCGGCGAGTTTGCAAAAGATTTGGCCGCGGGAGCCAGTCGGGAAGCTCAAAGCCCGGTCGTCGTCCGCATCGCAAAAAACATGGAGGAGCTGATTGACGCAGTCACGAAAGAAATCGGGGCCGGCGACGTTATTTTGGTCAAGGCCTCGCGGGTCCTGCAGTTGGAAAAAGTGGCCGAGGCCTTAAAGGAGAAATTCGGGATTTAATATTATGCTCTATCATTGGCTCTATCCTCTGCAGGAACAATTCGCGGTGTTCAACGTGGTGAAATACATCACGTTCAGAACCTTCATGAGCCTTTTTACCGCGTTGGCGCTGACTTTTGTTTTGGCCAAACCTTGGATCGCTTTTATGCAGAAAAAACAGTTTTTGCAGACTTTGTGGGAATATGTGCCGCAGACGCACCATGCTTCAAAAGGGAAAACGCCGACGCTCGGGGGCATTCTCATTTTGTTTTCCGTTTTTATTTCGACCCTTCTTTGGGCCCGGTGGGACAACTCTTTTGTCTGGATGATGCTGGGTGTGGGGCTTTTTATGGGGCTCATCGGTTTTCTGGATGACTATCTCAAAATTTCAAAAAAAGACGCCCACGGACTGAAAGCCCGCTATAAATTTCCGCTGCAGATTTTTGTCTGCACCCTCGCGGGGCTCGTTTTGTACGATGGATTGGGGTTTGACACCCATCTTTCCATTCCCTTTTTCAAACAGGTTCTCCCCGACTTGGGCTGGTTTTACATCGTCTTTGCCGTTTTTGTTCTGGCGGGAACGAGCAATGCCGTGAATTTGACCGACGGGCTTGACGGCTTGGCCACCGGGCCCGCCGTCATTGCTTTTTTATCTTACGGCGTTTTTGCCTATATCACCGGGAATGTCAAAATCGCCGGTTATCTGCAGATTCCCTATATTCCCAATTGCGCCGAAATATCGGTGGTCTGCGGGGCGTTGGCCGGTTCTCTGCTCGGATTTTTATGGTTTAACTCCCACCCCGCGCAGATTTTTATGGGGGATGTTGGGGCATTGGGAATCGGCGGCATGTTGGGGCTGGTGGCCCTTTTGACCAAAAACGAACTTCTGCTTCTGGTGATCGGCGGTGTTTTTGTTTTGGAGACCCTCTCGGTCATCACGCAGGTGGCGTCGTTCAAGCTGACCGGGAAAAGAATTTTCAGGATGGCGCCGCTCCACCATCATTTTGAATTGAAGGGGTGGCCCGAATCAAAAGTGATCGTCCGGTTTTGGATTATTTCTCTGGTACTTGCGCTGGCCAGCTTGAGCACACTGAAGTTGAGGTGAATATGGAGGCGAGTGTGCGCGGATTTACTCCGCGCGCACGAGAGGGGTGCGGGGGGAAGGAGCGAACGGTAGTGAGCGAGTTGTTCCCCCCGATAGGATAGCCCAGTTTGAGTACGTTAAAGTTGAGGTGACCGAAGGTCATCCTGAGCGATAGCGAAGGATCCCGGGATTCTTCGTTCCGCTCAGAATGACAGACTGATTATGAATCTCTTAAACAAAAAAGTTTTGATCGTCGGGTTTGGAAAATCGGGGCAGGCCGCTTTGCGTTTTTGTTTGAAACAGGGGGCGCGGCCCGCCGTGACCGATGCTCAAAAAAAAGAATCGTTTGGTTCGGTTTTGGATGCTTTTAAGGGGTATCCGGTCGATTGGTATTTGGGTTCTCATGACCCTGATCTTTTTTTGTCGGCCGATTTGATTGTGGTGAGTCCCGGCGTGCCGTGGAATCTAAAGTCGCTGAAAGCGGCGCGTGAAAAAGGAATACCGGTGGTGGGGGAATTGGAATTGGCCTTGCAGGACTATGGACCATGGACCAGGGACCATGGACCAAAGATCATCGCGGTGACCGGGACCAATGGAAAAACGACAACGGTTACACTCATCGACCATCTTTTGAAAACCGCCGGGAAAAAATCATTATTGGCGGGGAATGTCGGCAAGCCGCTTCTCGATTGTCTGGAAGAAGCCAAAACTGCCGAATTTTTGGTGCTTGAAATTTCGAGTTATCAAATGGAGGCGACCCCTTCTTTGAAAGCGGATGTCGCCGTTTGGCTCAATGTGACGGAAGATCATCTGGACTGGCATGAAGATTTTGCCGATTATGTGAAAGCCAAAACAAAATTAATTCGCCAGGCGGCTCCCAATGGAATCGCCGTCTATAATCTGGAAGACCAGATGGTTGCCAATAGTGTGGAACAGATTCCTTGTCCGCGTTTTGGATTTTCCGCGAAAAGAGAATTGAAACTGGGAGGATGGGTCGATGAAGGCCATCTTGTTTTGAAAACCACTTTAAAAGAATCCCCGGTTCGTTTTGCACTTAAAAATGTTCCTCTAAAGGGGATTCATAATTGGGAAAATATGCTGGCCAGCCTGCTCGCTGTCTCTCCTTATATTAAGGACAAAGAGATTCTTCAGAAAGGTTTGGAGACGTTTGTTCCGCTTCCCCATCGGATGCAGGTTGTTCGTGCAATAAAAGGGGTCGCCTATATCAATGATTCCAAAGGGACCAATGTGGGGGCGACCCTCAAGGCTTTTATCTCAACCAAGCCGCCTATTGTCTGGATTGCCGGCGGCAAAGACAAGGGGGGGAGTTATGAGCCTCTTGCCGAGCTGGTGCAAAAAAAGACAAAAAAGGCGATTTTTTTCGGGGAAGCCAAAGACAAAATGGCCGATTTTTTTAAAAAATATGCCGAAGTCTCTCTCTCTCAAGATTTGGGCGCCGCGGTAACGCTGGCTTCAAAGACGGCCGTGGCGGGCGATACGGTATTATTTTCACCGGCTTGCGCGAGTTTTGACATGTTCAAAGATTACGCGGAACGGGGCGAAAAATTTATGGCGTTGGTGAAACAACTATGAGTGCTACGTGGGATGAAAATACAATTCGCAGGACGCGCTTTGATTACCCGCTTTTGGTTGGGGTGATTGCACTCACCTGCCTTGGGCTCATCATGGTTTTCAGTTCTTCAGCCGTTTTGGCGCAGGAGCGCTTCGGCGACGGGCTCTATTTCTTAAAAAAAATGATGATTTATGCCGTTTTGGGTTTTGGGCTCCTGTATGGAATGATGCGGGTCCCCTACTATCACTGGAGAAAGTGGGTTTATCCCTTTTTGTTTTTGAGTCTTTTGGCGGCGCTATTGACGGTCTTTTCCGGTCTTGGGGTGAAAATCAGCGGGGCCAAAAGATGGCTTGCCCTGGGGCCCGTCACTTTTCAGCCGTCCGAACTGGCCAAACTTTCCGTCATTTTGTTCATGGCTTATTCGATCGAGAAGAAAAACGAAAAGATGGAGCGGTTCGGCGTGGGGATTCTCCCGAATCTTGTCATTCCCGGCATCCTGATTTTTTTTGTTTTGATGGGAAAAGATCTGGGGACCTCTTTTGTCATGGTCCTGCTGATTTTGACGATGCTGTTTTTGGGCGGGGCAAAACCGAAGCACTTGGCGTTTCTCTCTTTGGGGGCGGTCCCTATTTTTTATCATCTCATTACGCAGGAAGGCTACCGGATGCGCCGGATTTTGAGTTTTCTGAATCCGTGGAACGACCGTTACGGTTCCGGATTTCAGGTGATCCAGTCCTTTTTGGCCTTCAACGAAGGGGGTTTTTTGGGCAAAGGACTCGGTGCCGGCCAACAGAAGCTTTTTTACCTGCCGGAGGCCCACACTGATTTCATTTTCTCGGTGTTGGGAGAAGAGCTGGGGCTGGTCGGTGTGATGGCGACGACGGCCGCATTTCTTTTTATTTGTTATCGGGGGCTGAAAATCGCTTCAAAAGCCCCTGATCTTTTCGGGCGCTATCTCGTTTTGGGCGTCGTGGTTTTGGTGGGAACACAAAGCATTTTGAACATGGGGGTTGTGATGGGGCTTTTGCCGACAAAGGGTCTGGTTTTGCCGTTTGTCAGTTACGGCGGGTCCTCTCTTTTGACGCTGTTGGCGGCGATGGGGATTGTTCTCAATGTTTCCACGTACCAGCAGACCGACACCCCGCCGATGTTTGAAAAGAAGTGCAGGAGTTTATGAAAATTTTGATGGCATGCGGTGGAACCGGGGGGCATCTTTTTCCCGGCATGGCGGTTGCGGAAAGTTTCGGAGAAAAAGTCCCTGCGGCGGAAATTGTTTTTGTGGGAACGGATCGGGGGCTGGAAAAACAGGTTTTGGCGAAAACGGATTGGAGACTGGAAATGATGCGGGTTCCTTCACTGGCGGATAAAAAAGGCCTGAAAAAGATCGGGGCGGTGTTTGGCGTCTGCCGTTCTTTGGCCCAGGCGCATCGTCTGCTTAAAAAAGAGAAACCCGATCTGGTGATCGGCACCGGGGGCTATGCGGCCGGCCCCGTCATGATGCTCGCCTCCATGAGGGGGATCCCCACGGTGGCGGTGGAACCGAATTTTGTCGCAGGGTTGACCAACCGCCTTCTGAAGCCGTTTGTCGACCGGGTGGTGGTGGCCAATCCGGCCCTTGAAAAATTATTCGGCAAAAAAACCGTGGTGCTCGGTGTTCCGGTCCGCAAGAGTATTTTGAAATCGTACGACAGTACGACGGTACGACGGTACGATCGTACAACCGTATTTATTTTTGGCGGATCGCAGGGGGCCAAAACGATCAACGATGGAATGTTGTCGGCCCTTCCGCATTTGCAGGATTTGAAGGATAAAATCCATTTTATCCATCAGGTGGGGGGGCAAGCCCGCGTCGAGGATTTTGAAAAAGCGTATCGCGAGGCCGGATTTTCTGCCGAGGTTTATCCTTTCATTGAAAATATGGGGGCGTTTTACGAGAAGGCCTCGTTTGTGATTTCCAGAGCCGGGGCGAACACGCTGGCCGAATTGGTCGCGCTGAAAATTCCGGCCCTTTTGATCCCCTATCCTTTCTCCGCGGCCGGGCATCAGGAAGCCAACGCGAAAATGATCGAGAGGGCCGGCGGGGCCGTTGTTTTGAATGATAGGCACGCGAGCGGTGAGGGCCTCTCTGGCGCCGTCCGCAAGATGGTCGAGTCGCCGGACCGGCTTAATGAAATGCGGGCCAATCTCGACAAACTGGGAAACCCCGACGCCGCCGACCGCGTCGTCGATTTGTGTTTGCAACTTGTCGGAGGAAAGTCATGAACGGCAAAAACAAATACTCCTTCGGGTTCTGCCGGTCCATGGAGACCGCCGACATTTCTGCGCTTCCCTCCGCCTATTCGTCGCGAAATTTTGGTTGGTTTCTAAGGTTTATGGATCCTCCCCTGTCGGCTAATAAACCTAACAAACCAATCCAAAATTTCGCTCCTCATACGGCTTCGGTCAAAGCGGCGCTTTTACGAAATGTCGGCGGATCTCCATTCCCCGTCAGAACTGACGAAACATATCTGTTACAATATAAATGTTTTAGAGAGTTGACAGGGGTGGGCTGCAGGGCGCGAGCGAATTGGTTGAGAAAAGCCTGCGTAAGGCGATTTTCACATCCGGGATCCATAACAAAAATCGCCGACATAGGAGCGAATTTTTTGGGTCGACCCAAAAAATGTCGCGTCTTTTCGAAACCAATGAGCGGAAGCCCTTGCAGCCCCAGGTATAACTCCGACTTATTTTTGAAATGTGAAAAACATGTTTAAAAAGTATCAACATATTCATTTTGTCGGCATCGGCGGCATCGGGATGAGCGGGATTGCCGAGGTTTTGCTCAATCTCGGTTATCATGTGAGCGGGTCCGACATTAAAAGTTCCGCCGTTACGCGGCGGCTCAAAAAACGGGGAGCCAAAATTTTTACCGGCCACGACAAAGACCATCTTAACGGAACCCAGGTGTTGGTCACCTCTTCGGCCGTGAAAGAGACCAACCCCGAGGTTCGACAGGCTAAGATGATGAACGTTCCCGTGGTTCCCCGGGCCGAGATGCTCGCCGAGCTGATGCGGATGAAATACGGCATCGCGGTTGCCGGAACGCACGGCAAAACCACCACCACCTCCATGATCGGCGCTGTTTTGCAGGAGGCCGGGCTGGACCCGACCCTTATCATCGGCGGCAAGGTGAACAGTTTTAAGAGCAACGCCCGGTTGGGAAAAGGGGAATTTCTTGTGGCCGAGGCCGACGAATCGGACCGGTCGTTTTTAAGACTGGGGCCCACGATCGCCGTCATCACCAATATCGACCCGGAGCATATGGAAAATTATAAAAATTTTAATGAGGTTAAAAAATGTTTTGTCGATTTTGCGAACAAGGTTCCCTTTTACGGGGCGGTGGTGGCGTGCGCCGATCATCCGGTTTTAAGAAAAATCTTTCCGGAACTCAAAAGAAGGCTTGTGACCTATGGTGTGGCCCGTGAGGCGGAATACACCGCTAAAAATATCGAAGAGAAGGAAAAAACCATGTCGTTCGATGTTTGTTATCACGGTGAATGTCTGGGCCGAATCAAAATGGAACAGCCCGGGCGCCATCATGTCGGTAACGCCTTGGCCGCCGTGGCCGCGGCGCGGGAGATTGGGGTGCCGTTTTCAAAAATCGCTTTGGGGTTGAGAAAATTCAAGGGGGTCTCCCGCCGTTTTGAAATTCTAAAACCCAAAAACCCGATGGTGGTTGATGATTACGCCCACCATCCGGTCGAAATGGAGGCGACGATTGCCGCCGCAAGAAGGGGCTGGCCGGAACACAAAATAGCGGTGGTGATGCAGCCCCACCGTTTCAGCCGGCTTCAGTTTCTGTGGGGCGATTTTGTCCGGGTTCTGGGGAAGGCGGATCTTGCGGTGATTTTGCCGGTCTATGCGGCGGGAGAGCCTTCTCTTGCCGGCATCAGCGGAGAAAATCTTTTTGTGGAAGCGCAGGCAAGGCATCCCAAACTTTCGGTTGCCTATGCCGAATCGGAAGAGGAAATCTCGGCGGCGCTGAAACAGTGGGTTGCGAGCGAGGATCTGGCTTTGCCAGTCCAAGCGAGAGGGGTGCGGGGGGATGGGGCCACATCGCCGAAGGCGATGGGGCAGCGATCCCCCCGTATGAAAGCCCAAAAAACGATGATTTTATTTCTGGGGGCGGGTGACATTACAAAGATGGCAAGAAAATTTGCCAAACGGGTACTCTAAAATGACATTGAGCACGACACAAAAACAGGAACTTGAAAATCTCTTCGGTGAAGATTGCGGTTTTGATCTTTCTTTGAGCCGGCTTACCGGCATTCATGTGGGCGGCCCCGCCGATGCCGTCGTCTGGCCGAAAAATGAGGAAGAGCTGGCCAGAGCGGTTCTTTGGGCCCGCGAAAAGAAAATACCGACATTTGTTTTGGGCAAGGGGAGCAACACGTTGGTTTTGGATGGAGGGGTTCGGGGGCTGGTCATCAGTCTTACAAAGGGTTTTCGCAATTTTAGCGTCTCAAGAGAGAACGGGGAGCATGTCTGGGTCCAGGCTCAAGGGGGTGTCCCCACGCAACAGTTTGTCCGCTGGTGCGTCGATCAGGGGTTTGCCGGAGCCGAGCGTTTGGCCGGCGTTCCGGGAACCATCGGGGGGAATGTCTTCATGAATGCCGGAACGCATCTGGGAGACGTTGGAGGCCTGGTGGAAGAGGTTCAAATTTGCGACGCGAAGGGGAAAATATCGGTCTGGCCCGCGGCAAAACTGCAGTTTGAGTATCGCAAAAGTTCCATTCCCCCTTCTTCGGTTGTGATTTCGGCCGTGTTGAAACTGAAAAAAGGGGAGAAAGAAAAATTGGAAAAAGAGGTGAGGGGGCTTTTTGAAAAACGGGGTCTGGACCAGCCGGTCGATCTCCCCAATCTGGGGTCGGTTTTCAAAAATCCCCCCGCCGGAAAACAGGGAAGGAAAAAAGCGTGGGAGCTGATTGTCGATGCCGGTTGCAAAGGGGTGCGGGTCGGGGGTGCGCGGGTTTCCGAGAAACATGCCAACTTCATCATCAATGAGGGGAAGGCCACGGCGAAAGATGTTTTGATTTTGATCGGACTGATCAAGGACAAGGTGAAAGAGGCCACAGGGATTGTGCTGGAGACGGAAATCAAGGTGGTGGGGGAATAAATGAAAATTCTAAATCCTAAATACGAAATTCTAAACAAACTCCAATATCCAAATTTCAATGTTCCAAACGGATGTTTGGAATTTGTGAGATTGGGATTTCGGATTTGTTTGGGATTTAGAAATTAGAATTTAGGATTTGATTCATATGAAATGGAAACATAAAAAAATAGGTGTGCTTATGGGGGGCATCTCAAAGGAACGCGAGGTCTCTTTACGGACCGGCACGGCGGTCTTTGAGGCCTTAAAGCGCAAAGGCTATAACGCCATTGCCATCGATGTGGGCGCTGATTTGGTTCTTCAACTTCAGAAAAATCCGATCGATGCCGCCTTTATCGCCCTGCACGGGGTTTATGGAGAAGACGGTTGCATCCAGGGGCTTTTGGAATGGCTCAAAATTCCCTATACCGGCTCCGGGGTTTTAGCCTCCGCGCTGGCATTTGACAAAGCGGTTTTGAACAATCTGGTCCGTCAGTTGGGAGTCGTGGTTCCAAAAGAAATTGTTTTCGATTCCCGCCATCATAATCTGGATGATTTTTTGTCCATGGTCCCTGGTCCATGGTCCATGGTCCCTGCTGTTGTCAAGCCGTCGCGCGAAGGCTCCACGATCAATATTTCCATCGTCCGCGAAGCCGCCTCCTTAAAAGGAGCCGTTCAGCTGGCGCTCCAGTCAGACTGCAAGGTTTTGATTGAGGAGTACATCAAGGGAAAAGAGGTGACGGTGGCGGTCCTGAACG
>JAUYJH010000054.1 GCA_030688705.1 Deltaproteobacteria bacterium
TTCCAGTTTGCGCACGATCGTTTCCAGCTTTTGGACGGCCGTTTCAAATTTAATAGTGGGTGCCATGAGAGCTGGCTTAAACACCGCCTTTTACAGGGTGTCAATAAGCTTTTGGGCCTCTTTAAGGAGGTTTTCAGCCTGCACTAAAGTGGGGGCTTCGGCATAGGTGCGCAGCAAGGGTTCCGTGCCGGAGGGGCGAATCAAAAGCCAGCTGTCGTCTTCCAGCGCAAAATGATAGCCGTCGATCAAAGTTAATTTTTTCAGTTTTTTCCCCGCGATTTCTGTCGGCTTGAAATTGGCGAGGGCCAGTTTCAGTTTTTCAATTTTTTCCTGCGGGATCGCAAGATCAACTCGTTTGTAATAACAAGGCCCGACTTCTTTCTGTAAATCGGCAATCAGATCTCCCAGCATTTTTTTCTTTACCGTCATCAACTCCAAAAGTAACAACCCGCAGTAAAGGCCATCCCTCTCGCAGATATGGTGCGGCATGCCGATCCCCCCTGATTCTTCGCCGGCAATCAAAACGCCCGGTTCTTTCATGGCGGGGCTGATGGCCTTAAAGCCAATCGGAGTGACCCCCAGCGACAGACCGTATTTTTGGCAGAGGCGGTCAAGCATCACCGTGGTTGAAATCGATTTGAGAACCTTCCCGCTCATTCCCCGGTTTTCGACCAAGTGTTTAAGCAACAGCGAAAAAATCTGATGACTGGAGACGTAATTTCCTTTTTCGTCCACGGCGCCGATCCGGTCAGCATCGCCATCGGTGATCAGGCAGACCGAATATTTACCGGTCCGCATTTTTTCCATCGCCTCGTTCACATACGGCTGGATCGGTTCCGGATGGATGCCGCCGAAGTTGGGATCGGCCTTGTCGTGCAACGGCACAATTTGCGAACCCAAAAAGTCATTTAAAAACCCGCTTCCGGAGCCATACATCGCATCATATAAAATTTTAAAATTGGCCTCTTTGATTTTTTCCAGATCGATTAATTTTCTAAGGGCTGCGACATAATCTTGATGCGGATCAAAGGTGTGAAAGTTGTTCCCCGCCAACGTCGCCGTTTTAGCCTGTCGGCCCACTCGAATATTTTCTTCAATCTTGGCTTCAATCGGGGCCAGATATTCTTTGGCAGCGGCTCCGCCATAACTCTCTTTGAATTTAATGCCGTTCCATTTGGGAGGATTGTGGCTCGCTGTTACCATGATGCCGGCCGATGCCCCCTTATTTTTAACCGTCCAGGAGACACACGGGGTGGGGCAATAATCTTCTGTGAGCCAGACGGTAATGAGGTTTCCCAAAAGGACGCTCGCAATCAATTCGGCCGATTCTTTCGATTTATTGCGGCGGTCATAACCGATCACAACCGGTTTGCCGTTTTCAGGAAGCGTGGCATAAACATCGGCAAAAGCCTGCGCAACAATCGCCACATTTTCGGGTGTAAAATCCTCGCCGATCACCGCCCGCCAGCCATCTGTTCCAAACCGGATCGTCATGATGTCGGGGTGACTAGCATGACCTATATCAATTGGCAAGCAAGGCGAATAGCGGATTTGAGGTTGGAGGGGTCGGCGTTACCGGTGCCGACTAAATCTTCGGCGGTGCCGTGGTCGACCGAGACACGCAGGAACGGAAGGCCATAAGTTAATTGCACCGCTTCTTTGAAGGCCAGCGTTTTGATCGGGATCAAGCCTTGATCGTGATACATCGCAATCACCGCGTCATACCTTCCTTGTGTCATCTGCCAAAAAAGGGTGTCGGCCGATAACGGCCCATCCATTAAAATTCCCTCTTTTCTCGCCTGCTGGATGGCGGGCTGGATAATGCGGGTCTCTTCATCCCCCAGCATCCCTTGTTCGCCAGCATGTGGATTGAGGCCGGCCACCGCAAGTCTCGGCTCCATAATATGGAAATGGCGTTGCAAGGCTTCGGCCGTCATCCGAATGGTTTTTAAAATCTCCATCGCATTCAGTTTAATCGCCACCTGCCCCAGCGGCAAATGCCCCGTCACGAGAGAAACACGCCAATTGCGGGCGACAAACATCGCGCAGACGGGCGCATTGCACCAAGCGGCAAAAAATTCGGTATGTCCGATGAAATTTTTATCGACCAGGCGGAGGCGCGCTTTATTAACCGGCGCCGTCACCATGGCGGCAATTTCTTTGTCCAAAGCCGCTTTCGTCGCCCGGTTCAACGAATCGAGAACCGTTTTGGCGGCCTCTTCATCCGATAATTTTTGATTGGATTCCAGAGGACCGAAAACTCTGAACTCCGCAAGCGCATTGATTTCAGGATCTTCAAGGGCCAAAGCGACGATCTCCGGACCAACCCCTTTCGGATCCCCGGTGGTGATACCGATATTTTTTTTGGTCCTTGGTCCCTGGTCCATAGTCCTTGGTCCCGCTTTCATGTGCGAATATCAATATACGCTTTGCGGCGGAGTTTTTGGATATAGCTGTTGAACTCTTGTTCCATTCTCTCGTTATGAATCTGCTGGCGCAAGGCTTCAATATCCTGATTCTGTTCGGCTTCATCCTGCACCGACTTTTCCAAAACCTTCACAATGTAAATCCCCTCCGGCATCAAGATGGGGTCGCTCACCGCTCCCACCCTCATTTTGCGCACCAAAGAAGAGATGGGGCTCGGCAATTCGCTTAAGTTCTTATTCCCCCAGTCCCCTCCTTCTTGGGCTTCCGGACCCTCGGAATATTCCGCGGCCAGCGCGGCAAAGTCGGCATTTTTTCGCGCCTTATCGGTAATCTTGCGCAATTTGCGAACCGTTTCCCGAATGTCATTGGGCGAGGCGGCGGCATCGACTTTTTTCACGATCACCGCGAGGTGCACGGAGATATTCTGGTCGAGCGGTTTTGCCTTTTTCAGATTGGCCCTGTATTTTTGCACATCCTGATCGGTCACCTGAATATTGGCGGCAACGTGCTGCTGAATGAACTTCATATGCTTAATCTGCCCCTTCAGCTCTTCTTTGTATTCTTCAAAGGGGATTCCCTTCGCCGCGAGCTCTGCCCGAAGAATTTCAATGTTGATCCCGTTTTTTTGCAGGACGTTGGCAATGGTCCGCGCCAGCTCATCGTCCGTCACCTGCACATCCGATTTTTCCACCTCATGCTCCAGGACTTTTTGGTTGATCATGTCGTTGAGGGTCTCTTCGCGGAGTTGTCGCAACGCCAATTCGGCATTAACGGCTTGCCGCATCTGGGAGCGGCGCATGCCGACAGCCCTCTCCAGTTCATATTCGGTGATCGCCTCATTATTGACCACCGCGACAATACGATCGACGGTCTTGGCAAGGGCTGGACCATGGACCATGGACCATGGACTAAGGACTAACAAGAGACAAAAGACCAGGGACCATGGACCGTGGACTGTGGACCAACAACAAGAAGTTTTTTTTGGTCCTTGGTCCATTGTCCGTTGTCCGTTGTCCTTGTTTGGCATTATTTAATTCCCTCCAACACCTCTTGCTTTACCTCAATCCGGGCGGTGGTTTGCAGCTGCTGATACCATTTCTGAAAAACTTGAGCCCCATTTTCTTGGACCAATTGCCTGCGGATATCCTCCCTTACTGCATCAAAGGCTGTAAGTCCAGGGGGACTGCGCTCCAAAACACGGAAGATATGATAACCATAAGGGGTTTTGACGACATCGCTGGTTTGTCCCGTTTTAAGACGAAAGCAGACGCGGTCAAACTCTTCGGGCATGGTCCCTTTTTCAAACCATCCCAGGTCCCCCCCGTTTTTTCCGTCGGGGCTCAAAGAATGTTTTTGGGCCACCTCTTCAAACAAAGCGCCGCCGTCCAGCATGGCCTTCAAGGCATCGGCCTTTTCCCTGGAGTCGGTCACCATTTGGCGCGCGCGCACTCGTTCACCGTGCCTGAATTCGGCAAGATGCGCATCGTAATATTTTTTGAGATTCTCGTCCGTGACATTCAATTCCTCGGCCGCCACCTGTTCCATCAGTTTTTTGACGGTCAATTCTTTTTTTCTCAATTCTTTCAAATCGTCCAGATCGAGACCCTTGACCTCCAACAGTTTTTCAAAATCCCCCTCTTTGGGATAATGTTTTTTGATTCTCTCAAACGCCTGATCGATTTCCGTTTGCGGCACCGTAATGCCGCGGCGCAGAGCCTCTTGCAGTAAAAGCGTCTCTCTCAAAAGCGCGTCCAGCGACTGCCTTTTAAAGGTTTCCAAACGCTCCGCGGTAAACCCCACTTCGCCGCCGTATTTCCATTGTTCCCAATCCATGGCCTTCTGAAAATCGGCCACGGTCACTTTTTGGTCATTCACAACGGCCAAGGTTGGGGAAGAGGGTTTGGAACAGGCTAAAAGCAAAAGCAGAACCATGGACCATGGACCATGGACTGTGGACCAAAAGCTTTTTTTTGTTGTTAGTCCTTGGTCCATTGTCCTTTGTCCTTTGTCCCTTCCAGAAATTTCCCCAGTACCTCTTTGGCCGCCAAAATAATTTCCAGCGGTTCCTTTAACAAAGGGCCCCTGCAGTAAAAATAACCGTTCTGCTTGAGCTGATACACTTTCGGCTCTTTTTGCGCCATGGCAATCAGTTTTTCCACCGCCACGGGGGTCGATTTGTCCCACTCCATCACAAAATGATGGCCGTCGAATTTGAACGATTTAAGCCTTAAAGCAACCGCCAATTGGCGGATCGCAATCACCTCCAGCAGATTTTCAACCGCTTCCGGCAACGCGCCAAACCGGTCTTTAAGTTCTTCCCGAAAGGCCGCGATTTCCGGTTCGCCGCTCAAATGCGCCATTCTTTTATATAACTCCATACGCAGCGCGGTATCGGCAATATAATTTTCCGGAAGAAATGCCGGAATTTTCAAAAAAATCTCGGGGGTGATTTCTTCCTCGACCGCCTCCCCTTTCAGCCGCTGGATCGTGGCCGCGAGGAGTTTGGTGTAGAGTTCATAGCCGATTTCTTCAATAAACCCCGACTGCGAAGTCCCCAAAAGATTGCCGGAGCCGCGGATTTCCAAATCATGGGCCGCAATCTGGAACCCCGCGCCCAGTTCTGAATAGCGGGTCAAAACAGCGAGCCGTTCTCTGGCCTCTTTGGTCAGGTTTTCCAAATCTTTCACCAAAAGATAACAAAAGGCCTGTCGGTCCGATCGGCCGACTCTTCCACGCAATTGGTAGAGCTGCGCCAGGCCAAACATATCGGCCCGGTTGATGACCATCGTATTGGCATTGGGGACATCGATCCCCGATTCGATAATCGCCGTGCAAAGAAGAATCTGCGATTTTTGATGTAAAAACTCGATCATCACTTTTTCGAGATCATCCTCATGCATCTGTCCGTGGGCCACACCGATTCTGGCCTCGGGAAAAAGCGCGGAGAGGCGTTTATGCAAGGCCTCGATGGTGGCAACGCGATTGTGGACAAAAAAGACCTGGCCCCCGCGCGCCAACTCTTGATTCACGGCATGGCGGACTACCGCATCGTCCCATTCGGCAATGTAGCTTCGAATCGCCAAGCGATCGACCGGCGGCGTATGAATGGCGCTTAAATCTCTCAAGCCTATAAGCGACATATGGAGCGTGCGCGGAATCGGAGTGGCTGAAAGGGACAACACGTCGACCGTCGGCCTCCACTTTTTGATATTTTCTTTGTGACGGACGCCAAAGCGGTGTTCTTCATCGATAATGAGCAGGCCCAGATTTTTGAATTTCACGTCTTTGGCCAACAGACGATGCGTACCGATGACAATGTCGAGTTTCCCGTCAGCCAGTTTTTGCGTAATCACTTTCTGCTCCGCGGCCGAACGAAAACGGGAGAGCATTTCAACGCCGATTGATAATTTGGAAAACCGCTCCTGAAAATTCTCAAAATGCTGCAGGGCCAAGACCGTCGTGGGGACGAGCACTGCCGCTTGGCGGCCGGCACTCACCGCTTTGAAAGCCGCCCGCATGGCCACTTCTGTTTTGCCGTAGCCGACATCGCCGCAAATAAGGCGGTCCATCGGTTTTTCCTTTTGCATATCGGCAAAAACATCGTCGATCGCCTTGGCCTGATCGGGAGTTTCATCAAACGGAAAATGGGAAGCAAACTCTTCGTCCAGCGTATCGGGCGGAGAATATCCGAAGCCGCTATGGAGTTCTCTTTGCGCATGAATTTTCAATAACTCCTGTGCGATTTTAATGACCTGTTCGCCGGCTTTCTTTTTAAGCTTTTGCCAACGAACGCCCCCCAACTGATCCAAAACCGGAAACACCGTGGCGGAGCCGATATACCGCTGGACCACATTCATCCGATAAACGGGGAGATAGAGTTTGTCGCCGCCAAAAAATTCAAGGACCAAAAAATCGCCCGGAATGTTTTGAATCGTCATGTGCTTTAAGCCTTCATAACGACAGATGCCGTGCTCTTCGTGGACCAGATAATCGTCCATTTTCAGTTCTGCGAAGGAGCTGAAAGGGGGGCCGGCCTTGACCGATTTGGTTTTGCGAATCGTCTTGTGCCCGAAAATTTCTTCTTCGGTCAAAATAACAATCCCCTCTTCTTCCCAGCTGAAACCCTGCGAAAGCCTTCCGATCTCGATTTTTCCGGGGGTCACCCCTTGTTGGCGGAGCAAATCGGCAAGGCGTTCCGCCTGAATGGGTGTGTGGCAGACGAGCCGCACGTTCAAACGGGCATCCCGACAATCTTGAATAAGCCGCGGATTCCACCGATTTTTGAGTGAAAGACTGTTTTCGATTTTAAGAGAGGTCACCGGCATTTCCGGATGCGACAGGCTCAAGAGGGGGTTGATGAACACGTCACCCCGGCGCCGTGCCTGCCGGCAGGCAGGAAAGCCGGGGTCCAGAAGTTTCTCCGGTGCAATCAGGCGTTCCACCGATTTTGTATTCCGATACAAATCGTTCAGATCGGGCATTTTTAAATCACTTGCATCGGGAGAAAAAAAGAGGGCCTCTGTTGACAGATAATCCAAAAGCGTTCCCGGTTTTTCATAAAAGGCGGGCAAAAAAGTATCAAGGCCGGCGAATCTTTTTTTATCGGTGATTTTTTCAACGGCCTCTTTGCGCACCATCGACGGCAGATCAAGTTCGTTCTCAAATTTCTTGAGCTGACGTTTGGCCGTTTCGATCTGTTCGTCGAAAAACAAAATTTCCGACGCGGGGATCAAAGTTATTTGTTTTTGGTCCCTGGTCCCTGGTCCCTGGTCCTTGGTCCTGATGGTCGTCTGCGACCCCGCATCAAAATACCGCATGCCGAAAATGGCATCCCCCTCCAGCTCCATGCGGATCGGATTTGCCTCCTGTGGGGGATAAATATCGACAATCCCGCCACGCACCGCAAAATCGCCGGGAGATTCTACAACCACCTCATGAGCATATCCGGCATTCAAAAGCCATTCCGCCAGTGCATCGCGATCGATCGCCTCCCCGACAACCAGCATGCGCCTGTATTTTTTTAAGGCGGAAAGCGGAAGGATCGGCGCAGAAAGGGCCTGCCATGGGGTTATTAAAATAAATCCATCGCTACTCATTAGAGTATTAAGGCAGGCGAGACGATCGGCAGCGGTATCGGTTCCGGAAAGAAGGCCGGTGTAGGGCAGATTATCGTGCGGCGGGAACCATAAAAGTGCTGGCGATTCGTCATTCCGGAGGAAGCCGGAATCCAGGCCGCAAAAAAACTCCAGATTCTGTTTGAGCGTCAGCCCCTCTTTTAAATCTTTGGTGATGCGAACAATCTGTTTGGAGGGATTCGCCTTAAATAATTCCGAGAGAAGATACGCTTCGCTGGACAGATCGGTGCCCAAAAGGCCCCGCGGATAGGGGCCATTTAAAAGAGCTTCCCGAAGCTTTTCTTGCACAAACGCCATTCGCTTTGGGCTTCACTAGAGGGTTACAGGGAAAATGTCAAAAGAGGACTATTTTTGGCAGCGGGTCACTCCGCATAAGGTGCCAGGCACCTTATGGTTAAATGTCGGCCTGTTCTCTTGTCAGCTCCCCTTTTTTGAGGGCCCTTTTTAAATCTTCGGTCTCTTTTGCCTCTCCCTCATTTTCGGGTTGGGGTCTTATTTTATAGAGATCATCCAAAAGCCGCTTTTGTAATGCTTCTCTTATAACAACTGCCGGCGGCATCGTTCTTCCGGATGCGGAGGCGGCACCGGCAAAAGCAGTATCCCCTGATTTTGTTGCTTGAAGATTAAACCATAGCGGGCTAATCTCGCCCGTTTCATGAGCTTCCAATTTATCCATGTCAAGGGTGCCAAAGAGCACAACCTAAAGAATATCGACGTTAAAATTCCGCGTGAAAAGCTGGTGGTGATTACGGGGCTTTCGGGCTCCGGCAAATCGACCCTCGCTTTCGACACCATCTACGCCGAGGGTCAGCGCCGCTATGTCGAGTCGCTCTCGGCCTATGCCCGTCAGTTTTTGGAGCAGATGGGGAAGCCCGATGTCGAATCGATCGAGGGTTTGTCGCCGGCCATTTCCATTGAACAGCGGAGCTCCAGCAAAAATCCGCGCTCGACCGTTGGTACCGCCACAGAAATTTATGATTATTTGCGGCTCCTTTTTGCCCGCGTGGGAAAACCTTACTGCTACAAATGCGGCAAGCCGATCGCGGCGCAGACCGTCTCGCAGATGGTCGATCACCTTCTGAATTATCCGGAGGGGACCAAAATACATATTCTGGCGCCGGTGATTCGGGCCCGCAAGGGGACCTATCAAAAAGAGCTCAAAGATTTTCAGAAAATGGGCTTCGTGCGGGTTAAAATCGACGACAAAGTTTACGAATTGGCCGACAGCCCCTTCATCCATCTTGATAAAAAGAAAAAACACGACATCGATATTTTCATCGACCGCCTGGTCATCAAACCGGGGGTCCATAAACGCCTTGCCGATTCGATCGAAACCGCGCTCAAACACGCGGAGGGGATTGTTAAGGTGGAAAAAGCGGATGACGCTTGTCACACCGAACTTTTAAGCGAAAAGTCGGCCTGCATCGATTGCGGCATCAGCTACCCTGAAATCAATCCGCAGCTTTTTTCATTCAACAACCCGCAGGGGGCCTGCCCGGAATGCACGGGGCTGGGGCACAAGATGTTTTTTGATCCCGAACTGATCGTTCCCAATAAAAATTTGTCTCTGCGCGAAGGGGCCATTCACTGCTGGTCGCCTAAAGCACAGACTTACACCATGGAACTCCTCGAAAAACTGACCAGGCATTATCCTTTCGATATTTATACCCCTTTCAAAAATCTCCCCGAAAAAATCCGCGATATTTTATTGCAAGGTTCCGGGGATGAAAAATTCGAGGGGGTGATCCCGCAGCTTTATCGCCGATGGAAAGAGACCGAGTCCGATTGGGTGCGCACCGATTTGGAACGTTTCATGAATATGCGCGACTGCCCCGACTGCCAAGGCCAGCGGCTTAAAAAAGAGGCCCTCTTTATCAGAATCACCGAAAAAAACATTGCCGATATCACAAAATTTTCCATTGAGGCGGCCCTCGCCTTTTTCAAATCGCTCTCGCTTTCCAAAAAAGACCGGACGATTGCCGAAAGAATCCTGAAAGAGATCACCGAGCGCCTCCAATTCTTGAACGATGTCGGCCTGAATTACCTGACTCTGGAGAGAAACGCCGGCACCCTCTCCGGAGGCGAAGACCAGCGCATAAGGCTTGCCACGCAGATCGGCTCGGCATTAACCGGCGTCCTTTATGTTTTGGATGAACCCTCCATAGGACTGCACCAGAGGGACAACGACCGTCTGCTCAACACCATGAAACGCCTGCGCGATCTGGGAAACACGGTGCTCGTGGTGGAGCACGATCACGACACGATTCTGGCTGCCGATTACATTTTTGATTTGGGGCCCGGCGCCGGCATTCACGGCGGTTACCTTGTGGCCGAAGGGACCCCCAAACAGATTCTCGCCAACCCTAAGTCTCTCACAGGACAATATCTCTCCGGCAAAAAGAAAATCGCCATGCCCCGATACCGCCGCGAGCCGAAAGAAAAATGGATCACCATCAGGGGGGCCAAGGAACACAATCTGAAAAATATCGATGTCGCCATTCCCCTGCAGCTCTTTACCTGCGTCACCGGCGTTTCGGGCTCCGGCAAAAGCACGCTCATCAACGAAACGCTCTATCGCGGCCTGATGCAAAGACTCTATCACTCCAAAGAGCCAGCCGGAAAAATGGAGGATATTGTCGGTGTCGATCATATCGACAAGGTCATCAATATCGACCAGTCCCCGATCGGCCGGACCCCCCGCTCTAACCCGGCCACCTACACCGGTGTTTTTACTTTCATCCGTGACCTGTTCACCGAACTTCAGGAATCCAAAGCGCGCGGTTACACCCCCGGCCGTTTTTCCTTCAACGTAAAGGGGGGGCGCTGCGAGGCCTGCGAAGGGGACGGCATTTTAAGAATCGAGATGCATTTTCTCCCCGATGTCTATGTGGAGTGCGAAGTCTGCCGCGGCAAACGCTTCAACCGCGAAACACTGGAGATTCTCTATAAAGGAGCCAATATTTCCGATGTTTTGAAAATGACGGTCGAAAAGGCTTATGAATTTTTCCAGAATATCCCGCCGATTCGCAATAAACTGCAAACGTTATTGGACGTGGGAATGGGCTACATCGAATTGGGCCAGTCGGCCACCACCCTTTCGGGCGGAGAAGCCCAGAGGATCAAGCTTTCGCGCGAATTATCCCACCGCGCGACGGGCCGCACACTCTATATTCTGGATGAACCGACCACCGGTTTGCATTTTGCCGATGTTCAAAAATTGTTGGATGTGTTAAAAAGGCTTGTTGATCAGGGGAATACCGTTGTGGTGATTGAACACAATCTCGATGTCATCAAGTGCGCCGATCGCGTGATTGATTTGGGCCCCGAGGGGGGAGAATCCGGCGGGTTTGTGGTGGCGGAAGGGACGCCGGAAGAGTTGGTGAAAAATAAAAATTCGCATACGGGAAGGTATTTACGGACCGTCCTATGATGCAACCTAGACCTGTTGTCATTGCGAGCCCGAAGGGCGAAGCAATCTCTCGTTATTGCCGAGGGATTGCTTCGTCCTGCTTCGCTGCGCTCGCAGTCCTCGCAATGACAACCTTAACCTCTCAAGCCCACGCCGAAACCGTCCAAATAATTCTGGAAGAAACCATCGCCCCCGATATTCAGGCCCATGTTTTGGTCGTGGCCGATAGTTCGCAAAAAACCCAAGTCAAAGAGACCTTCAAACAGGCGGTGACCGATGCCCGCGAAATACTGGACCCTCTTCGGACCGATCCTCTTTTAAAAGGCCATCTGGCCGATCAGATCGCCGAGCAGCTGACCCGTGCCGGTTGGGAAAATATTTTTGTCGATTTGGGCGGCATTGTCGTGGCCAGGGGAAAAGATTTCAATGGGGTGTGGAAAATTCCGGTGGTGGACGATACGACGGCCAATGCCCACCATGCCTTTGTTTTCAAGGCCTTTCAGGATGTGGCCGTGGCAACGGTTCGGGGGAGCGACAAAAATGTCACGGACCTTTCAAACGATCTTAAAAGTGTGACCGTTTTCACAAATGAAGGGGCGGCCAAAGCCCAAGATTTGGCATTAACCGGTTATTCAGCCGGTCTGAATCGTGCCCAGAAATTGTTGAAAAAAGCCGCCGTGGAACGGTCGGTTTTAATCGATCAAAACGGCCGCTTCATCCAAATTCCGGAGGGAAAATGAAAATACTGGACCAAGGACCATGGACCAAGGACCATGGACCAAAAAGAATGCGATACAAACGGATTATTAAATGTCTGCTTTTGGTCCTTTGTCCATTGTCCATTGTCCACGGTCCTGCTTTCGCGCAAGCGACCCAATTCATGCTCGAAGACACGGTCGGCGGCAAATACAAAATCAAAATCTATGTCGTGGGGGATGTACAAGCCAGAAACCAGATTCAGGAAAGTCTTTATAAAGCGGTCGATCACGCCTCTGCCACCTCAAAAAAAATCGATGCCAACGACCCCAGTGGAGAGCTGGGGGCGATCAATGCCAAACAGGCAAAAGGGGAATACATGGTGAGCCCCGAGCTGGCAGAGGCCATCAACGACGGCTGGGAGGCCTCGGAATGGACCAAGGGCCTCTATGACATCACTTACGCGTCAGCGCAGGGGAGCTATAAAGACGTCAAGATCAAAACCAAAACGAATGAGCTGAAAATCAAGAAAGATGGCATCCTCATCAATCTCGACTATATCGCGCGCGGCGTTTTGGCCGATCAGATCGCCGACGACATGAATAACGCCGGCTGGAAAAATGTTTTGGTGAAACTGGAAGATGTTTTTGTGGCCAGGGGCAACGATGTGAACGGCCCGTGGAAGGTCCCGATCATCACGCCGACCGACAAACTGGCCAAGCGGGCCCTCTACTACAAGGCAACCGATGTCGCCGCGGCCAGCGTCACCACCAACCGCGGGCCGATCCGCATCATCGATGGCAAAACAAAACAGCTGGCTCAATCGGATCTCCGCTCCGTCACCCTCTTCATGGCCAACGCGGCAAAAGCGGAAGGGCTTGCGGCCGGCATTTACGTGATGGGGCTTCATAAAGGGAAGGAATTCATTCTCAAATATCCCTATCTTCGTTCCGTTTTGGGCGATACACAAGGCCAGCTGATCTTCGTTCCGGAATTCAAGCAGTAAAAATGGAGCGCCCCTTTCAAGCGTTATGCGAAACACAAAAATTCTGACTTGCCCCTCATCCTTTTTTTTTCTATAAATCATCCCCACCAAGGGGGAATCATGAAAAAATATTTCGCGCGGTTTTTTACGGTTGTTCTCGTGCTGCTCGTTTCGGCAACCAGTTTTGCCATCTCCCCTTACGGTCCCGAGGGAAAACGCTTCGGAGCCGGTCTCTATCTCGGTGAACCGACCGGTATCACCCTTAAAGGTTATCTCACAGAGCAACTCGCCATCAACGGCGTTGCCGCCTGGTCTTTCACCACCGATTCGCTGATGGTGATCGGCGATGTCGTTTTTGATTTTTTCGACATTCCGGTCGATAGCGATGCTGTCAACATCCCCTTCTACGCCGGTGCCGGCGCGGTTATCTCCATTGATGGAGGACGGGGTGCCGGCCGCTCCGATGGGACAACTGCGGGAGTCCGCATTCCGGTCGGCGTCGCCTTTCAGTGGACCCGCCATCCGGTCGAGGCTTTTGTCGAAGTCGGGCCCGGGGTAAGGCTTGCCCCCAACACCGAATTTGACTTAACCGGCGGCGTGGGCGCCCGGTATTATTTCTAGCCGTCTTGACATCCTTTGCCCCCCCTGTTAGTTTTTTTCAAACCTAAATAAGGGGATAAGAGGATGTTAAATACAAAAAGAAATCAATTTGTCAGCTCAAAAGAGACTTTGAGCGAGCGTTACAGCGAGGTATTGAATCTCCTTGTTGCCGACTATATTGCCACCTGTGATGCGATCGGTTCCCGTCATCTCTCCAAAAAAATTGTCGGTCGGCTCTCACCGGCCACTATCCGCAGTGTGATGTCGGACCTGGAAGAGATGGGGTATCTTTCTCATCCCCATACTTCCGCCGGAAGAATACCGACACAAAAAGGGCTCCGATACCATGTCGATACCTTCATTGGGCAGGGGGTTTTGGGCGACAGCGAAAGATCGGCGATCGAGGAACAATACCGGTTTCCTGAAAAAGATATCCGCTCGCTGATGCTCAAAACGGGGAAGGTTTTGGCCGGCATTTCCCGGTATGCGGGGCTGGTGGCCACCCCAAAATGGGAAAAGACCGCTTTCAAGCATATCGAATTTTTGCCTCTTTCCCGCGGCAGACTGCTCGGAATTTTTGTTTCTCAAAACGGCATGGTGGAGAATCGCGTGCTTGAGATTCATGAAGAGGTCAATTACCGGGAACTGGAAAAAATAAACAATTATTGCAACGCCAGTTTTTTGGGGCTGACGCTTGAGGAGGCGCGCACAAAAGTGGGGAAGGAACTCTCGCAGGCGCGCCAAGAATACGATGCGCTTTTGACAAAGGCCCTTCTTTTTTCGCAGGAACTTTTGACAAAGATCGAAACCGAGGAATTGCTGGTGGAATGGGAATCCCAGCTTCTGGATGCACCCGAATTTTCAACCGTGGAGAGAGTCAAAGAACTGATGCAGATGCTGGAGGAAAAAAACCAGCTTTTGAAAGTTTTGGATTCCTGCATGGAAAGTTCCGGCGTGCGGATTTTTATCGGCGCGGAGAGCCATTGCGAGGCCGCGAAGAATTTGAGTTTGATCACCGCGACATACAAACAGGGGAAACAGGTGATAGGCACTTTGGGGGTGATCGGCCCCACCCGCATGGATTATTCCAGGGTCATTCCGATGGTTGACTTTACCGCAAAATTGGTTACCGATCTTTTAAATCAAACATTATGAGCGACCATTCCAGAAAAAAAGTCGAGGATTTGAAGAAAATGCTCGAAGGCAAGAAGAAGGACCTTGGACCAGGGACCATGGACCAAGGACCGAAGACCGAGGACCCGGAATCAAGCAGTGAAGAGACCGTCTCCGGAGATCTTACGGAACTGCAAACCAAGCTGGAGTCGATGGAAGAAGAGGCCAAAAAAAATCACGAAAAACTCCTTCGAACCCTGGCCGATTTTGAAAATTACAAAAAAAGGGTCGCGCGCGAAACGCAGGATCACGCGAAATATTCCCACGAATCGCTGGTGAAAGAACTGCTGCCGGTTATCGACGATTTTGACCGGATTTTGGAGCACCTTCCCGCCGAATCGTCCGCGGGCATCCAGTCCCTCATCGAAGGGGTTCAGCTGACCCACCGCCATTTTATGACGGTCCTGAAAAAACTGGGTCTCCATCCGGTGGAGACAACGGGGAAAAAATTCGACCCCCATTTTCACGAGGCCCTTTCACAAATTGCCAGCAACGATCATGAAGAGGGAGAAATAATCTCTTGTGAACGCAAAGGCTATCTCCTGCTCGACCGGTTGATCCGCCCCGCGTTGGTGGTGGTGGCGGGACCGAAGGGACATTGATGGACAAGGGACCATGGACAATGGACAGTGGACCAACAGCTCAAAGGGGCTTTTGGTCCTTGGTCCATGGTCCCTGGTCCTTGGTCCTTTTGCTATTCGCCATTGGTTGTGCCACGGGCGAAGGCCCCAAACCGCAGATTGCCGATGGTCAAGGGCCTCCTCAAGAATTTCATGCGGCATGGAAAAACCCCGATCTTCTTTTTGAAGAATCAAAAAAATTCTTTGAGGCCGGAAAGGATTCTTTGGCCCTGACCGGTTTTCAGCGCATTGTCACGGCCTATCCCAAAAGCGGCGTCAAACCAGAGGCGGAGCGTTTTATTACCGATATCCAGACCCGCATGGGGACCGACCGTTTCAAAATCGGCGTTTTATTGCCGCTCACCGGCCCTTTCGCCCGCTTCGGCGAGGCATCGCTGGACGGAATAAGCTGCGCCATAGGCCTTTTTGAACCGTGCGGTTCGCCGCAATCCAAAGTCCAAATTGTGGTTTTTGACACCAAAGGGAACCCTTCACTCACGGCCAAAGGGGCAAAAGAGCTGATCGAAAAAGAAAAAGTTTCGGCGCTCATCGGCCCCCTTTTGTCGGTGGATGCCCCGCACGCGGCCCAAACCGCCCAAAATGCCGGCATTCCGATTCTTCTTCTCTCGCCGCAGGAAAATGCCACGCAAGCCGGCGATTTTGTTTTTCAACATTCATTGGTCCCCGATGAAGAAATGCGGGAACTGGTCGAAAAAATCATTCAAACGGGCCTCAAAAAATTCATCGTTATTTATCCGCAGAATCGCTACGGCGAACAATACAAATCGCTTTTTGCGATTTATTTGCAAAATAAGGGGAAAATTCTCCGAGAGATCGGCTACGCGCCGGACATCCCCGATTTTTTGGGGATTACGGAACAGGCGACACAGGAATTAAAAATGGATGAGAGGCTCGGCATTTTTATTCCCGACTCCTACAAACAGGGGGGCGAAGTAGCCGTCTCTCTCGACACCTTGTCGATCAAGGGCCCAAAGTTGATCGGCACCTCGCGCTGGTATCATCCACAGCTTTTGTCGACGGCGGCGGCAAGTCTTGAAGGGGCCATTCTCGACACCCCCTTTTTTGCGGAAGCCGAGAGGAGAACGACGCGGCAATTTGTGGAGATGTATCAAAAAGCCTATGGAGGAGAGCCGGCCTGGCTGGAGGCCTTTGGTTATGACGCCGCGCGGATGGTCCTTTTTGCCTTTGGCGCAAAAAGCGCCGACAACGGCATGGCCTTGCGTGACTCCCTTTTTGCCATTCACGATTTTCCCTCTGTTGTCGGGCCCCTTTCGTGGGGAGCCGGCCGCATTTCCAAATGGCCCCTTGATTTTGTGACGGTGAAAGAGGGAAAGTTTGTCGCCCTTCCATAACATGACCGAAACAGAACTGATCAAAATATTGACGCGCGGTGTTCCCCGCAAACACGGCAATCTTGTCACAGGGATCGGCGATGACTGCAGTATCGTCCGCATGGGAAAAAAAGATATTCTCGTCTCGGTCGACAGCCTTATTGAAGGGATTCATTTTCCCTCGTCACCCCGGAGAAAGCCGGGGTCCAGGCACTGGAAAATGTGGGGGAAAAAGGCTGCGGCAGTTTCTTTAAGCGATATCGCCGCCATGGGGGGAAAGCCTCTCTTTGCCTGGATTGATCTCTCGATCCCCAAAAATCTCTCTAAAAAAAATATCCGCGATTTTTATCGCGGTTTTTTGGAGATGCTCAAAAAACACAAAACAGTCGTGGCGGGGGGGAATATTTCCCGTTCCCCAAAAAACTTTGCCGCCTCGGTGACGGTAATGGGAGAAGTTCCCAAAGGAAAGGCGATGCTCCGCTCCAACGCCAAACCGGGGGAAACGGTTTTCATTTCCGGCCCCGTTGGAGGCGATTTTTTGCGCCCCATTCCCCATATCAAAATGGGCCAAAAAATCCGCAAGGCCGGTTGCCGGTGTTGTATTGATGTGAGTGACGGCCTGCTCAAAGATTTGGATCATGTCGCCCAGGCCTCCAAAGTGAAAATCCGCCTTTATGCCGACCGCATCCCCCACAAGGGCCCCCTAAAAAAAGCCCTCACCCGCGGCGAAGATTACGTCCTCGCCTTCACCGATAAACTAGGTACCAGGTACCAGGTACCAGGTACTCCGATCGGTACCGTTATTAAAGGAAAGCCAGGTATCGAAGTCGTCGACAAAAACGGAAAACTTCTCTCATTTTCAAAACTTGGGTTTGAACATACAGTAGCCAACTTATCATGATTACGTCTCTTCTATTCTATGTCATTGTTTTGGCCCTGCTTTTGGGTGTCGGCGCCATTTTTTCGGCGGCGGAAACCGCCCTTTTCTCCTTGAGCCGCGCCCAGATTGAACGGTTCAAAAACTCCAGACAGTCCCTATCGAAAGGGGTGATCCAGTACCTGTCCAAACCGAGGGACCTTTTGGTCACCATCCTTTTCGGCAATGAAATTCTCAACATCGCCTTTTCAGTCATCATGGCCTCTTTCATCTATGACCTCATGGGCCCCGCCAATATGAGAATGGCGACGATTCTTTCGGTGGCCCTCGCCACAATTTTGATTTTGATTTTCAGCGAGATCATTCCCAAAAGCATTGCCATCCGCAATGCCCCCTCTTTGGCCCCTTTCATGGTTGTTTTTTTGAAACCGCTCTATTTTTTCCTGGGTCCTTTAAGGGTGGCGCTGGTGAAACTGGCCGACTGGATTGTCGCCCGGTTCGGCGGCGAGCTCAAAAAAGAATCGCCCCTGATTGTGGAAGAGGAATTCCGTTATCTGCTGGAGCTTGGCGCCACGGCGGGGCAGGTGGATAAGGAGGAAAAAGAGCTGATTCACAAGGTTTTCGAATTTGAGGAAAAAATCGTCTCGCAGATCATGACTCCGTTTGAAAAAACCTTTTGTCTGCCGACAGACACCCCTTTTGACGATCTGCTCCGACAGGTGAAAGAGACCCAATTTTCAAGAATCCCGGTTTATGAAAAAACGCCCGCCAACATTATCGGGGTCCTTTACGTCAA
The DNA here is from genome assembly GCA_030688705.1 of Deltaproteobacteria bacterium. Lineage (GTDB taxonomy): Bacteria > UBA10199 > UBA10199 > SPLOWO2-01-44-7 > SPLOWO2-01-44-7 > JAHFSU01. Next base: position 18,071 of record JAUYJH010000054.1, read on the forward strand.
AGATCTTTTTCAATTCAGCCATCGCCTGAAAACAGACCCCTCTCTCTCCATCCGTGAAATTTTGAGACAACCTTTGTTTGTGCCCAAACACCAAAAACTGGAGGAGACCCTGCAGAACTTCAGGGAACTCAAAATCCACATGGGGATTGTGGTCGATCAAAACAAAAACCCTGTCGGTGTCGTCACCATGCACGATATTTCAGAGGAACTCTTCGGGAAGGTGGAAGCGTGACAGTCATTCAATACATTGCCATATTAATTTTGTGCCTTTTGGCCGAGGGTTTTTTTACCGGGGCCGAAATGGCCGTGGTCCACACCGACAAACTCTCTTTAAGAAGCCTGGCCCGCAAAGGCTCGGCCCGCGCCAAATCGGTTCTCGCTTTTCTCTCCAAACCGGGGAAATTTTTCTCCACCACCCTTTTGGGGACCAATCTGGCGGTGGTCACCGCCTCTGTCTGCACCACCTATTTTATCGTCGAAAATTTCGGCGAAAACTACGAGGGACTGGCCCTTCTTCTTTCCCCCATTGTTCTTATTTTGGGTGAAATCGTCCCCAAAAGCCTTTTTCAGCATTATGCCGACCGGATTGTTTTAAAAATCATCTACCCTTTAAGATTTTTCGGGCTCCTTTTTTCACCGGTGATTTGGATGTTATCCAAAATGACCGACAGTCTTTTGGGGGGGGTCACCAAACAGGTGGGGGGCGAAGTGCCGGTCACACGCGACGAGTTGGAAGAACTTCTCTCCTCCGGAAAAGAGGCCTCTGAAGAGCCGGAAAAAGTGCCGGCCCGCCGGACCATGATCTCCAAAATTTTTGATCTGGCCGAAAAACGGGTCACCAACATCATGATTCCCCTGGTCGATGTGGAGGCCCTTTCCGACACAGCCGCTTTCGATTCGGCTTCCGCATTGTTTGCCGAAAAGGGTTTTTCCCGGCTCCCCGTCTTTCATGATCGCATCTTCAACATGGTCGGCGTTTTGCATAACATCGACCTTCTTTTTGCCGATCCCCTGAAACCGATCCGCCAGCTGATGCGCCCCGCGTGGTTTGTTCCAGAGGGAATGCCGCTGGATGAACTGCTGGTGACCATGAAAAGAAAAGGGGAACCGATGGCGATCGTGGTGGATGAATTCGGCGGCGCCAGCGGGATTGTGACTTTTGAGGATTTGATCGAACAGGTGATCGGCGACATTCAGGATGAATACGACTATGCGCAGCCGCTTTATTATCGGATCGGCAAAAACCGTTTTCTGGTGAGCGGCCGGTTTGAAATTACAGAGGCCAACGAAAAACTCCAGCTCGGAATCCCCACGGGCGAATATGAAACCATCGCCGGCTTTTTGATTCATCAAATGGGGGCCATTCCGCAAAAGGGCTCTTCATACCGCTTTGGCCGTCTTGAATTCATCATCCACCGCGCCACCGAAAAAGCGGTGCAAGAGGTGGAAATAAGATTGTCATCCTGAACGAAGTGAAGGATCCCGTGACAGAAAAAATCAAAATCGAAAAACTGGTTTATGAAGGTAAGGGAATGGGTCTGTTGGATGGCAGGCCTGTGTTTGTTCCTTATGTCATGGCCGGGGATACGGTCGAGGTGGAGATCACACGCCGCCACCGGCAATATTCTGAAGCAAAATTAATCGCTGTTTTGGAACCGGCGCCGGAACGTGTTGAGCCCCCCTGCCCTTATTATGGCAAATGCGGCGGGTGCCAGTGGCAGCACTTGAGCTATGCCGCGCAATTGGAATGGAAGCAAAAAATTCTGGAAGAAACATTGCTGCGAGTCGCAAAAATAGAAAATCCGAAAGTTCTCCCGACGATTCCCTCCCCCAAAGAATTGGGCTGGAGAAGCCGCTTTACCTTTCACGGAAACGATCGGGGAGAGATCGGTTTTTATGAGCCGGAGAGCTATCGGGTGGTCGATATTGAAAAATGTCTGATTGCGGAGGATGGGGTGAATGAACAATTAAAAAGACTGAAGACTGAAGACCAAAGACCGAAGACTAAAAGAGATTATGAAATAAATACCAGTGGTAAAAAGGGATTTACACAGGTGAATCCCCTGCAAAATGAAAATTTGAAAAAATTATTGAAAGAATGGGCCGAAAAAGTGCCGCATCAAACCATTGTCGAACTATTCTGCGGCAGCGGCAATTTGACCGAGGTCTTGATTCCCTTGGCCAAAAACATTGTCGCCGTCGACTCTGACCGTACCGCCATCGACCTTGCAACATCGTCCTTTTTTTCCATTCAATTCCACTGCACCGACAGCGTCAAATTCTTCGCCCAATACAAACCCGAGGCCCCGCTCGACCTTCTTGTCTTGGACCCTCCTCGCGACGGAGCGGCGGGGGTGGTGGAGGGGGTGATGAAAACCAGGCCTAAAAACATCCTCTACATCTCCTGCAATCCGGAGACATTGGCCAGAGACCTGAAATTCCTGAAAGATTTTGCAAATTATGAACTGGTCCAGTCCCAACCGATCGACATGTTCCCGCAGAGCTATCACATTGAATCGTTAAGTTGGATTGGTCCGGCTAAAAACCGGGGCTGATCCCCCCCCTTTGCAAAAGGGGGGATGGGGGGATTTTATTCTTTTGCATAGACTTTCGATTTACTTTCGAGCATGGTCCACATCATAAAATGTCAAAGGAGAGTGGTGGAAAATGCAAAATTTCATGTTTGTCATCCTGAGGCGTAGCCGAAGGATCCCGATTTTTAACGGGATTCTTCACTGCGTTCAGAATGACATCACGATTTTCATGCATTTTCCACCACTCCCCAAAGGAGAAACCGATGGAAACTAAACTGGCTGTTTTTAAAGGCAAGGAAATTCGCAAGACGCTTTACAATAATGAGTGGTGGTTTGTCGTTGAAAGGGTACAGAAAATCGAAGAACCGGAATACGCCATCCTGACAGCAGAAATCTCCAAAGCGGCCTTTGGAGTAACGCCGTCCGAATATAAAGAGCTTAAAGGTTTGCAGCTTGACAGAAAGACACCGGATGCGTTTTATTTTGAAAATCTGCCGACGTTGCATTGTGCAGCGTAGGCCAAAATCGCAAGGCTTCACTTATGACAGACCCATTTCTTGTCCTAAAAAGTGAGGCCAGCTCTCTTTAACCATGAAAAAAGAAAACAAACTCCAAATCCAAAAAAAACCGAAGATAGAACCTTCACTGTCATCAGCGAGATTAAAACATGCTCTGGTCTCCACCAGTAAGAAGACTTCGCTTGTTCGTTCGTCGGCAGCTGAGTACCTTACTTATGTAGCCGCCAGTGGTGGAAAAGGCGTGGAGGCAGTATATGCGGACGAAAATGTCTGGCTAACGCAAAAAATGATTGGTGTGCTCTATGATGTGGAAACGCATACGATTAACTACCATCTGAAGAAGGTTTTTGCCGACAGTGAACTTGAAGAGGATTCAGTTATTCGAAATTTTCGAATAACTGCTGCTGACGGGAAAATCTATGACACCAAGCACTACAATCTCGCTGCTATTATTTCCATCGGTTATAAGGTCAACTCCGAGCGCGCTGTGCAGTTTCGTAAATGGGCAAACACCATTATTGAGGAGTTCACCATCAAGGGCTATGCGATGGATGATGAACGTCTCAAGAATGATGGCTCCATTCTGACCAAAAAGTATTTTGAGGAGCAACTGCAGCGGGTTCGGGAAATTCGCCTGAGCGAACGCAAGTTCTACCAAAAAATCACCGACATCTACGCAACCTCCATTGATTATGATGTGACGGCCCAGTCAACCAAACGCTTTTTTGCCACAGTACAAAATAAACTCCATTGGGCCATCCACGGCCAAACGGCTGCAGAAGTTGTTTATCACCGTGCCGATGCTGAAAAAGACCATATGGGGCTCACCACATGGCAGGACGCTCCCAAAGGGAAAGTTCAGAAATTTGATGTTGTTATTGCCAAAAATTATCTGACAGAAAACGAGATGTCACAGCTGCAGCGGCTTGTTTCAGCCTATCTGGATATCGCAGAAGATATGGCGTTGCGCCAGATCCCGATGACCATGCAGGATTGGGAAGCTCGTTTGAACCGTTTTATTGAAATCACCGACCGGAAAACCTTGCAGGACGCAGGAAAGGTGACGGCAGAAATTGCCAAGGCCCATGCCGAAAGTGAGTTCGAAAAATATCGCATTGTGCAAGACCGCCTGTTTGAGTCTGATTTTGATCGGCAAGTGAAAGGATTGCTAGCTCATGGGGAAAAAAGGAAGTCCGAATAAAATCCCCATCTCCGTGGATTTCCTGCAAATATGATTGTCGCCCAAAAGGGCGGTCGCATCGCAGGTGAAGCACGAGAAAAGCTGGAGCAGGAAACAGGAAAAAAGATTGTAACTCCTGAAAATTATCTCACCGAACCGGAAAATAGAAAGAGATTGAGAGGAAAGTGAACGTGAAATCCACATCACATGCGGGGACAGACGCTACACAAAAAAAGGGTTGCAATGGCCAAAATGCGGGTGTTAACTTCCCGCGCATTATGAAGGTACCCCCCGTCGACATCCAAACGTGGAAAAATCTCTACCAGGCTGCGGCCGCTTTTTATGCCCTGCAACCGTGGGAACTTTTTGAGGACGGCGAAATTTTCGGCGTGAAGGATCCCGTTTCGGGAGAAATCGGCTACTGCTGTGTTTTGGGGGCTTTGGGAGAAGTCTTCGCCCTCTGCATGTATCGCGGTAGCGAAGGACTTGCATTGCATCGCAAAATGCAAGCGGGTGAAATTAATCCGGCAATCGATGACGCGTTTGCCATGCAAAACGCCCTGATGGCAGAATTTTGTGACCGTAAGGAATTGGGAAAAGAAGACCTTGCGGTTGTCAAACAATTGGAATTTAAACCGTCAAAATCACCGTACGCATCGGCCTATCCCTGTTTTAGGAATTACACCCCCGGTTTTGCCCCGTGGTTTATCTCTGAAGACGAGGCAAAATGGCTCACCTTTGCATTGCGTTGTGCGTCCGATTTGACGGAAGCCGTTGAAGAAGACGATGACCTGCTGAAACCGGAAAAACCGGGGCACTGTCTGATCTATTTTCCGCGCGACAACGGGGCCTCTGAACTTTCGTGGACGCGCAAGTGGCATCTGCCGGAACCTCTTAAAGAACCAACATTGCCGGAAATGCCGGTCGACGAGCTGCGTTTGCGAAAAATCCAAAAACGGCCATTGCGGCAGGATACGCCGTGGGAGATGGATATCTTTTATCTCTCGGGCGGTATCGTACAGGATAGAGACAGACCCTACTATTCACGATGCGCGATGGTGGCCCACAAGCAATCCGGATTTATTTTCCACGCGGATATGCTCTCGCCGGAGCAAGACCCCCCTCCTTTTCTTCGCAATGTTTTTCTGGAGGCCATCGAGAAACACGGCCTTTTTCCGGATGAACTTCATGTTCGCGACGAATTAACGTGGGAGACCCTAAAGCCTCTGGCCGAAAAGCTCGGGTGCAGACTGCGGTTGACTCAAAACCTCCCGGCCATTTTCGAGGCAAAGGAAGCGCTGAACCAGCAGATGCGGAGAGGGTTTGGGGGAGTGTGATGGGAGATCGTTCGCTCTGGCTCTGAAACACCACTCCCCCTCTTTAAGGTGGAAAGTTTTGAGTTGCAGTGAGGAAAAAAGTGCGCGTAAAAACCGCTGTGAAAAAAAATCATTACTTGGCCCACGTTCGTGAAAATGAAAAAGGTAATTTCGTTGTTCATGATCTACAAGAACATCTTGTAAGCGTTGCCACATTAGCAGGCCAATTTGCTTCTGTTTTTGGCAATGCCGATTGGGCCTATTTGGCAGGACTCTGGCATGATTTGGGTAAATATCAGGCTACATTCCAGCATATGATCAAAACCAAAAGTGGTTTTGATCCGGAAGCCCACCTTGAAGGAGCTGTCGGAAGAGTTGATCATTCCACAGCTGGGGCCATTCACGCCATTCAAAGGTTGGGTCCAGTAGGGAAAATTCTGGCCTACGTTATTGCGGGTCATCATGCGGGTCTTGCGGATTGGAACAGCGCAGAAGAAGGAATGCGCTGTTTGGCCCAACGATTGCAAAATAATTCTATTTTGTTAACGAACACCCTTTCACAAAATCCCCCAAAAGAAATTGTAGATAGTTGTTGTCCCACCACAAAGCCGCCCCAGAGTACAAATCCAACCATAGCCGCATTATGGATTAGGATGCTTTTTTCTTGTTTAGTGGATGCTGATCGTCTGGATACAGAAAAATTTATGGATCAGGAGAAATTTTTACAACGAGGCGATTATCAGGCCCTTGCATTTTTGCAAACTTCTTTTAACGCACATATGCAAAGCTTGGCCACTAATGTTACGGATACTCCAATCAATCAACTGCGCGCCTCCATACTGCACCAATGTAGGCAAAAAGCCATACAGCCGCCTGGATTGTTTTCGCTTACAGTGCCAACAGGTGGCGGTAAAACTCTCTCTTCTATGGCGTTTGCCATGTCGCACGCCATTAAGCATCACAAACGCCGGATTATCTATGTGATTCCATACACCAGTATTATCGAACAAACCGCGGACATATTCAGACGGATTTTTGGAGAATCAGTCATTGAGCACCACAGCAATCTGGAATCGGACAAGGAAACGGTACAAAGCCAACTTGCGTGTGACAATTGGGATGCCCCTATTATCGTAACAACATCCGTCCAGTTTTTTGAATCATTGTTTTCCGCCAAAACCGGCAAGATAAGAAAACTTCACAATATAGCAAATAGCGTTGTTATTTTGGACGAGGCTCAACTGCTGCCACCCGACTTTCTGTTTCCAATCACAGATGTCATGAATCATCTGGTACAGCATTTTGATGTAACATTTGTCTTGTGTACTGCGACTCAACCAGCCCTTCAAAAGCATCAGCATAATTTTCGGTTTCCGGGCCTTGAAAATGTGACGGAAATTATTGACAAGCCGGAGCATCTCTTTCAATCCATGAAGCGTGTGGAGGTTTCTATTCCGAAAAATTTGGATATCATAAAAACTTGGTTAGAAATTGCGCAAGAGCTACAAAAGCATCCCACTGTACTATGCATTGTAAATCGCAGGGATGATTGTCGGGAATTGTGTCGATTGATGCCGCCGGATACGATTCATCTTTCTGCCTTGATGTGTGGAGAACATCGCTCCAAAGTCATTATAGAAATCAAAGAGCGTCTAAAAAATGAAGTTCCTATCCGCGTTATCAGCACCCAATTGGTAGAAGCCGGCGTTGATCTTGATTTCCCCGCTGTCTATCGGGCTTTGAGCGGTTTGGACTCAATTGCCCAAGCGGCGGGGCGGTGTAACCGTGAAGGAAAAATGAAAAAAGGAAATGTTGTTGTCTTTGTTCCTCCGCGACCATCACCCATTGGACATTTGCGGCAGGCAGAATCTTGTTGCCGTCAAATCCTCAAAACAATTACTGACGATCCATTGAATCCAACCCGCTTCCAAAGCTATTTTCAACAACTCTATTGGCTCAAGGGGGACAGCCTTGATAAACATCGCATTATTGATGACTTGAAGGGAGATGGAAAATTGAATATACAGTTTAGGACTGCGGCAGATAAATTTCGGATGATTGATAGTAAACAAATGCCCGTTATCGTTCGCTATGGGGAAGGTGCAAAGTGGATCGAAGTTTTAAAAAAGGGTGGCCCAAAAAAATGGCTTTTGCGCAAGTTACAACGTTACATTGTAAACGTCCCAATATACGTTCATCAGAAATTACAAGTGACTGGGGATGTTGTGGAAGTTTACCCCGGTTTTTTTGCTCAGGCATATGACAGTCTATACCATCCGGTCTTAGGTTTTCTTGCCAATGATCCAGCATATCATGAGCCGGAAGAATTGATTGTTTAGGAGGATAACCGATGCATGGAGTAACTTTAAGAGTATGGGGTGATTTTGCCTGCTTCACGCGGCCAGAAATGAAAGTGGAGAGGGTTTCCTATGACGTCATGACTCCGTCCAGCGCACGCGGTATTCTGGAGGCCATTCTCTGGAAACCGGCCATTCGCTGGGTTGTCACACAAATTGATGTTCTGAGGCCGATTCGCTGGACTTCATTGCGTCGCAATGAAGTCGGGGCGGTTATTTCAACACGGAATGTAACTACCGCCATGGAACGCGGACAGGGAAGTCTCGGTTTATTCATAGAAGATGAGCGACAACAACGAGCCGGTCTTTTTTTGAGAGATGTCGATTATCTTATCCATGCCAATTTTGAGATGACTCCAAAGGCTGGCTCCGAAGATTCTCCAGCAAAATTTGCAGAAATGTTCCGACGCCGAGCTGAAAAGGGGCAATGCTTCAACCAACCTTATCTGGGCTGTCGGGAATTTTCGGCTCATTTTTCTATTGTGGAGTCGAACGATTCCTCATCGCAATCAATTATGGAAACGCGTGATCTGGGCTGGATGCTCCATGACATCAATTTTTCAGGGAGTGATCCACAGCCCCGATTTTTTAGGGCGAAACTGGATCATGGAAAAATCAAAATCCCGCCGTTCCAAGGTGTGGAGGTGCGGGGATGATATTACAAGAGCTCGTCCGATATTATGATCGCAAGTTGGAAGAAGACGGAGACTCGCTCCCTTTGCTGGGCTTTGAACGCAAAGAAATTCCTTTCATTATTGTGCTCGATCAGAGTGGAAATTTTGTGGATTTGGAAGATACAAGGTCAGGTGAGGGGCGAAAAAAAAGAAGCCGTGTTTTTACAGTGCCTCAAGCGGTCAAACGAGCTCGTAATGTTGAGGCAAATCTGCTGTGGGATAATGCCGGATATGTACTGGGCATTAGCGAGGAAAAACGCAAACAAATATTTATAGAAAAAATTGAAACCTATTTTCCGGATCAATCGAGGGACAACTCTATACAAGCGGTATTGGATTTTTTAAAGAGAGGGGATTTTGAGGTGGTTTTTAGTCACCCCTTATGGGCGGAAATTAAAGATTTGGGTGGTAATATTAGTTTTCGTATTGCAGGTGAGACGGAGCTTATCTGTGAAAAAAAAGTTGTCAAAGAGGTTGTGCAACACAACAATTCTGAAAATAGTGAAGAGAAACAGTGGTGTCTGATTTCGGGTCAAAAAAATCACATTGCCATCTTGCACCCTGCGATTAAAGGTGTTCGAAATGCAAATTCGTCGGGAGCAAATATCATCTCGTTCAACTTGGATGCTTTTCGATCCTTTGGCAAAGAACAAGGATTGAATTCCCCTATAGGAACCAAGCCAGTCTTTGCCTATACTACGGCATTAAACCATTTGCTTGGCAAGGATTCCCGTCAGAAAATGCAGGTAGGTGATGCTTCCACTATTTTTTGGGCTGAAAAAATGGACCAAATGGAAAATGTATTTGCGGACCTCTTTGGATGGCAAAAAGGTGACAGCCCTGATCGCCATACGGAGGCTGTGAGGGCTCTTTATGCCGCCCCCTCAACTGGAGCGCCACCGCTGGATGAAGATCAAACAAGATTTTTTATTCTTGGGTTGTCACCCAATGCGGCCCGTATTGCTGTGCGATTCTGGCATGCAACTACTGTTGGAAAATTGGCTGGCCACATCCGACAACATTTTGACGATCTTCTTATGATTCATGGCGACCGCGATTTGGATTCAATCTCTCTTTACAGGTTGCTTTGCTCCATTGCCGCTCAAGGGAAATCGGAAAATATTCCGCCCAATCTGGCCGGAGATACAATGAAATCGATTCTTCAGGGGACACCCTATCCCCAGACTTTACTTCAAGGGGCCATTCGAAGAATAAAAGCGGAAAGGGAAGTTACTTATCCACGGGCGGCCCTGATTAAGGCATTGCTTGTACGAAATCATCGTTATTATAAAAAAACAGAAAAGGAGGTTTCCATGTCATTAGATGAAAATAATCTAAATCTAGGTTATCAAGTTGGTCGACTGTTTGCCGTTCTGGAAAAAATTCAGGAGGAGGCCAACCCCGGAATTAATGCCACCATTCGGGACCGTTTTTATGCATCGGCATCAGCAACACCGGCAACGGCCTTTCCACTATTGATGAAACTTAAAAATCATCATTTGGCCAAAATGGAAAATCGAGGGCGAGTTGTTAATATGGAAAGACTGCTTGGGCAAATTATAGGGTCTTTTCAAGAATTTCCGGCCCGCATGGATTTATCTGACCAAGGTCGCTTTGCCGTAGGTTATTACCATCAACGGCAGGCCTTTTTTCAAAAGAAAGAAACGAACGATAACAAAGGAGAACAATCATGAAAAATGCAATCCAAAACCGTTACGATTTTGTCCTACTGTTCGATGTTCAGGACGGCAATCCAAATGGTGATCCCGATGCCGGGAATCTTCCGAGAACAGACCCTGAAACGGGAAATGGTTTGGTGACTGATGTTTGTTTAAAAAGAAAAGTGAGAAACTACGTTGGAGTGGTTAAAAATGAACAACCTCCATTTGAGATTTATATCAAAGAAAAAGCCATTCTGAATCAACAAAATGAGAGAGCTTACAAGGCGCTGAATGTTGATGTCAAAGCTATGGAAGGCAAGCGCAAAGGTGGAGATAAGACGGAAGAAGCCAAAAAATGGATGTGTCAGAATTTTTTTGATGTTCGTACCTTTGGCGCAGTTATGTCCACCGGCATCAATTGCGGTCAAGTTCGAGGCCCTGTCCAAATAACTTTTTCTCGCAGTATTGATCAAGTTATCCCCTCGGAACACAGCATCACACGTATGGCCGTTGCTACAGAAGCCGAAGCTGAAAAACAACAAGGAGACAATCGAACCATGGGACGAAAATTCACTATCCCCTATGGTCTCTATCGTTGCCATGGTTTCATCTCAGCCCATCTTGCGGCACAGACAGGTTTTTCAGATGAAGACCTTGGGCTTTTTTGGGAGGCTCTAAAAAATATGTTTGAACATGATCGGTCAGCCGCAAGAGGTCAAATGACCACCCAAGGGTTGTATGTTTTCAAACATCCGAATACTTTGGGACAAGCACCTGCTCATGTTCTCTTTGATAGGATCAAAGTTCAGAGCAGAGAACCAAACAAACCCATGCGTTGTTTTGCTGATTACCAAATCCATGTTGATGAGTCCAATTTGCCCGGAGGTGTCGAATTGATGAAGTTGGTGGGATAACCAACAATGGCGCAAAATGATGAAAACTCATTGGTGACACTTTCTTCTCTTGAGCATTATTCCTTTTGTCCAAGACAATGTGGTCTTATTTTTGTCGAAGGAATTTGGGCAGATGATAAAAATACAGTGGCAGGGACTCTTTTACACGACCATGCAGACACCCCCGGCTACGAAACCACGGATGATGGTGCCACAATCCTTCGCGCGCTCCCGCTCTTTTCCAAAAAACACGGTCTGGTCGGCAAAGCGGATATTGTGGAAATGAGAAACGGCCAGCCGACCCCGGTCGAATACAAAAAAGGACGCAAAAAGCAGTGGGGCAACGACGACATCCAGCTTTGCGCTCAAGCTTTGTGCCTTGAAGAAATGTTCAACGCCCAAATCCCAAAGGGCTACATCTATCACGCCACCAGTAAACGTCGCCGAGAGGTTCTGCTCGACGAAAAACTGCGTGCCGAAACATTTCAAACCATTGAAGCCGTCCGGAAATTATTGGAAACCGGCACCGTCCCTCCGGCCGTATTGGCCCCCAAATGCGACGGCTGTTCCTTAAGAAAAATCTGCATGCCGGAATTAACGGGAGAAAAAATGGAAGTTGCAAAAAAATATGAAAAAACTCTATGGGAAACCCATGAGCAACCCCACTGAAAAAGACATCGCCGTTTTATTAAGCGCCGGAGAAGGTCAAGAACTTGAATTCAAAAGAACCACATCTTCATCTGTGGGCCGTGAAATCGTCGCCTTTTCCAACGCAGAAGGGGGGCGGATTATTTTCGGCGTAGATGACAAAAATCGCGCGGTTGGGCTCGATGATGTGAACCGGGCGGCTTCGGCAATTCAAAGCACGGCGCGCAACTGTGATCCGCTGGTGACAATCGACATGCATCACATCAAATACGATGGCAAATCGCTCATCGTGGCTAATGTGCCGAGCGGCGACAAAAAACCCTACTCCTGCCATGATGGTTATTTTTTGCGTGTCGGAGCCACCAGCCAGAAAATGAACCGTGACGAACTTGTCCTGTTCGTTCAAAAAAATGCTCCCATTCCTTTCGATAGGCTGATTTGTCCCGATTTTACACAAAATGATTTTGACGACAGGGCCTTTCGCGTTTTTTTGGAAAAATCAGGCATCAATACAGGGGGGCTCGATTCATTGGATGTTTTACGAAATATTGGACTGGTCACTACTACGGATAAAACCGAGCCGATGTACCGAAATGCCGCCGTCCTGTTTTTCGGAAAAGAGCCTGTGCGATTTATCCGTCAATCCGTTGTTACTTGTGTTCTTTTTGCGGGAACAACCAAGGTCGAT
>JAUYJH010000067.1 GCA_030688705.1 Deltaproteobacteria bacterium
TTTGAATTTTGCCTTTCAGCAGGCATTCCGGATTGCCAAGCAGATTCGCACGCAGACCGGCATTGCCCGGTTTCCCGTATCGGTCAGCACCGTTTCACTGATGCTCCTGGAGCAGATTTTCGGCGACTTTAAAGAGGTGACCGCCTTGGTGGTGGGGTTGGGCGAAATGGGGCGCCAGACCGCCGAGTTGCTCAAAGAGAGGGGCGTTCAAAAGCTGATTATCATGAACCGGACTTATCAAAGGGCGCGGGAATTTGCGTCGGTGCTTAAAGCCGAGGCTTGTCCCCTCGATGCGCTCACAACAGTGCTTCCGCTGGCCGATATGGTTGTTGCTTCCACGGCGGCGCCGAGTCCGATACTGATGGCCCAAACGGTTCAAGAGGCCCTTGCACAGAGAAAAGAGAGGCCGATGGTTTTGATGGATTTGGGTTTCCCCAGAGATATTGCGCCGGACGCCGCCCATTTTGAAAACGCCTATCTTTATAATGTGGATGATCTCAAAGAAATCGCCGACAAAAATTTGAGTCAAAGACAGAAAGAGGCAAAGCGGGCGGAAGAAATAATCAACAAATCACTCTTGGGTTTTGAGTCCGATTGGATGAAACGCACTCTGCAAGCCTATCAAAAGAATGAATTTGTATTTGAGAATCCGTAATATTGAGTATATCCAGGATACATGCAATCAAAGTGGTGCGAGTTCAAGGGTCGTGCAGTTCGTTTGCGCAAAAAAGGTTGGTCCCTTCGCAATATTGAAAAACATTTAGGGGTTCCTAAATCGACACTGAGCGGGTGGTTAAAACCCATCAAGATAGACGCAAAAAAGAGGAAAAGACTTCTCGAAAATTGGCGTCAGGCACTAACGAAGGCACAAAAAAAATCGGTCCTTTGGCATCATGAACAAAAAGCGAATCGCGTGGAAGAGGCAAAGCAATATGCATTAAAAACAATGTCTGAACTTGCCTTGGAGAATCGAGCTATTCAAGAAATGGCATTGGCTGTTCTATACATAGGCGAAGGGAGAAAGTCTCAAGAGATGGTAGGCATGGGCAGTTCAGACCCATTAATACTCAAATTTTTTTTGTTGACGCTAAAGAAACTTTATAACATTGAAGTTGCCAGATTGCGCTGTTCTTTGTTTTTGCGTGCGGACCAGGATGAAGAAAAAATAAAAAGATTTTGGTCTAAAGAGCTCGATTTGCCTTTGCATCTGTTTAAGGGAGCTTATAAGGACAAAAGAACGGTCGGTTCCACAACATATGAGCATTATAGGGGAGTTTGTTCATTCGAATACGGAGATGCCTCCATTCAAAGAAGGTTGTTATTTTTAGGAAAATTTATATTGGAAAAAGTTACCAGTACATTATTGGGCGTGTAGCTCAGCTGGTTAGAGCGCATGGTCGACATCCATGAGGTCACAGGTTCGAGTCCTGTCACGCCCACAAAACCCTAAACGTCATATAATTTATTCTTCAGTCGGCATCGAATATCTCGTTGAGATAACTCCATTTTTTCTGTACCTTGGGCCCTCAAAAAGGAGGAGCCTATGGAAGGCCAATTTATAACTTGGCGGGATGCAGTGCTGGCGGCGTTACAGGGGATTTGGGTCAATATCCTCGGCAAACTCCCCGATATTTTGGCGGCGTTTGTTGTCTTGTTTGTAGGGCTCTTTCTTTCGGCCCTTTTGGGGAGAATCGTTCGTAAGATGGTGGAATACACCAAGCTCGACACTTTTCTCCACAATGTCGTGGGGCTTTCAAAGTTGAAGGAGCGGGGGCTTGAGATTCATTCCGCGGCCCTTGTCGGCTGGTTTGTAAAATGGTTTTTCATTATCGTCACCTTCATCGCGGTGGCTGACATTCTTAAATGGAGCCAGCTGACCAGCTTTTTTGAACAGGTCGCGCTCTATATTCCGAACGTCATTATTACTGTTCTGATTCTTCTGGCCGGTTTTATTCTCGGCGGGGGATTGCAAGAATTGGTGGTCAAGGGGGTTCGGGCTTCCACTTTGCCCGCTTCTTCGGCTGGAGTGATTGGAACGTTCGCGCGTTGGGCTGTCATCATTTTCGCTTTTATGGCGGCCTTAACCCAATTGGGTATCGCGGCCGATCTGATTAAAATTCTCTTTACCGGTTTTGTGGCGATGCTGGCTTTGGCTGGCGGTTTGGCCTTTGGTTTGGGCGGGCGCGATCAGGCCTCGCAATGGTTGGGTAAATTGCAAAAAGAGATGAAGCATTAAACACCCGACAGCGCGTTGCCGTGGGTGGACTTGAATTTTTCTCTTTTGAGTGCGGTGAAAAAGTGACCCGTTTGCGCCAGGCGGTCCATTTCGGCTATTACCTCTTCGCGCATCCGGTTGGCCGATTCTCTGGAAGCATTTTGGGGGTAGTGCGGCTTGTGGATTTGCATGTGAACCCAGCCATCACTGCCATAATAGTAACTGACCGGGATGAGCGGTTTGTTGGCCGCTACAGAGGCGTTGAAGGCCCCGTGATAAGGGGGCCAGAGCCAGCGGTCGCGTCCCGTTTCAAAATCAGCCACAGAGCGCGTTGTCCTGTGGCCGGGGCCGTAAAACCAGACAGAACGGTCGGCGAGTCTTGGCCTTCCTTCCAGCATGCTCGGTTTTGCTCTTGGACCGTGAAAAAAATCGATGACAGCTCTTTGCGCTTTTGACCCCGCCCCCTGTTCAATGGGGATAAGCACTTTTCCGGCTTTTGGAGAGGCGAGCCCCACCCATTTTCCCAACCCCGGAAGCCGACCGACCGCTTTTTTCATTGTGATCGCTTCATCGTAACCGATCCCCCTATGGGTGGGGATGGTATACATGGCGCGGTTGGTTACGGCAAAGTCGAGAATGCTGTAATGGTTCAGTCCAATCATCACCGCGTCCCCCTTTGGCAAATGTTGGGTCCCGTGGATTCGAATGCCTCTTACCTGGCAAACGCCTGCGATGATGGCATCGGAAAATTGGGAACGAATCAGATATTTTCTGGCGGTATTGCCGCTATAAAAGGCTTGCAGACCCCCCCCCGTGTTGCGGACATAGAGCTCCGAAAGGCCGCGTAATTTGCTTTTCAACGGAACGCCTCGCGTCAGGGGTTTGCCGGCTGTCGGATAGGTGATGGTGACGGTGTTGGGGCCGCGTTCGACAACCGGAGCCCAGCGGAACCGCGGCGCCGTGTGCCGTGGCGGCAGGGGGCCCAAATGTTCCATCCGTGCGGCAGGGTGGTCTATTTTTTCATTGGCCAGCACCATTCGGTCGGCCCCCTTACGGGCACGTCTGGCATGGGCATGGGGAATGGCGAAAGCGGCCGTGAAGAGACCCTGTATCATGATATCGGCCCTTTCATTGCTGTTGGAATTTTTCCAGCGGGTGAGTCCTGCCGTGAATTGGTATCCGGCATAGACCGCGCCGCCCGCGGCTACATGATTCAAAACCCATTGCGTCTTGCCCAAAACCTTGTTGATTTTTTCCGACCGTCGCATTTGGCTGGCGGTGCGGAGAGTCAGATTGGCGGTCTTGAGAGCCTTCGCGCCGCGGCTTAGCAGATAGGCGCCTCGGACAACACGGGCCGCGGTGCCGAAAACGGGGATGCAGCCGACAACGCCGAAAGTGATTTTCTGCAGGGCTTCCGACCGGTCGGCCCGCGCGTCAAAAAGATCGCGGGTCCCCCGATAAATGTCGATCGGCGCCACCACCACGGCGGCCGCTTCAATGCCGATTTTTTGCCACCCCTCTTTGTTAATCCCTAAAAAACCCGCTTTTTCCATGGGCGGGATACATAGAAAATCGGGCCTTATTTTGCAAACATTTCTTAAGACTGGAAATGACATAGTGAGTGGAGTATAAAAGAGGCATGAGAACATGGATTATTGTTGCGGAAGCGAGCCGGGCCAAGCTTTTCGAGACTGATAATAACGGGGCTGATTTGAGAATGGTCCATGAGTTTCGGCACCCGGATTCCCGTAAAAAGACGGGGGATTTAACGAGCGACAAACCGGGCCGTGCTTTTGACAGCGTTGGCAGGGGGCGCCATGCGGAAGAAAAAGGGGACGCTCATGTTCGTGAGCAACAGGTTTTTGCGCATGAATTAGCCGTTTTTTTGGATAAGGCCAGGTCGGATAAACGATTTGATCATCTTATGATTATGGCGGGGCCGCGTTTTTTGGGGGAATTGAGGCAGAGTATCTCTATCCCCCTGAAAAAATGCGTCACCAAAGAGGTTGATAAAGACCTGGCCGGTTGGGTTGGCAAAAAAGATCTTAAAGAGCGGATTACGGAACTTTTTTCATAATAAACAGGTAGTTAAATCCCCTTAAGAAAAAATTCTCTTCGATCGCGGTTTTGCGGTAATTCCCCATTTTGAGTGTCTTGTTGTGGCGGGTGACGGCAAGGATGTCCTTGGGGGCGAAATGCCGGCACAAAATTTCAAAAATTTTAAAACCGATCGGCACAAAACCCGATTTTTTTTTGAACGAATCGCAAATATAAAGAGCCATAAATCGTTTTGGTTTTAAAATCCGGTCGATTTCGGCGATGACTTTTTCCATTTCCTCAAAATATTTTGAATCTTCCGCTTTAATCCGGCCGATACAGCCTTTTTCATCGGAATAGTCGATATGGTCGGAATAGGGGGGGTCGATAAAAACAAAATCGGCCTCTTCATTTTGGAGGGGGAGTTTCCGCGCATCGGCTTTTTGGATATCGTTGCGGAAAGGGGCAATGTCAAAGCCCTGCACGCGGCGCTTCAAATCGTTACTCACATCGATAGTGGTGCCGGAACCGACCATCGGATCGACAACCAGATCGTTTTCGCGGGTGTAGCGCTTGAGGAGATTCCAGATGACATAAGATGGCGTGGCGCCGATATAGTGCGGACTTCCCTGCACTCCTCTGCCGTAATGCTGTGAGGGATAATCCCAGAGTGTGGTGGCCTGAATATTAAGGGACGGTTTTCGGATTGTCATTCCGAGCGAAGCGAGGAATCCCGGTGTTACCGGGATCCTTCGCTCCGCTCAGGATGACCCCCCGCGGGTATCCACCCATCGACTGTTGCCGGAAAATAGGCTCTTAAAAATTTGTTGACCAGCCAAACCTTATTTTCTCCATCTTTGCGGAGGTAGCCCTCCATGAACACGCCGCCCGCCTTGCCGATGAAAAAATATTCCATTAATCTGCCGTTGACGTCATAGAAACGGATCTGCTCGCCGACCGGATTGACTTCAAAATAACCGTGAAAATCAGGGTTGCTCCCTGCCAAAGAAACAATACGGGTATCAAGAAGAATATCCAGCATTGTATCGACTTTTTTCTCCGGCACTTTTATCCATTCTTGCTTTTGGTCCATGGTCCTCGGTCCATGGTCCTCGGTCTGTTTCTCCAGATTTTCCTGAAATTTTGTTTTCAACGGGGCCGCCCGCCATGCACCATTTTCCTGTTTCAATTTTACCCCGTTCAAAAGATGTTCGATTTCGATGGCGGTGATTTTTGAAACGTCCAGATTTTGAAACAGGGGTTGGTTCAGGGCATCGCCCGTTTTCTCCGCGGCCGGTTTTTCCAGAAACCAGACGGCGAGTCCCGCCGCGATGGCCAATGCAAGATAAATATAGGGTTTTCGATTTGTCATATTCTGACCCTGAGCCTGTCGAAGGGGAAGAATCCCGGGATTGCTTCGCTACGCTCGCAATGACACTCGACGCCGCCACGCGATGATAAATCCGATCGCCATCAAGACAACAGGCCCGATAAAAATATTGGCGAGCTTGATGCCCATGCGGGCCCTGTCGGAAACAAGGGCCACGGGTTGATGGACAACCCCCTTGGAACGGACAGAGATCAGCTCTTCCCCGGTTGAAAAAACATCAACGGCGTTTTCCAGCAAAAGGCCGTTGTCGGGGAATTGCTGTAAAAACGTATTGTTCAGAAACTGGGTGTTGCCAACCACCGCCATTTTGTTGTCAACCATCGCACCGAGGGGAATAGTGCCGGCTGTGCCGAGTGTCATCGCGTTGCTGGCCGCCTGCGGATCGAGAGACCCCTGTGTCGCGCTGATGCTCGAAGAAACGGCCAAGGGGGTTGTTTTGAATAAAACGGTTCCACCGGACACGGTGCTGGGCCACGGCAAAACAAGATTGCCCAATTCCGAGACCATCGGCTGGCTTTTATCGAAATTTTCAGGCCGGATCGAAACCCAGTAGGGGTAGGGGACAACAAACTGGACCACGCCGCCGGTAAAAGTGGCCATGGCGTTTGACGGATCCAAAACAAGATCTTCCTGGACGGTTACACCGTAATTTTTAAAAAAATCTTCAAGGGGATTGGAGCGGCCTTCCGGTTTTAAGCCGGCCCCCATGGCCACCGCGATCCGTTCCATCAGAACAATCGCCTTGCCCCCCTGATCGAGATAAGTTTGAAAAGATTTTTTTTCATTGTCGGAGAGTTTCTCCGGAACAACAAAAAAGAGAACGGGCATCTCTTTGGGTTCCAGGGCATTGAGCGATTTTTCATTAATCGATCGGATAGCGTAGCGGCTTTCAAGCCTTTCTTTGGCCTGCGAGAACTCTTCTTCGTTGGGGACCCACCAGCCGATCTGCGGTTTTTTGATTTCGGTGACTTTAAGAATGCCGGCGTCCAGGCGGTACTCCAGATTGTTGGTGTTTTGCACGACCGCCAAAATCTCCTGCCTGGAGGCGAAATTGACGGTCATCCCCAGATAAATTTTTGCCAGTTCCTGTTTGTCTTTGTGGAGGACGTTAAGTTCAATAGGGGGGATTCCCATCATCTGCACTTTTTGTTCTTCCACGGCGTCGGCCTGCGGGTTGATAAATTCGACTTTAATGTTTTTGCCGCCGTATTGTTTGTATTCCGACAAAATATCTCCGACGTCTTGCCTCACATTATTCAGGGCCGGCGGCAAATCCGGGCTGAAATAGACCCTAAGTGTCACGACATCTTTGAGATTTTTGAGAATTTTTTGGGTGGCAGAACTCAACGTGTATCGCTTTTGGGCGGTCAGGTCGATGCGGTAAAAGTGGTTGGCGGCCAGAATATTCAGGGTAAAAACGCCGATCGCGGCGGTCACAATCATCGCCCATCTTCCTTTACCCAGAGACTTGAGATTGCAAAACAAAAAGAGGGCGATGACGGAAAAATAATAGATCCAATCCCTCGTGTCCATGACGCCGCGGCTGATGGAGTCGAAGTGGGATTGAAGCCCCAGATATTGCAAAAAAGAGGAAAAAAGACGCGGCAGGCCGGTGGTGATGACCGGCTCACCGCAAATGAGCAGGACAAAACAGCCGATAACTCCCAGAATAAAGGCGATGATCTGGTTGTCGGTCAGAGAAGAGATCCATAAGCCGATGGCGAGATAGGCCCCCCCCATGAAAACAAGACCGAGATAACCGCCGATCATCGGGCCCGGATCCGGCTTTCCCAGAAAAAAGAGGGTGGCGGGGAGAGGCAGGGTGAGCAAAAGGGCGCTGGTCAAAAGCCCAAGGGCGGCGAGAAATTTTCCAAGGACCACCTCCCATTCCGAAATGGGGAGGGTGAAAAGAAGCTCGATGGTGCCGTATTTTCTCTCTTCGGACCATTTGCCCATAGCCACCGCCGGAACGAAAAAGAGATAGATAAAGGGCATCATGGTAAAAAGGCCGCGCAGATTGTTTTGGCCGACGATAAAAAAACTCCGCCAGAAAAACCAGTTCGTCAAAACCAAAAAGGCGGTCAGATAAATATAGGCCGTGGGGCTGACGAAATAGGCCCTGAATTCCCGCTTGGCGATTGTCCAGATTATTTTCATCGGGTCAGCTCCAGAAAAATGTCTTCCAATGAGGAAGATTCCCTTTTTAATTCCGAAAGACTCCACCGATTGGCCACCACCCATTTGAAAATCGCTTCACTTTTATTCTCGGCGGCCGGACATTTTAAAATCAGAGTTTGCCATTCTCCATGGGTCGCACGGAAACCCCCGAGCACAAATTCGGAAAGGGAGCCGATTGCGTTTTCAATGTCGGCTCGCGGGGCTTTTATTTTGGCAAAGTAGCGGCTTCCCCCTTGACCTTTTTGCATCAATTCTTCCGGGGTGCCTGCGCCGACCAGATTTCCGCGCGCAATGATGAGCACCCTTCCACACACCGCCTGCACCTCTTGCATGATGTGGGTCGATAAAATGACCGTTCTTTCCCTGCCAATTTCCCGAATCAAGGCGCGGATCTCCTGGATTTGGTGGGGGTCGAGGCCGGTGGTCGGCTCATCAAGAATTAAAAGGGGAGGTTTATGGATCAATGCCTGGGCGAGGCAGACCCTTTGCTTGTAGCCGCGGGAAAGCTGGCCGATGGGGCGGCCGATAACCTCTTTAAGCCCGCAAAGATGGAGAGCCTCTTCAAGGCGTGTTTTGACGGCCTCTTTGGAAACTCCCCGTAGGAGGGCTATATAGGTCAAAAATTCGGTCACCTCCATATCGTGATAAGAAGGGGCGTTTTCCGGCAGGTAGCCGATCTGGGCTTTTGCCTCGATCGGGTTTTCTTCCATGTCAATTCCGTTGACCGTGACGCTGCCGGAGTCGGGCTTGAGATAGCCGGTGACAAGCCGCATGGCGGTTGTTTTTCCGGCACCGTTCGGTCCCAAAAGACCAACCACCTCCCCTTTAGCCACTTCAAAGGTAATCCCATCGACCGCCTTCACGGTTTTAAAATTTTTGGAGAGATTTTCGACTTTAAGGATCATCTGCGGCGGGGATTGTAAGAATTTTTCCAACCGTGTCAATGATGCGCTATCCCCCTACCTGGTAGAGGGACCCCATCTCCCTACCAGGTAGGAGAGAAGTTTCTGCTACCTGGTAGGAGGAGGGACAGCGATTTGCCATCGCTTCAGTTTTGTTAACAGCCATTTTTCTTCTTCACTTAAAGCTTTTGGCACCAAAGTAGATACCAAATGTCTGTAAAATTTTTGTCTAACTTCAGGCCTATCGGCTAATTCCAAATATGTGGGGGCAGGTGTTAAGAGCTCATTTGGTTCCCCATATGCGTAAAAACGATAACCACACCATTTCCATTGATCGGGGTGTTGTACGATACCGGCTTGTGGGGCATTTTGCGGTAAATAACGAAGCAAAGAGATTCCATATTGGTCGTTGTCAACAACAGAGGCCTTGTAAGGACCCATCCAAATATGTCCGCAACGCCCATTTCTTTTGTTATAACGGACAGAGAAAGTGCGGTTAATATGCCACATAATTGTGTCCAAGAGGGATGGCCCTGGAGTCCTGAGAAAGAGATGGACATGGGTATGCATGAGTCCGTAATCATAAAGCAAAAAATTATGTTTTTCCTTCACCTCTTTTATGATCGATAAGTAGAGAAGAAAATCGGCTTCGTTTTGAAAACGGAACTCCTTGTTATTACATTGTATCCAAACGTGGTAGGCAAGGTCTTCAGCTAGTTGTCTCTGCATTTTATATCCCATAGTGACCTTTGATTAAGCAAAACTTGTGCCAATCCATTGCGTACATAAAGGGTGCTCGACGTTTTTGAATGTACGAATTGCGTCGTCCCCCGACGGATTCACTACACTCCTACCAGGTAGGGAAGGGAGTTTCTGCTACCTGGTAGAGGGACCCCATCTTCCTACCAGGTAGGGGAGGAGTTCCTGCTACCTGGTAGCGCGCCCTTGCTACTTCTGCCACATTTTGGTAAGGCGACGGCAATGATCATCGGACTCACTGGAAAAAACGGGTCGGGGAAGGGGGAGGTGGCCAATTTTTTGCAAGCGGCCGGTTTTACCTATTATTCCCTCTCCGATGTCCTCCGCGAAGAATTGAAGAAGAGAGGCAAAGAGATTACCCGCCAAAACTTGACCGATTTTGCCAACGAACTGCGCCAACAAAAGGGGGCAGGGTGTTTGGGGCTTCTGACGGCGGCAAAGTTAAAGCCCGACGGCAATTATGTGATCGATTCGATCCGCCATCCCTCCGAGGTGGAGGCGTTAAAGCAGACCCCCAATTTTTATCTCTTGGCGGTCGATGCCGATCCGCAGACCCGCTTTGAAAGAATTAAACTCCGTTCGCGCGAAAAGGACACCGTTACCTATGAGGCCTTTGTGGAACAAGAGGCCAAAGAGGCCGCCGGAAAAAAACCGACCGACCAACAATTAAACCGGACTCTGGAAATGGCCGATGCCCGCATCGAAAATAACGGCACTTTGGAAGAACTCCATCAAAAAGTCCGGCAGATTATCCAAACGGTGGCCATCGATATCAAGCGCCCCGATTGGGACGATTATTTCATGCAGATCGCCCGGCAAGTGGCGCTTCGCTCTAACTGCATCAAAAGAAAAGTGGCCGCTTTGCTTGTTAAAGACCAGCGGATTATTTCCACCGGCTACAATGGCACCCCGCGCGGCATCAAAAATTGCAACGAGGGGGGCTGTCCGCGCTGTCATAAAATAGGAACCTCCGGCGCCAACTTAGAGTCCTGTCTCTGTTCTCACGCCGAAGAAAATTCAATCGTCCAATCGGCTTATCACGGGGTTAATATCAAGGGGGCCACGCTCTACACCACTTTTTCACCCTGTCTCGGCTGTACCAAAATGATCATCAATTCCGGCATCAAAGAGGTCGTCTACAATCATGCGTATAATCTCGAAGAAATTTCCTCCAAATTATTGAAAGAAGCGGGTATCATCATCCGACAACTTTAGGCTGTGTCATCCCGACGAAAGTCGGGATCCAGCCGTGATTACAATGACTGGATTCCGGCTTCCGCCAGAATGACGATAATCCACAAGAATGACAAAATGAAAAAAAAACTGAAAATAGCCGCAATTTTTTTCGCCGCTTTTATTGTTGTTCTCCTCATTTTACCTTTTGCGCTTCCTCAAAGCCTCTACAAAAACTGGTTTCAGAGCCAAATCGAATCGAACCTGAATTTAAAACTGAATGTACAAACCTTTCGATTGGCCATTCTCCCTTTGCCTTCGCTTACGCTCAAAAATGTTCAAATTTTTTCGACCCAAGCCCCGTTTGAAAATCAATGGATAGCGCAGAGCGGAGAGATATCGGCTTATGTCCAGCTTAAGCCGCTGATGGACAGACAAGTCATCGCTTCTCTCTCTTTAGAAGAGCCGGTTCTTTATTTTCGGACTTCCAAGGAGGCTTCTAATTTTTCCAACCTTTTGGTTAAAAATGAGAAATCGGATGGCGGGCCGACCGGGTGGCGGCTTAGGGTCTCTTCCTTTGAATTAAAGAAAGGGGAGCTTCAATATTTTTCTGATTCGCGAGAAACTCCCAAATATACGTTGAAAAATGTCGATATCGCCCTCAAAAATCTCTCGCTTGCCGGGAAGAGTTCTATTCCGTTAAAAATTTCCATGAGTGTTTTGGGGGGCGAAGATAATTTTGTTTTAAACGGGGATGTCCGTCTTGATCTGGACACCAAGCAGATCGTTACAGACAATCTTACGTGGAATTTGGGGAGGATTGCCGCAAAACTCAAGGGAAATTTTGATGCCGACAAAATGACGGCCAACATGACCCTTAGGGCGGATGTCGCAAAACTCAACGGCAATACATTAGCCGGTGATTTTCCAAAAATCTATGAACAGGTGTTGCACACTTCCGCTTCTGAAATCCCCGGTTTCTCCAATTTGGGATTGGATGGTACGCTTCAATGGACGCCGAAAGGTTTTTTCACGCAAGGGACCCTGCGTGCGGGGAGCATGCAGTACAAAAATTACCCGCTTGAAAACGTCCGCTGTAATTTTGGTTTTTCTCCGCCCAGGCTCAACATTTCATCCTTGTCGGCGGCGGTCTTCGGCGCCAACGCGTCGGCCAACGGTTTTGTTTTATTCATCAACCCCCTCGCGTATCAGTTTGATTTCAATCTCAAGAATGTCGATTTAACCCGCCTTGCTTTCCTGAAAAAACAGGTGGTGGGGAAAGGGGTCTTAAACGCGTCTTTGCAGGGCAAAATCGCGGCGAACAAAGGCCCCCTTCGCGATCTGAATGCCGCCGGAACTATTCTGGTGACGGAAGGGTCGATTCCGTCGTTAAAGCTGGGAGAGGAGATTTTCGGCAGTTCCGTCTGGAATATTCTTGTGCCGCTGGCCGGTTTTAACAAACGGGCGCTCGATAATTTAAAAAGTCTCGATGCCACGGTGGAACAGTTGTCTATTCCTTTTGCCATTCAGGGGGGGGCGGCCAAAATCATCAACGGAAGCTGGCAGAACCCCCGTTATCAGATACGGCTTAGCGGCCTTATCGGTTTTGATGAATCGCTGTCGGGTAACGGGGCTTTTTTGCTCTCTGCCAAAGAGACAGAGGCGTTGATTGGAGACGCGGGGGTGCGGAAAGCGCTGGCCGATCCCCAGGGAAAGTTGGAACTCCCTTTTAACGTCAGCGGTACTTTTGAAAATCCAAAAATCGATCCCGATAAAAAAATCCTTACCGGGCGATTTACCAAAGTGGTGGCCTTGCGGGGGATCGATTTCGTGAAGGATCAGCTGAATCCTGAAAATATCGCCAAAGACCCGGTCAATGCCATCGAGGCGCCGATCAACATTCTGAAGGGAATTTTTGGAAAATAGGGCCTCTCCTGTCGAACCTCCGAAACGGCGGGTCTTTATGAATGCCTTAACACCCATCTGATTTTTTCAATCTGGATATCGGTGAAAGCGGCGCGGATTTTTTCGAGGACTTCTTCTTCCATCATCCGCAGTTCCTGAAGCCAGGCGGGATTTTCCACCTCCACAAATAATATGTTGCCGCGCCAGACGGTGGGGGCGGCGTGACCGGCAATTTTGGGGCCGACGATTTTTTCCCAATGGGCGTGAAGCGAATATTGCCGGATTTTGGCCCCCATCTTGCCACCCTTCAAAAAGCGGCCCAGAATTTCGTTGACGGAGTGAAAGGGGGCCTTAAGTTTTGCCATCCCCTTTCACACCACATCTGTTTTAGGTTGACAACAAAAGGTTGTTGGTCAAATATCCCGCTTCCGAAATGGGTGGCGAAGGAGGGGAAAACCTTGAATAAAAAAGATTTGGTCCGTTTCAAAAAACTTCTGGAAGAGCGCAAACAGGCCCTTTTAACGGCGGTCAGCAACAGCAAAGAGCAGGGGCTCGGTTTTTCCTCCGAAGACCTGCCGGATGAAATTGATCTGGCCACTTCCGAGGCTGACCAGTCGATGAACCTCCGTTTGCGCGACCGCGAACGGGTGCTCCTCAAAAAGATCGAGCGGACTCTCGAGAAAATAGACGAGGGGATTTTTGGCGTTTGCGAGTCGTGCGGCGAAGAGATCAGCGTAAAACGTCTGGAGGCCCGCCCCGTCACCGATTTGTGCATCCGCTGTAAAGAAGAGCAGGAGAGGGTTGAAAAAGGTTTCGCCGATTAGAGCCTATCCTAAAACCTGTTGCGCGCCCCAATGGCTTCGTTGGGCCACCCCAAAATCCTCACGTACATCCGTGTAGGCTCCGGTTTTGGGGGCCCCGGCCCGCCTCGCCCTTGGGCCGCTCACGACGGTTTTAGGATAGGCTCTTAGACTCCGGCTCTCGCCGGAGTGGCGGCGTTTTCCATTCCGGCCGCCAGCGTTGCCACTTTTCCGAGCCATTTTGAAATCGTAAAAAAATCTTCGTGATCGTCGCAGTGGAGTTCCAAATGCCCCGGCTTGACCTCTTTCGTTTTGTGGAAACAGAGAGATTCAAAACGGGCACCCGGGGCGTTCAGGGAAGAACGCGTGTCTTTTTCTTCGTGGATTCTGAAAAACCCTCCAACCGATTCGCCGCCGATAAAATAAAGAACCGGTTCAATGGGGGCCCCATCAAAAGAATCGGCGGTGGGGATCCCTTCTTGAATTAAAAATTCGGAAGGGATCGTTGTCCCCTTGGCCGAAGCCAGTTTTTGCCGTCCCTTGCGGTTTAAGTTTAAAAAATCTTGCGCCGATTCAACGTGGGTTACGCCCAACCCGAATGTCCCCGCCGAGCTTTTGACGAAAACATACGGCTTCTCGTCAATGCCGTACTTTTTGTATTTTTCCCCCGTCTTTTGGAGAACTTTCTCTATTTTTTCGGCGACCCGACCAATATCTTTCCCGTTTCCAAAATCGACATCATGCTCCGCCGTGGTGATCGGACAAAGCCTCCAGCAGTCGGTATCGACAATTTTTGCGACTTCTTCGATCAGCTGACAATAGATCAGAAAATGATGTTTTTTTCGGCGGCTGTGCCAGCCGAGTTCGGGGGATGGAAAGATAGGCTGTTCGATGTTTTGCAAAACCTGCGGTATGCCGTCGGAGCAGTCGTTATTCAAAATGAGAGCGTCGGGATTCATGGAGCCGACCAGCGCCCGGCCCTCTTTTTTTGACATCCGCTCCAATTTTAAAATGGCTCCGTTTAGAAGCCCGACCTCATGCGGGTCGCCGGGGAGAGGGTCGCCCAAAAAACCGACGGCGACTTCATACCCTGCCAGCTTGAGCAGATTTTCCAATGCCTTTACGTTCTCAAAATAATTCAGATTGCGGGTGAACGTTTCCGGAACAATCAGAAGTTTTTTGGCTTTTGGGACATGGGCTTCCAGATAGCGGCTGAAATTTTGCGCCGCGATTTTGGAAAAATTGTTGCACAGATTGTTAAAACCGGCCGGAAAGACATTGGTGTCAACCACCGCAATTTTAAACCCGGCATTCCGGATATCGACGGAAATGGTGATCGGTAACACAACACCCCCGGCCTTGTTTTGAAACCATGCCGTTAATTCCGCCTCTTTCTTCTTAAATTTTTTGGCTAACGCATCGATCATGTTTTTAGGTGTTTGATCCTAAAGGAATCCACC
This sequence comes from Deltaproteobacteria bacterium, assembly GCA_030688705.1. Lineage (GTDB taxonomy): Bacteria > UBA10199 > UBA10199 > SPLOWO2-01-44-7 > SPLOWO2-01-44-7 > JAHFSU01. The sequence continues at coordinate 14,820 of JAUYJH010000067.1, forward strand.
CTCTTTATCAACTCTTCGCTTGCCCTTGCGAGGCGTGCTTGGGAACACGGTTCCACATGGGCCTTGTTGTGTTTAAGATAAAGCAATCGGCTTTCCAATACCGGTTTTGCGAGTGCGCGCGAAAGGGCCAGCGCGTAGGTGTCCATTTGAAATTGATATTTTTCAGGTTCGATTTTTTGATCCGTTTTGAAGTCGCACACAATCCAACCCGCGTCCGTTTCCCAGAGATAGTCGATGACTCCCGTAATCAAGGCTTGCGGTGTTTGCAATTGAAAGGGGAGCTCGTGGAGGCCTTTCCATGTCGGTGGGGCCGTGTTTCCTTCCAAAAAATGCCGCAAAAGTTTTTCAACCTCCTCCGTCTCCGCGTCCGACACGATCATTTCCAGTTCAAAAATTTTTCTTTGGATGAGCCCCTTTAACTGGGAGTGTTCCAGGCCATCCATCTGTTTTAAAACGGCATGAACAAGATTGCCAAGGGCCGTGCCGTTTAAGACGTCACGCCGATGTTCAACGGGATTCTTCGCCCCTTTGGGGCTCAGAATGACAGGGTGCGCCAGTTCAGTCACCGTATAATGCGGAATTTCTTTTTGCCGCATGCTAATAACGTCATCCCGACGAAAGTCGGGATCCAAAAACTGGATTCCGGCTTTCGCCGGAATGACGTGTTTAGAAAATTTTGGTGCCTGCCAATGGGGAATCGGCTTGAAGGTATCGATCGATTCCTTCAGCCAGCCGTACCAAAGCGAGGATTGGCGGACTTCGTCGTGCCAAACGATCACAAGTTTTTCCCTGGCCCGTGTCAACGCGACGTAAAACAGGCGTTTTCGTTCCGCGTACTCCCTGTTTTTTTCGATTTCTTTGAGCGCGGTCATTTCGGGCGTGGGAACAAAAGGACTGAACGGATCTTTTTCATCTTCTTTAAGTGCAAAACCCAGCCCCCCGTCCCGTACAAAAAGAAACCGGTTGGAATTGACGGGAGAGGCCCTCATCAAGTCGGGAAGAATCACGATCGGAAATTGCAAACCTTTGGCCGCATGGACTGTCATGAGCTGACAGGCCTCCGAGGAAACATTGACCACAGGGGCATTGGCAAGGGGCGCTCGCCTTTTTTTCAGCTCCTCGTAATATTCCAGAATATCGGCAAGAGACATTTCTTCTTCGCTTTCCAGACGCCGCGTCAGTTCGATGAGCTGTTCGATGTTGGCCAGTTGTGTTCCGGAAGGGTCGAGCTTGTCGACCAGGCAGTCATAGCGGGTTGCCATCACCGTCTCTTGCAAAATTTCGGCGCCGCTCCAATTCTGTTTTTGATCGGTCAGCGCTTTCAGCCATGCCGCTTCCGGAAGCGCGAGCAGCGTTTTGCCCAAATCGGCCGGGTGTTTTTGGCAGAGTTCGGTGATAAAAAGATCGTCAAACCCGATCAGCGGCGAGCGCATCAGTCCCACCAGCGCCAGCCGATCTTCCAGTTTCACCATTAACTTCAGCACGAAGAGAAGGTCGATCACCTCTTGCGCGTTTAAAAATCCGCGGCCGCCAAAAAGGCGGTAGGGGATATTGGCATTTCGAAAGGCCTCTTCATAAAACCGGGTGTCGCTTAAAGCCTGAAATAAAAGCGCGATATCACCGAAGCGGGCCTTTTTTTCCCGCACCAAGGATTGAATGTATTTTGTGATCTCTTCGGCCTCCCGTTTTCTAAGCCCCTCCTTCGACGTTTTTGGCGGCGACGCAACGGCAAGGATTTCGACACCCGTTTCGGGCGCCTCTTCCCGCGTGGCGACAAGCGGGGCGCTTTCTTGAGACGAAAAGAGGGGGGCAAACGTATGATTTACAAAATCCAAAATCGGGGGTCTGGATCTGAAATTCTCTTTTAAATCAATCAGATGACCATTTGCCTCTCTAATTTTGTTTACGATTTTGTTAAAGCCCTCCCAATTGGCCCCGCGAAACCGATAGATCGATTGTTTGGGGTCCCCCACGATGCAGAGACAATTTTGTTTCGGCTGAAACAGCAGTTCCAGAATTTCTCGTTGCAGATCGTTAATGTCTTGCGCCTCGTCGACAAGAATGTGTTGGAAGCGGCGTTGCGTTTTTTGCAAAACATCTTTGTTGTTGCGGAGCAGTTCCAACGCCAAAATTTCAAAATCCTGAAAATCGAGAGACTGGCGTTCCCTCTTTTCCAGCGTGTAGGCGGCGAGAATTTTTTGGTAAAGATTTTCCGTGGCTCTTGGCAGGAAGGAGCCAGGCACCTTTAGGCACCTTCCCGCGTGCCATCGAAATTGCATCAACTCTTCCAGCAAAAGCAGGGCCTGCTTGAATTCCAGCGCTTCGGTCAGCAACATGGCGTTTGGGTCCCTGTTTTGCAAAGCATCGAGCAGTCCTCTGCGGCAGTGCTTATGGAGTGTCAGTTTGGCCGTGTGTTCATCCATCACGGAGACCCATTCCGAAAGTCCAAGATGGGAAGCATGCTCTTTGATCAGGTTCAAAAAGAATCCGTGAAAAGTGCCGATCGGGGAAAAGGGGAGCTCCAGCTTCATTTTCTCGGAGAGATGCCGGGCGATTCTTCTTTTCAGTTCGAGCGCCGATTTTTCCGTAAATGTGGCGCACAAAATTTGCCCCAACTCCAGATCCTGATTTTTAAGAATATGAAGAAGCCTGCCGATCAAGACCTCTGTCTTGCCGGAGCCGGCCCCCGCGATAATCGCGGTTGGTCTGTCGATCGACTCAATGGCCAGCTTTTGGTTCCTGGTTAATTTCATAATCCGCCCATCCTTATGCAAACGGCTTGTTTGCATACCGGCAAATTTCCTTGTAATCGCAACGGACCTTGCAGTCTTTCGGTTGCGCGCTGAAATATCCTTTTCGCATCTGATCGACATAATTTTGAATCTGTGCGACCGTGGCCTGGATCACCGCTTCCATCTTTTCCGAATCCATCAGCGCGCCCGATCTCTTCCCCAATTGATAATGCGTTTCGTTGAATCGGCTGTCGACAAGCCCCCCCTCTTTTTTTCCGGAACGGGTCGACAGTAACATGGCTCCGACGGCTTTATAATCGGGAAGCAATAATTTTTTGACGGCCAAAAGATAAATGGGAAGTTGAAGCGCCAAGCCTTGCAGAAGTTTTTCTTTGAACCCGGCGATGGAACCGGTTTTGTAATCAAACACCATGAACGATTTGGAGTCTGTGTCGCAATCGATCCGGTCGATGCGCCCGCCGATTTGGACCGGTTCTTTTCTGTCTTGTGAGTCGATGGAGAAGGCATCTTGCGATGATTTGCCGAATGTCCATTCAAAATAGGCCGGTGTCAGCGGCTTCTCCAATTTTCGCGATTCTTCCAGCTCGTTTCCCAGCAATTGCGCCGCTTGCGCGCAGGTTTTTTCTTTCAGATGTTGATAAAGCTCCGGATGGGCGTAGGAAATTTCTTTTTTCGATTCTTCAAAAACCTTTTCGACCGTCTCTTTTAATTTTGCGTAAAGCGCTTCCTCTTTGGCCCGGTCCTTTCGGGCCCCCGCATAGAGAGCCCCCTCTTTGCTCAACAATTCTTCGAGACAATTGTGAAAGAGGTTTCCCTTGTCATCGGGGTCGACCTCCGGAGAACGTTCCTTGATCTGCGGGATGTTTAAAATTTTGCGCGAATAATACTTGAACGGGCACGCGGCATAGGTCTCCAGCTGTGAGGGGCTGAAAATATGATTTTCCGGAATGGGCGTTTTTTTCAACCGCGCATGAAAGGCTTCTGTTTTGAGATTGTTGTTGAGCCGCTCCCGTTCGATTTCCAGTTTTTTCTCGGTTCGTGTTTTTTCGCGGCCGTCGCCGAAAAACGGCGGGGCTTTGGCCTCAATATTTTCAGGCTCGCCAAAATCCCATGTGAAAGGGGAGGGGGAGAGGTCTCCGCCCAGGCTGTCCAATCTGGGATAAGTGAGCCAGGCGGCTTTGCGCGTTTGAGAGAGTTGATGTCGGAAGATATTATAATGCTTTTCGAAAAGTTTTTGCGGATCGGGAAAGGCGTCGCAAATGGGTTTCCATTCGGGCCGGCCCCGGTCTTTTGTCTCCTGAAAAAACACCTGCGGGGTTTGCGGGGGAAAAACCCCTTCCGTCAAATTGGGAACCCAGAGAGTTTCGAGCGCCGGGTAATCTTTTTCATGGAGCGTGAGCCATTGGATTCCCTTGAGCGATTCGGGGACCGATCTTTTCGGTTTTTCCGTGAGCGCTTCATGAAGCCATAACAACCATTCCGGTTGGGATAGTTTTCCAAGGCTTAAAATGTGTTCCTGAAACAGGAACGATTCCAAATGTTCGCGAAGCGGATTTTTATCGGGAATTTTTTGGGTCAATTTCAAAAGAAATTCGGTCAATGTGCCGCTTGGGATATTTAATTGCGCCGCTTGTTCGAGGATATGGCGTCCCTCCGGTCTTTCATTCCAGTTTGAAAAAGGAAAGGGCCCTTCCGTCAGTCCCATCGGTTTCAGATTTTTCCAGATGAATTCGTAATATTTTGCGGAACCCGACATCAAAATGCCGATGCCGTTTGTCTCTTTCAGTTGCTCCACAAACCAGTGAGCCTCTTGATGCGGAGTCGGGAGAGAAAATAGAGCGGCGTGACTCGTGGATTGTGGATTGTGAATCATTTTGAAATCGACTTTTGTTTTTGGATGATGAAGGGTGATGGCGTTCAGAAGTTTTTTAAGCGCCGCAGGCTTTTCGTCGAAATTTTTAAAAGAGAGGGAAATAATATTTCGCAGGGGGTTTTCCGGATTTTTCAGGTTTTCAAGGGCGCATGCATATTGGTCTTCGCCGTCGATACACCCCAGTTTTTCTTTCAGTTCTTCATAGCGTTGATAAGCGGTCAAAAGGTCATATTCCTTGAGAGACCCGCTCTCTTTCAGCCTCTCTTTCAGTCCGTTTGGTTGCAGGTCCCATTGCTTCAGTTGGCGTATGGCCGTCGTGAAAATGGCTGCCAGATGGGGGAGGTGCCTTTGTTTTTCAAAATATTTAAGCGGGTGCTCCTTGAGGCAACAGGCGACCAGATGTTTTTGCAAATTTCTCTTAAGCAGGTTTTTTGGGGAAGCGGAAATCCTGTTTAAAAAATGCTGAAGAGAAAAAACCGACTCCCCCAACAAGACCGACCGGCCTGATTGGGCAAAGGCTGTCCGTCTTGTCCGTTCGGCGGCCTTTTCAGATGGAAGAATAGTCCAGTGATCCCGGGTCGTCATTCCATGGGAAGTAGCGTATGCCCCCTGCAAACGCAATCACTAGGTACATTTTACATAAATACTCTTACACGACCCAACAGGATAGAGGTGCCTGCAGCCCTGATTACAACAACAGCCGATTTGCTTGGGGCGCGGGTTGTGGACTGGCATTGCTGCGCCCATGGCCTCCCCTTGGCTTCCTTGCGAAAGCAAGGCAAGCGGCAGGGCAGGCTGACATGGAC
>JAUYJH010000084.1 GCA_030688705.1 Deltaproteobacteria bacterium
GTCCTTGTCTCTAGTCAATAGTTCATTGTCCCCTTAGGGCATCTATGATAAAAACCCCGTCATGGCCGAAGAGGACAAGACACAACTTTTTGGGAGCGACGAGGGTCTCTCTACGTTAAAACCCCCTTATCTTGTGATTGTCGACGGCCCTCACAAAGGGGCCCGTTTTCCCTTGGCGGAGGGGCAAAATGTCATCGGCCGATTGGAAGAGTGCCATGTTATTCTGGATGACCAGAGTGTTTCCAGAAAACACGCGCAACTCAATTTTTCGGCTCAAGGTTGGAGCGTGGAAGATTTGGGGAGCAAGAATGCCACTTTTGTAAACGGGGCCCCCATTGAAGAATCGGTGGTCATCGGCCACAAAGATTTGATTCGCACCGGCATCTATACGTTGCGCCTTATTACAGAGGAACTGCCGCAGGAAGAGGAACTCGATATTCCGCCGCAAGCCATGGAGGAGTGGGGGACCGCCATGGTTGATGAGGGAGAAGAAAAGCGGGGAGAAAAAGAGGGAGAATTGCCCGTACCCGGACGGGAAATCACCGCGCCTCATTCTCCTTTGGAAGAGCATGGCGCCGGCATTCCCAAAAAATCAAAATGGCTTCCCAAAGCCCGTATCTGGGTTTTGGCGGGGGCTTTCTTTCTGGTTGTTTTGGCGGCGGGGCTCTATCTTTACTGGCAGCTTGTTTTGACCCCGCCGGGTAAAATGCCCCCCAAAGCGCCGCCGATCGCGGCACAACCATCGGAACCGCAGACGATTCCTTTGGGGCCGCCCGAACCGGTCAAACCGAAAACGATTCCCATTTTTCTCGACTGCATCGCCAACCCTTTCCCGGCGCTGGTCCGTTTCGAAGATAAAGAGCTCGGCCGCACGCCCCTCAAGGTGAACGTGGAACTGGAACCGGAAAAAGAATATGAAATCGAGGCGGTCTTCGACATGCCGGAAATTCAGGAAAAGTACACCGACCGTCTTCGCTTCAGCGTGACGCCGGAGCAATCACTGGCCACGCTTCTTTTTCGCGCCCCCATCGGCACCATTAAGGTGACCTCTCTGCCGCGCGATGTCTCGTTTTATCTGGAGGGGTTTTTTGAGTACAACAAGTTTGTCGGCAAGCCGGTGAAAGTCCAGAACCTGGTTTTGAACAAGCCGATCTACGTTCCGTACGGCCGTTATGTTTTAGAACTGCGCGCGCCGATGCCGGTGGGAGAGACGGGGCAGTTTGCCGAAAATATTATTTACAGAAGAGAGTTCGTTCTTGAAGAGGACAATCCGGCCTATCTCTTGGAGGTGAATGAAGCCTCCTTAAAAGAATTTCCGGCGGAAATCCGTTCCGTTCCCCTCGGCGCTGATGTTTTCATCGATCAGATTAAAGTGGGGCAGACCCCCTACATCGGGAACCTTCCTGTCGGCAAACATCGGCTCACGCTCCACAAAGAGGGTTATTTTGAAATCAGTCAGGAGATAGCGACCGACATCAACTCTCCGTTTAAAACCGAGATCACCCTGAAAACATCTCCTGCCGGTGAAAAAATAAATGCCGCGAAAGGTTTTATCAATCAGGGTTTGTACGAACAGGCGTTGCAGTCCCTGGCGGAGGGGCTGTCTTTAAATCCGACGCCGGGCGAGACGGCCGAAACGCAATATCTGCTCGGCACCGTTTATCTGCGCCTCAAAGATTATTCAAAAGCCCAAGGTTATTTTGAACAGGCGCAAAGTAATGAGAATTTTAAATATTGGGCCAAATTAGGTTTGGCAAACACGCTGGCTGAACAGCAGCAGATGCGGCAGGCTCTGATTCCGTTGGTGGAAGTTTTGCTCAACGCGAAAGACGAGACTGTTTTGCAAGAGGCTCACAATACTTTACGCAAGGTATCACCGCTCCGATCGGTGGTTTATATCCAGTCTGAACCGGCGGGGGCGCGGGTGTCTCTTAACGATAAAAAATTGGCCCAGAGGACCCCCATTTTATTGCACGATGTGGGGCTGGGGACCTATAGAATCCGCCTTGAAAAACCGGGCTACCAGCCGCTCGATTTGAGCGTCAACCTCACCATCAACCAGTTCAATCCCGTTCTGGCCAAATTGAAACCGGTCCCTCAGTAGGCGTCGGACACTTAAAGAAAGACAGGTTGCCCCATTTTCAAAAATCTGGTAGTTTCAAGCAGTTATGGCGCAACCTCGACAAACATCTCTGGGCTACCCAAACATTGAAAAGCTTATAGATTCCGAAGACTTTCAAGATGTTAATCATTCTTTTTCTAAGGCTTATCAAGAGTTGGAAAAGCTCTCCAAGTCAAAAGGGGGGTTAAAAAAGGCGAAAGAGGCCAAAAAGGCGATGAAAGCCCTTGAGAACGTATCGGAATTATTGAAAGAATTGCTCAAAGTCAAATACCGCCTCCAAGAACACGTTGCCAAACAGAAAAAAGGCTAAAGAGACGCAACTTTGGGCTTTCACTCTGCCGATAACTTTAGTGGAGGTTAACAGTTTATGGGTTTGGATCCAATTAGTCCGCAGGATATTCAGAGGGTGCAAAACCAACCGCAAACTTCTTTTAAGCCTAAGGCAATGGAATTTGGGGACATCATGGGCGCGACTTCCGCCATGACCCCGTTTGCGACCGAATTTACCAAACAATCAACCGGCTCTGTCAATGCGGCTACGGTGTTGAACGCCGCTTTTTCCTCTTTTCCGAATGCCGCCGCCGCTTTTGCGGGTGGGGCCCCCAGTTGGTCTTCTGCCGGTTATTCGGCGGCGCCGTATGGGGCAATGACGCCAGGATACGGTGCAACGGGAGGGATTCCGGGATTAGCCAACACTTATGGTTCGCCGGGACAGTTGCCGGTCAGCGGCGGGCAGGCGGTCCCAGGAACCAACATGAGCCAAGCGCAATTGATGGAAGTGATGAACCAGAACAACCTTCAGTTGATTGAATTACAGGCCATTATGCAGAGCAATATGCAGACTTGGAATACCAAATCGAACATTTTAAGCGCCGACCACCGCGCAAAGATGTCGATGATTGAGAAGTTCACAGCGAGAGGGTAATTTTGAAGGGGGGATCAGATGATCGGACTCGACAACCGCCACTTGAGCCTGATGCTGGAGGCCGGCTACGTTTACCTCGGCATGCAGCGGTTCAAAGAGGCCAAAGAAGTTTTTGAAGGGGTTCTGGTTTTCAAATCGGACAGTGAAATTCCGTTGGTGGCCTTGGGGGGAGTCTCCTTTTGCCAAGGCAAGCTGGATGAAGCGGTCCGCAGTTACAAAAAAGCACTTCAATTGAACAGTGAAAGTCTCTACGCCAAGGCCTATCTAGGCGAGGCTCTCTTTTTCAAAGGGAATAAAAAGGAAGCGACAGGGCTTCTCAAAGAGGTCGATGATGCCGAACCGAAAGGGCCGGTGGGCGATTTTTCCCGCGCCCTGCTCGACGCCATCCATAAAGGGTTCACTCCGGAAACGCTCTCGCAGGCGAAAGAAATCAAGGAATATTATGCAAAAAAGCAGGCACAGCCTTAAAAGTTGTCATCGCACGGGATTCTTCCCCTTCGACAGGCTCAGGGTCAGAATGACAATATTCATGTGCCTTTTTTTTCTCACCGCCTGCGGTGAATCGGCTCTTTATAATGATTTATCGCAGGAAGATGCCAACAAGGTGATGGTGCTTCTCCAACAAAGCGGCATCAGCGCCACCTTGAATCAAACGATCAAGCAAAACGAGATTCTCTGGTCGATCACCGTCCCCAAAGAAAATTTGTCCAAAGCAAGGGAGATTATCGTCACCAGCAATGTCATTTCTCCCAGAGCCCCAGGATTGAAAGAAGTTTATCAGGGAAAAGGCTCCGGAGGCTGGATTCGGACTCCGGCGGAAGAAAAGGCCCGTTATCTTTTGGCCCTTAAAGGGGAGATCATCAATTCGCTCAAAAAACTTCCCGATGTGGTCGATGTGGATGTGGTGCTGAATGTGCCTGAAGAAGCGGACATCGGCGCCGTGGAGAGAAAGCGCCCCGCCGCATCGGTTGTCATCAAGGCCCACACGCCCAAGCCGGGAGAAGCCAGTTTGAGCGAAATCAAGGTGCAGGAGTTTGTCGCCAATTCGGTGGAGGGGATGAGCCCCAGGGATGTGGCGGTTATTTTGCACTATATTGCCCCCTCCGGAACGATTGTTCGCCCGGGTGAGACGGTGACTTTGCCGAAAGGGGGTACGGCATCGACGGTTTTAGATATCTCCAAAGCCAAAGAAGCTGGAGAGGCCTCTGTTCCCTTGATGGGGTTAAAGCTCGATTCTTCTTCACGCGACCGTCTTAAAGTATATCTGATTGTTTTCTTTGCCGTGCTGGTGATCCTCTCGATTGCACTGATTGTGATGATTCTTCAGGCCAGTCGCGTTCGCAGTGAACTCAAAAATATCAAGGGAAGCGGGGCCGCCGGCGCCATTGAGGGGCAGGTCATGGACGAAAGGCCGCGTTTGCGCGGTCCCCCCGACCAATAAGCAACTTTGAGTCCCCATGTTGCCGATAATATCTTTAGGAGGATGATGTTTTATGCAGTTTCAAGGAGTTAGACCCGATCTTGTGAAGTTTGAGATGCGGCAGGCCACCGGCACCCCGGCTTGGCAGCAAGAAATCAAAAAACCAGGGGGGTTTGGGCGGTTTCTCTCCGGAATTGGCCGTATTGTCGGGGCGGTTGCTGCACCGTTGTCTTTTATTTTTCCGCCTGCGGCTCTGGCCGCGGCCGGTATGTATGGCGCCAGTTCCATTGGCGACCAGATTCAGGCAAAATCGTATCAACGGGCCATGGAAGCGCAAGCCCAGCGTAATCCGCAAAATGTCAGTTTTCCGGGGTTGGATATGGGCGGCATGGGTATCCAGCCGGCCGGCGGCAGCGGCACCCCGATGACGCAAAAAAATGAAATGGTGATGAACGTTTTATTCGCGAGGGATGACGCCTCACAGGCGATGACCGGCGCCATCTGATTTTTTATGACACACATCCGCAAAACATCCAATGTGGTTACGCTCGGAAGAACCGGTTCCAAATCGTCGGCCGGCTCTTCCTCTTCCGCCAAGGAGCCGGACTCGCCTTTTGCTTCGGGCTCCGTGAATCCACTGCGGGGAATCACCGAACGCAAAAGCCGTGGGTTGACCGAAGAACAGCGCTTGGCCCTTTTGCAAAACGCGCTTAAATCCTTTGCCACAGAGGCAAGACAGCATCTTCCAAAAGATGTTGGCGATATTGAAAAAAAAGTTCGCGAAAAGATTGTGAAAGAGGGGCTTTCCGAAGTCATTGCGAACGAAGCCGCCGACGAAGCCGCCGGCGCCCTGCTGGCCCACCGCCGCGTCACCCGCAAAAAACCGACCTGATTTGAGACCGAAGACCAAAGACCCAAAACTTCTAAAGCAAATCGGTTTCCTCCAAGCCCAAGGCGCGCATTTTGCGGTAAAGGATGCTGCGCGAAATGCCGAGTTCTTTTGAGGCGCGGCTCTTGTTGCCGCGGCTTCTCTTGATGGCGGCAAGGATTACGTCCCTTTCATAATTTTTCATGTTCGACTTCAAATGGGCGAACATGCCGCTTTGCCCGTTCATTTTTCCCTGTTTCAGATGGGGCGGCAGGTGTTTTTCGTCGATCACCTCTTCGCGGCATAAAATGAGAATATTTTCGACCGTATTTTTAAGCTCGCGCACGTTGCCGGGCCATTCATATTCCATCATTGTTTTCTGGGCCGACTGCGTGAAATGGCGGCGCCCAAATTTGGGTGCCAGTTCTTTCAGCAGATGTTCCATCAGCAACGGGATGTCTTCCGTTCTGGCCCGAAGCGGCGGAATATAGATTTCCACACCCTGTAATCTGAAATAGAGATCCTGACGGAAGGTTCCTTTTTCAATCATCGACTGGATATTCTGGTTGGTGGCGGCGATCACGCGAAAATTGGATTTGATTTTTCTGCTGCTCCCCAGCGGTTCCACCTCTTTATCCTGCAAGACGCGAAGCAGTTTCGCCTGCAGGGTGGGGGACATGCAGGCGATTTCATCGAGAAAAATATCGCCGCCGCCTGCCTGCACAAATTTGCCGATTCTTGCCTGTGTGGCGCCGGTAAAAGCCCCTTTTTCGTGGCCGAAAAGTTCCGATTCCAGAAGGTTTTCAGGGATGGCGGCGCAATTGACCGCCACAAAGGGGCGCAAAGGGTCCCCCTCTTGTTTGTGAATGGCATTGGTGATCACCTCTTTACCGGTGCCGCTTTCCCCCATCAGCAACACCGGTGTCCCGGTTCCTTTCAGTTTGTTTACCGTTTCACAAATATGGCGCATCGCAAGTGATTGTCCCACCACGCCGTGATAGCGGTCCTGCGATTCCCGCACCTTTTGGAGTAAGACCGTTTTTTCCCACTGAAGCCTCGCGGTCACCGCGATTTTTTCGATGGCCCCCAAGAGCCGCTTGGCATCGACAGGTTTGTTGAGATAATCCGAGGCCCCCAGCCGCATCGCCTCAACAACCATTTGCACCGTCGAGACGCCGGTGACCATAATGACCTCTTGCTGCGGGGAAGACTGCTTCACCTTCTTGAGAAAATTTGTCCCCAATCCATCCGGGAGCTCCATGTCGCACAAAATAATATCGAAAGTTTTTTGCTCCAGTATTTCAAAGGCCTCTTTGAGGGTTGTCGCAAACTGGACCTTGTATTTAGGGACGAGAATAAATTGCAGTGTCTGTCTGGCGCTCTCTTGATCTTCCACGGCCAAAAGCTCGAGTTTTTCCTGTGTCATAATGGAACTCCTTTCGATATAGGCCTCCTGTTAAAGCAGTTTTTGTGCCAAAAACAACATGTTTTTGTGTGTCATAAAATAACGTAAAATCAGCCACTTAAACGTTTTTGTATAAACGGTTGAAAAATAAAGTGTATTTGTATTGATACACCTGTCTTAAAACTAGGACATTATTTATGGACCCTCTGAAAAACTCGCGTTAGGGTGACTTTTGAGAAAAGCCTGCGTAAGGCGATTTTAACATCCGGGATCCATCATCAAAATCGCCGACATAGGAGCGAATTTTTTGGGTCGACCCAAAAAATGTCGCGTCTTTTCGAAAAGGTCACCCGGAAGCGAGTTTTTCAGAGGGTCCTTTATGTAAGGGGCCTGCGATTTGAAGAGCGCCCGGTCTTGGCATTGCAGTTGTGCAATTTGGTGCCTATTCACCCCACTTTTGAGACATTCAACCCTTAACCCCTTTCTTTAACCAGCCAAATCAGTTAAAAAAAATTGAGTAATTACAATTGCTTGTGATGAAACCGTCCTTCTGCGGTGCGCCTTGCAATTGGCACCAATCCTGCAAACAAACGAGAGGAGGTTTTTTAACCGGGGGTTTTCATGGCAAAAACGGCTCTAAAAACAAAACCGATTCTTGGCAGGCTGAAAGATGTTGTCCGGGGCAAAACGGCGGCACAACAAAAATATCCGCAACGCCCCGCTCAAAAACCATCGACACCACCCAAGCTGACCAAGAAAGAGCTCGAAGAGCTCAAAATAAGAGACGAGCTGATTGCCCAACATATGCCCTACGCCGCATCCATCGCGAGCCGTGTTTATCAAAGTCTTTCAACCGTCGTTGAATATGATGAAGTTTTGTGTTCGGCCCGTTTGGGTCTTTTGGAAGCGGCCAAGCGTTTTGATGAAAGAATGGAAGTCGACTTTAAAACTTTTGCTTATTATCGGGTCAAAGGGGCCATCTATGATGGCTTAAGAAAAGCCGGTTGGATCCCCAGAACTCTCTACGCCAAGCTGAAATTTGAAGAAGCGGCCAATGATTATCTTCAATTTATGTCGCAATTTGCCGATTCCAAATCAAAGGAAGAGCCGGAGGAAGGGGCCTCGCAAACCGTGAACAGCCTTGCCTCCATCTATATTATTTCGCTCGATTCTTCGGAGGATATGGATGTGGAAGACACCACCACGCCGCATTTGGAGAAGACAAGTGAATTCAGACACATCCGTATGCATATGCGCGAGGCAATCAACTCCCTTCCGGCCGTCGAAAAAAAACTGATCAAAATGTATTATTTTCAGAATAAAACTTTGGAAGAAGTGGGGGAGGAACTCCATCTCTCCAAGTCGTGGACTTCGCGCCTGCACGCGCGGGCGCTGGCGATACTTCTCAAGACGGTGAGAATCCGGGCCGACGGCGAAATAATCGAAGAGGGGAAAGCAGAAGAGGGAGAAATTTTATGACAGTCATCGCGGACAAATTGGCGACGCAAGTCGTCCAAAAAGCGGTAGAAAATTCACAGGTGCAAAACCAGCCGCAACAAAATTCCACAAGCGCTTTCGCGGATATGATGCAGGAGATGGGGGGGGGAATGGGTTTTGCCGATATGTTGGGGATGACCGATAACCAGCTTCTCCCCAACGGACAGGCGCAGGCCATTTCCGCGGAGAGCATCCCTTTCGATATGTCGCAAAATGAGGTATCGCAAGTGGAACCCGCCGGCGGGCAGAAGATCACCGAGATGCTCTCGGATTTTAACCAGCAGCAGATGCACATGGACAATCTGGTCAACGAAGTTTTGTACGGGGGAAAGAAATTCAGCAATCAGGAATTGCTGGCCATTCAGGCGCATGTTTTTCATGTGGGCCAGATGACCGAGCTGACGGTCAAAACGGTGGAACTGGCGGTCTCTTCCTTCAAGGGAGTGATGAACACCCAGATCCAGTAAGGCATGAAAAATGACGGCACATCCCATTCACATTCAGGTGGCGGGCATTCTGGCTCTGAAAGAAGGGCCGGAAGAGGCCCGGGAGCTTTTGGCCCATGCCTCTCCCGAGGCGCAGAAAACGCTGGCCGCCGTTTTGGAACATTTTGATTCTGAAACCGCCGAACAACAGTTGAAGGCCCTTTGCGCGCAGGAAAGTTTTTCCGGCATCGCGGAGATCCACCCCGCCTGGCTCGTGGAGGCGCTGAAAAAAGAATCGCCCCGGGTGATCGGCGTTATTTTGCGGCATCTCCCCTCCAAACATGTCCGCTATCTTTTGGAACATCTTCCAAAACGGACCGTCATGCAGCTCCCCAAATTGATTGAAGCCTTTTATGTGCCGCAGGAAATTTTGGATCTGGTTCGCAGGCGCTTTGAACGTCATTTTGTCTCCATGCCTATTTCACATCAGTTGGAGCGGTTTTCATTTGAACATCTCTTCTGTTTAAAAACGGAAGAGTTGGAGGCCCTTTTTCACGATCTGGGATTAAGCGAGCTGGCTCTCTCTTTGGTCGATGCCTCGCGTAAAATCTGGAAAATCATTCTGAACCGTTTTGCCATCGGCGATGCCAAGGAAATTTTGACGCGGATTCGTCAATATGCCCCGGAAGAAAAATGGATTTTGAAGGATGCCCGCTATTCCATTTTAGAGCTCAAAGGGAAAGAGATGGGGGCCAATTCTTTTCTGACGGAACTGGGAGTGATTGCCCTGGCCAAGGCTTTCGCAAAGGAAGATCAGGGAGTTTATGAAGCCTTGCGCCAGAAACTTTCTCCGGAAAATGCCTGGCTTTTAAAACGCTATCTTGATGAACAGGTTGCGCGGTCCGGAGGGCCCCGAGAAGCGCGGCGCAAAGAGCGGGTGCTAAATCAGGTGCGGTTTTTAAGCCAAAAAGGTAGAATAGAGCCCATTTGGGCGGAAAGTCTCAAGAACGACAAGAACGAGGAGGCAGCTTAATGGAAAGCGGAAGCAAAAAAATCGTGAAGAGTTCAGAAATTGGAAAAAAGATCGGCTCAAGGCCCGCCGATATTTCCTTTGATGCCGAGTCGCGCATCATCGGCAAGGAAGAAATCAAGGCCAAGACCAAAGTGGAAAAAATTCTGGACGCGGCGCAAAAAGAAGCCGACCGGATTCGTGCGGAAGCCGAGGCGCTGCGCCTTACGGTGCAGGTTGAAATGGAAAGGGCCAAACAGAAAGGATACGCGGAGGGGAAAGAAGAGGGGTCTTCAGAGCTTGCCGAAGAAATCGTCCGCGTCCGAAAACTCAAAGAGAAATTTTTTGCCAATGCCGAACCGGATGTCCTCAAGCTGGTGATGGATATCGCGGAAAAGGTGATCGGCAAACTGGCCGCCCAGCATAAAGAGGCGATCCACGCGATTGTCCATCAGGCGCTGGAACGCTCGCTGGGGGATAAAATCGTCGTCCGTCTCCACCCGGCTGATTTAAAGCGTCTGCAAACGATGGATCTTAACTTCAAAGACATTCTCGACCGGACCAAACATCTTCATTTCAAGGAAGACGAAACAATCCAGCAAGGGGGGTGCGTGGTGGAAACCGAAATCGGCACCATTGATGCCCAGCTGGAAACCCAGTTGAAGGCCATCAAGAAAGCCCTCGGAGTGTAAAATCATGAATATACCGACAATTGATTTTTCAAAGTATCATCATAAGCTCTCGGAGGTCTCGACCTACAATATCAAGGGAAAGGTGACCGAGCTGACAGGTCTTGTTGTGCGCGCGGTCGTTCCGGGCGTTCGGATCGGAGAACTCTGTTTTATTGAACCGTATCACACCAAGCAGGCCATCAAGGCCGAAGTGGTCGGTTTCAAGGATCAAGAAGTTTTGTTGATGCCCTTGGGAGATTTGGAGGGGATAGGGCTGGGAAACAATGTGATCCCAACCGGGCATTCCCTGACCGTGCGTGTGGGCAATAATCTTTTGGGGCGGGTTTTGGACGGCATGGGAGAACCGCTGGATGAAGAGACCAAAGGCCCCCTCCATTGCGACGTGGAATACCCGGTGCACGCCAATCCCCCGGATGCCTTGAGCCGCCAGAGAGTGACCTCGCCGATTTCACTCGGCATCAAATCGATCGACTCGATGCTCACCGTGGGGCAGGGCCAGCGCGTCGGCATTTTCTCGGCGGCCGGCGTTGGTAAATCAACGCTGATCGGAATGATCGCCCGAAACACAGAGGCCGAGATTAACGTGATCTGTCTGGTGGGGGAGCGGGGTCGCGAAGTGAGGGATTTTTTGGAACAGGATTTGGGAGAGGAGGGTTTGAAACGTTCGGTGGTGATTGTTTCGACATCCGATCAGCCCGCTCTTGTTCGCCTGAAAGCCGCGTACGCCGCCACCGCGATTGCCGAATATTTTCGTGATCAGGGAAAACAGGTGGTTTTGATGATGGATTCGGTCACTCGCTTTGCCAGAGCCTTGCGCGAGGTGGGTCTGGCCGTCGGTGAACCGCCGGCGAGGCAGGGTTTCACCCCCTCCGTTTTTTCAACGCTCCCGAAACTTTTGGAACGTTCCGGCAATTCAGACAAAGGCTCCATCACCGCTTTCTACACCATATTGGTGGAAGGGGACGATATGAACGAGCCGGTGGCCGATGAAGTTCGCTCCATTCTTGACGGCCATATTATTTTGTCGCGCGATCTGGCTACCCGCGGGCACTATCCGGCGATCGATGTCTCCAAAAGCATCAGCCGCGTGATGGATTCGATTATCGACGAAGACCATAAAATGGCCGCCCGCAAATTGCGCGAGGTGGTGGCCAATTACGAGAAAGAGCGCGATTTGATTTTGATCGGCGCCTATGAAGAAGGCTCGGACCCCAAGGTCGATTACGCGATCGAAAAAATCGAGGAGGCCAACAATTTTTTAAAACAGGATTCGCAGGAAAAAATCGGTCTCGAAGAATCGACCGCACAGCTCAAGGAGATTTTTGAATGAAATTTTTTCGTCACCCCGGTGAAAACCGGGGTCCAGTCTGGATTCCGGCTTTCGCCGGAATGACGGCCCGATAGAGATGATTTATGGCCAAATACCGCCTGGAAGCGCTGATTCGCATCAGAACCCGCGATAAAAAACGGGCCGAGATTGCCTTGGCGCAGGCGATCGGGGCGCTTCAAAAAGCCAAAAAGAAAATGGAAGAGCTCAAAGAAGAGAAGAAAAAAATAGCCGCGGAGCAAAAAGAGGCCAAAAAAAAGATGGACCATAAAATGAGCGGCGGGGCCTTTGTGGGCGAGGGATGCTTTCATGTCAATTTTTTGCGCAAGCTCAAAGAAGATGAAAAGGCAAAAGAGGAAGAGATTGAAGAACAAAAAGGGGTGATTTCTGAAGCGACCGAGAGGGTGGCCAAGGCGAGAAGAAATTACATCGACGCGGTGAAACAACTGCGGATCATGGAAAAACATAAGGAACTTTGGGCCAAAAAGATCGCGCAGGAATTGACCCGCCGCGAGGAAAAAGAGATGGATGAGCTGGGCCAGACGATCCACAGCCTCAAAAAATGGCGGGGGGAAAAATCGGTGTTTGAATTATGATCGATGACGTCAAATACAATGATCGCAAATATCTCGACCGGGCCGAACAGTCCAAGGAGGCCGAAAAGCCTAACCCTCCGAAAAAAGAGGGGAAAAGCCCTTTTGACGATCTGATGGAGCAGGGTCGCCGTTTGCAACAGGGTTCCGTTGATACCCGTTCGCAAGACAAGAGGGTCACCGAGCAGGCTGTTCGGGAAATTGAAAAACGCCAGGAACGCCAGAGGGAACAATCCAAGGACAAAGAGAGAGATGAAGATGGCAAGCAGGAATCTCGGGGAGATCGCCAGGATACGCAGTCGGTGACCAAAAAAGTGGTTGGCAAAGGGGGTTCCAAAGAACAGCAGGGGGGGGGTGGGTCGCACTCCTCTGAAGGGGGTTCCGGATTTTCCAGGAAAAAGGGATCTTCTCTGGAGTCCAAAAAATCGGAGATGACTGAAGCCAGAATGCACCACGCGGAAGGGGCGTTCGGCAAGGCGTTTAAAGCCGCTTTGGAAAAACAGGCCCCCAAAACCATCCCGCAGGAAATTTTGAATCAGGTGGTCCGTTATGTCCGCGTCGGTTTAAGCCGTGAAGGGGACAAAGAAGTGGAACTCCAATTGCACGAAAAGATATTCAAAGGCTTGCGTTTGCGCTTGAGCTCAAACCGTGGTAGGGTGACCGTGCATTTTTTGGCGGCCAACGCGGAAACGAAAGCCCTTTTTGAAAAAGAATCGTCCCACATCAGGGCCCATCTGGAATCGAAAGGGATCGCCGTCGAAAAAATAAATGTTACATGATAAAACCCTTTCATTTTAATCTCGCAAAAATCTCCAAGGCGCAAATCGGCATTGTCGAGGGCTTGCTTGAATTTCTCCCCGCCACCGGTTTGCGCGAGACCCTCAATCTGGCGGTCCGCAAGGCTCTCAACAAATATCTCCCCGATGTCCGCTATTATGTGGAGTCGGTCACGCCGACGGCTTTCCGCGATTTTTTCGCCACGTTGCCCCATCTTTGCACCGTGGGCGTTTTGGGAATGGAGCCCTTTCGGGAAAAGGCTTTCGTGGAGATAGACCCGGTCTTAAGCCACCTTGCCATCACAAAGCTCTTGGGGGGGAAATCGGAAGAGATGACTGAATTGAGAAGTTTGACTGAAACCGAGCAGGGGGTTGTTGAATTTTTGCTGTTGAAACTGCTGGCGCAGATTCACAAGCTGGGGGGGGAATCGGCGCGTCTTCATTTCAGGCTGGAGCAGATGGTGATGGAGCCGGCCCATTTGAAACAGGTTTCCAGGGACGATTTTCCACTTGTTTGCATCAAGGTCCATGTCGCCTTTTTGAACCGCTCCGGTTTTGTTAAAATTTTTCTCCCACACCCGTGGGTGATGGAGGGTTTTTTGAAAGACCTGCCGGGGGAAAAAAGGGGGGAAGCGTTCAAAGAGATCAAAAAGAATCTTAAAAAATTCGACACCATTCCGGTCCGCCTGCAAGGGGTTTTGGGAGAGGCCAAAGTAGAACCGGCAGATCTTAAAAATTTGGAAGAGGGCGATGTTGTCTTGTTTGATGAGACCGAATTGGTTAAAAAGAGAGACGGTATTCGCGGTGAGGTCAAAATTGTGGCGGGCGAAGGGGAATCGGGGGGCTTGATTGCGCTCTGGGAAGGCTTTGTTGACAAAGGCCGTTGTAAAATAACGGGAGGTCGAAATGGCTAAGAAAAAGGGACACGATGAAGATGTGACGGAAACCGGGCTGGATTTGGGCGATCTGGAGGAAAAACAGGAAGAAAAGAGGGAAAAAGATGATTTTTCCGGTGATTTTGGCGATGAGGTGGTGGCCATGTCCGAAGATGTGCCGGTTCATTTGGTTGCCGTTTTGGGCCAAAAAAAGATGAAATTGAAAGACCTTTTGAAATTAAAGGTGGGGCACGCGATCGACTTGGAAAGATCCCCCAATGAATTTGTCGATCTGACCGCCAATGGTAAAGTGATTGCGCGCGGCGAGCTGGTTGAAATCGACGGCAAATTGGGGGTGAGGATTATTAAGATGTTGAAATAAACTGTCATTGCGAGGCCCCGAAGGGGCCGTGGCAATCTCTAGAGATTGCTTCGCTGGCGCTCGCAATGACAAAATATTATGGACTTTACCATCCTCTTTCTTCAAATGCTCTTCGCCCTTGTGGTTGTCTGTGCGGGGGCGGTTCTCCTTTTAAAATATGTTTTGCCCAGAATAAGCGGCGCCAAAAAATGGCAGAAAAACGGTCATTTTGAATTGGTCAGCCGATTCACTTTGGATTATAAAAAGACCCTGTATCTGGTCCGCGTCGGAAAAAAACATCTGGTGCTGGGGGGTGCGGAGCATAATTTAACTTTGTTGAAGGAGTGGGAGCAAAGCGAGATAGAATCTTTGGAGGGAAAATGAAAATTTGTCATTCTGAGCCGCAGGCGAAGAATCCCGGAAAAATCGGGATCCTTCGGTCTTACGCCCTCAGGATGACACCTGTGATTACCTCCGTTTCTTTGCTCCTTCTCTTCCCATTAGACGTTTTCGCCCAAGCCGGCTCTCCCACGGGGGTTTCTCGGCCGCTTGTTTTGCTTCTGGCCTTGGCGGCTTTGTCACTTGTCCCGTTTGTCTTGATGATGGCCACTTCCTTCGTAAAGCTGGCCGTTGTTTTATCTCTGATCCGCAACGCCTTGGGTACACAGCAGGTGCCGCCCAACGTGGTGGTTACCGGTTTGGCGCTGATTTTGACGGTCTACATCATGGCACCGGTCGGTCTGCAGGTTTACAACATCGCCAAAACAACGATCAATCAGGGGACCAACCAGCCCCTTTTGTCGCAGGCTTCCGTGGAGATGCTGACGAAGGCGGTGAAAGAGGGGAAAGAGCCGGTCCGCAATTTTTTGCTGAAGCACGCGCATGAAAAAGAGAAAAAACTCTTTTATAATCTGGCGATTGAAATGCGCAAAAAAGACAAACTGGAACAGGATGTCGGCGAAAATGACTTTTTGGGGCTGATCCCCGCCTTTGTAATCAGCGAACTGACCGAGGCGTTCCAGATCGGTTTCATCATTTTTCTGCCGTTTTTGGTGATCGATATTGTCATCGCCAATATTCTTTTGTCTTTGGGGATGTTCCAGATTTCACCGGTGACTCTTTCTTTGCCGTTCAAACTGCTTCTTTTCGTAATGGTCGACGGTTGGCATTTGATCGTGAAGGGGATTATCCAGGGGTACGTTTAACTTATGGATTATTTTCTTGGCGCGGCAAAGCAGGCCCTTTTTCTGGCACTCATCATCACGGCGCCGCCGGTCTTGGTGGCAATGATTGTGGGGCTTGTCATCAGCATCTTGCAGGCGACCACCCAGATTCAGGAACAGACGCTGACGTTTGTCCCCAAACTGGTGGCGGTGGTGGTGGCCCTGATTATCACGGCGGAATTGCTCACCGGCCAGTTGCTCTCCTACACCCACTGGCTGTTTGATAATTTCGCACAATACGTCAAATGATAAATTCTAAATTCGAAATTCTAAATTCTAAACAAATCCCAAAATCCAATTGTTCAAATTACAAACGTTTACTTGGAACATTGGAATTTGTGATTTAGAATTTGTTTAGGGTTTAGAATTTAGGATTTGGGGTTTTGCTTTTATGGAAGAGTATCTCCAAAGATTAAACATCAACATCAACTTTCCTTTTGTGATGACGATGGCGGCCCTGATTTGGGCCCGGATTTTGAGCGTGATCGTCGTCATTCCGTTTTTGTTCGGCAAGCCGGTCCCCAGAACGGTCCGGCTCGGCGCCTCGATCATACTGACCGCTTTTTTGTATCCGATTTTGGTGGAAGGACAGATTCCCCCGCAACAATTTGACTTTTTGTATCTGCTGGCCCTTTTCTTCAAAGAGATTCTTTTTGGCCTCTCCATCGGTTTTGCGGCGTCGATGATGTTTTACGGCTTCGAGGCGGCCGGACGGATGATCGACAACCAGAGGGGTGTTTCGCTCGCCCGAATCTTGATTCCGGAGTTGGGGGAGCAGTCGTCCATTTCCGGCATGTTTCTGTTTCAATTTTCGGTTGTCCTTTTTCTGGTTTTGGGGGGACACCTTTTTTTTCTGAAGGCTTTGGCCGAAAGCTATCAGGCGATTCCCCTGCTTACCTTTCCGGAAAGTGTTTCAGGCCTTTTACCCGTAGTCGATCTTTTCGGCGTTTTGACCGCCAAGGTTTTGTTTATTTCAGTCCAGATCGCGGCGCCGGTGATCATCGCCGTTCTTCTGGCCGACGTCATTTTGGGGGTGACCAACCGTTTCGCCCCGCAGATCAATGTCTGGGAACTGGGGTTTAACGTGCGGGGCTACATTGGCATTTTGATCCTCTTTTTGTCTTTGGGTTTTATTGCCCGCCAGGTCGAATTTTATACCGATGTTTCCGGAAAAAACGTTCATGAAGTGATAGAAAAGATGAAAGCCAAGCCTTTGCCGCTGCCGGAACCGGAAGAAAAAATAACCCCTGAAGAACTGGAAAAGCCGTCCCCGGTGGTCCCCTGAAAGAGACCGAAGACCGAAGACCTGGGGTTTTGAGGCCCCAAAAGAGGGGTTGATCTGTTGTTAGTTTACATGATATCCATGTAACTAGATGATATTATTTGATTTTTCTAATCTATTAAAATCACCTTTTTGGCATAGCGGTTGCAGTACTCTTAAACGCGGTTCGTCTATTACGGGCCGATTATAGGAGGCATTATGATTAGTGGTCGCGGAGAATTAAGAGTGAAGCCGGAAACATATCAAGAACGAACTACGGCTATTACAGACGAACAAATTAATGCGAATGTTGAGGCCATTGAGGGCGAAAATATAAATAACGCCGAAGCATCGGTCGATATCGGCGATGGTCAGAGATATACTTGGCAGGATGTAAAAGAAGCAATGCGTAATGCCGGATCTGCTTCCAGTGCAAATGGTGCCAATATAGCTCCCGAAGAGCTTAAAGCAGAATTGCAAAAAGTTTTGGCAAACAAGGTGAACCAACAGGCGGCCGTTGTTCGTGACAAGCAGAGGGCGTTGGAAGCGGCTGAAGCCAAAAGACCCCCAGTCCAAGCCGACATTAACACTGCCCGAAGTGCTCTTAATGCGGAAAAAGCCAAACTGGATACATTGATCAATCAGGCACAGGCCAGCGGTGCCATGCGAAATGCGCAGTTAAGGCAGAGCATGCAGGATTCTCTTCAGCTTGCAAACAGGACAGCGCCGGAAGGTTCCGGCAACGGTTCCGGGCAATTTCGTGCGCAGACGGTTTCTCCGCAATCGAGTGCTCCGGCACAGGCTCAAACGGCCGGGGGGAGCGGCGGCGGACAACCGTCTCCAGCCGCGATGGGCGCATCGCCCACGGCAGGTGCCGGTTACGGGCCCAATATGTTTAACGGCATGAACCCGACCACCGCCGCTTATGCCAACGCCTTGGCGATGGATTCCAATATTTCTGATGGCATCGGCATGGCCGGCAAAGCGCGCAGAGAAGGTCAGCGTCTCATGATGCTCTTTTTCTTCTTCGCCCGCATGGCCGAGTCGGGTGATTTGGGGGCCATGTATCAATTTATCAAATTCATCACCTATATTATCGCCAAAGACAAAGCGCGGCAGAATATTCAGATCGGCAGTAAGCTGATTCAGTTGCAGGATCTTTCGCGCAAAGCAACCGATGCCCTTTTGGCAACGAACGCCGACGAAAAAAATATGGGCGAGTTCATGAAGGCCCAGCAAAAAGCCAAATCAGAAGTCGATACCATCTCGACCTCACAGAAATTGATGGCCGATATGCTCCAAGAGTTTGCCCATGTGGTTGAATCGATGGTCAACTCGACCAAGAACCTGCTCGATGCTTGGGGCCGCGTCATGAGAACGGCGAGTTCGAGATAAATGTAGGCGTCATCCCGGCGGAAGCCGGGATCCAGTCTTGCTAAAACAACGACTGGACTCCGGCTTTCGCCGGAGTGACAAACAGAGGGAATTTACCTTGGCTAGAGACCAAAAAAATGATAAATTTCAACACAATGGCCAAAGCAAAAGACAAGAAACCGGTGGTGCCCCAGGTGGATGAGGTAGAGCCGTTTTTTGAAGAACTGGAAAAACGCCTTAAAAATGTTCCCCAAGAAGAGATTGAGGCGGGGGCCAAAAAAATCGGCGACTTTTTAGATGGGCGGATC